>CAZUBG010000015.1:0-45851 GCA_964618545.1 uncultured Bifidobacteriaceae bacterium | reverse complement strand
AACTCTACAAGGTTCATGGCCGGTGAGCAGGTCTAAAAGGAACAAGGGGCTTTCCCTGAACCGGGGAGGGAATCCAGTCCCTGCGGGATTAATCCATGCCCGCCCTCACCCCGGCCTTCTCACCCCAGGAGAGGGAGAATGATCGGCCGGCGCACAGAAATGGGAGGATGCCAGTGGTCGGATGGTCCCAGGTTCAGGGGTTCAAGGCGCGAAGCTGTTTTTGGGCAATTCTCATTCCGGCCTTCTCCTCCGGGGAAGGACGAATCATGGGCGGGGCGGCAGCGCCGCCTCCGGGGATAGGGGTGGCGCCGTGGGTTGACGACCACGAAGAACGGGACTGCGCAAATAGGTTACGAAATATCCGGTGGGTGAGCAGAAATTGCGCACTGGTGGGTGGAAACCAGCAGATTGGCGCAGGGTTGGTGTTGGCATGGTCATTGCTTTAAAGGGGAAGAAGTCGTGTGGTCGGTACTCGGGTGTCGTCCATTTTGACAACAGTTACATAACAACCAAACCTAACTGGAGAAGTCATGATGAAAATGAAACAACTGGCAATTGTGTGCGGTCTGGCCTCCGCACTGTTATTTGGCGTCGGCAATGTTTCCGCCCAGAACAATGGCGGCGGTGGTGGCGGTGGCGGCGGTGGCGGCGGCGGTTTTGGCGGCGGACGCGGCAATTTTGATCCGGCCGCGATGCAGCAGCGCATGATGGACAATGTGCGTGATCAGCTCGGCTTTACCAACGACACCGACTGGAGCGCGGTGGAGCCGCTGGTTCAGAAAGTCATGGAAGCCCGGCGCGATGCGCAGGGACCGGGCATGGGGAGATTATTCGGCCGGGGCGGCCGCGGCGGCCCGGGGGGACAGGGCGGTCAAAACGGAAATCGCCGTGGCGGCGGCATGTTTGGCACGCCGAGTCCCGAGGCGGATGCCCTGCAAAAGGCGCTGGATGACGGCGCGCCTTCGGGTCAGGTGAAAGACCTGCTGGCAAAATATGAGACGGCCCAAAAGGCCAGGATCGCCAAAGCCAAAGAGGCCGAGGAGGCACTGCGGCAGGTGCTGACGGCCAAACAGGAAGCCCAGGCCACGCTGCTGGGACTGTTGGATTAATCATCGGTAAAAACACGGTTCAACCCTCCCATGAGCGAAAAAGCCGTCCAGGAAAATCCGCCGTTGTTGGAACGCATGGTCGCGTCCCGGCAAATGTCTTCGATTGACGCGGAGACGCTCCGGCGCGCCAAAATCCCCGCCCAGACCGAGGATGAGGTGCTGCGCTGGCTGGCGCAGGAGTATGGCCTGGGCTATACCCTGCTGGACGATGTTGAACCGGATCGCGAGTTGCTGTCCCTGTTTCCGGCGCGCCTGCTGCTGAAGGAGGAGTTGCTCCCGCTCCGGCGTGTGAACGGCTTGGTGGAGGTGGCGACGAGCCGCCTGTTCGCCACGCAGGGATTTGACGCCTTGAAGACGATGACCGGCTTGAATCTCAAGCCGGTCATCGCCACCAGCGAGGCGGTGCAGCGCGAAATCAAAAAGCGCCTGGGCGTGGGCGCGGACACCATTGACACCCTGGAGGAGGAAAAGGGGTTCGAGGTGGTGGACGAAAATTCGGAGGACACGAATCTTGACAATGCCGCGGAGGACGCCTCGATCATCCGGTTCGTCAACCAGGTTTTAAAGGACGCGATTGAATTGCGGGCGTCGGACGTTCACCTGGAGCCGTTCGAGGATGAATTCCGCATTCGTTATCGCATTGACGGTGTGTTGCAGGATGTTTCGGTGCCGGCGCAGCTCAAGCGTTTTCAGCCGGCGATTGTTTCGCGGGTAAAGATCCTGAGCCATCTGAACATCGCGGAAAAACGGCTGCCGCAGGACGGGCGCATCAAGGTGCGCATTGAGGACGCGGAGGTGGACATCCGGGTTTCGATCATTCCGATGCTGCACGGCGAGGCGGTGGTGATGCGGTTGCTGCGGCAGAACTCGAAGTTGCGCGGGCTGATGGACATTGGGATGGACAAGCGGGAGCTGGATTGTTTCCGGCGCGTGCTGCAACTGCCGCACGGCATCATTTTGGTGACCGGGCCGACGGGCAGCGGCAAGACTTCGACGCTGTACACGGCGCTGAACGAAATCAACGATTCGGACCGGAAAATCATCACGATTGAGGACCCGGTGGAATACCAGTTGAAGGGGGTCAATCAAATCCAGGTTTCCGAGAAGGCGGGGCTGACGTTTGCGCGCGGGCTGCGCTCGATTTTGCGCCATGACCCGGACGTGATTCTGATTGGTGAAATTCGCGACCAGGAGACGGCGCAGATTGCCGTGCAGGCCTCGCTGACGGGGCATCTGGTCTTTTCCACCCTGCACACGAATGACGCGCCCGGGGCACTGACGCGGCTGGTGGACATGGGGGTGGAACCGTATCTGGTGGCCTCCTCCTTGGAATCCGTGCTGGCGCAACGGCTGGTGCGGGTGCTGTGCAAAAGCTGCAAGCAGGCGGATGATTCCGCGCACGCGCAGGCCTTCAAGGCCCGGCTGGGCATTCCTCCCAACGCCACGATATACCGGTCGGTGGGCTGCCGGGATTGCCGGAACACGGGTTTCATGGGCCGGCACGCCATTTTTGAATGGATGGATGCGGATGCGGAGATCCGGCAGTTGATTTTGAAAAACGCCTCGTCCGATCAGATTCGCGAGGCCGCCAACCGGGGCGGAATGCGCTCGCTGGCGGATGACGGGTGGCGGCTCGTGCGGATGGGGATCACCACCGTCGAGGAAGTTCTAAGCGTGACCACGGCGAAGGAAGTGGAACGGGCCACGCAAAGCCATGCGGCGGCGGCGGCGGCGGCCGGCGTTCCGTCCCCGGCGGCGATTGCGGTGTCCCGCGTCTGAGTTTGCGTCATGCCAACTTTCAAATACAAGGCGTTGCAGGCCAACGGGGCGGTGGCGGAGGGGTTGTTGGAAGCCTCCGGACGGCCCGAGGCGCTGCGGCAGATGGCGGGCCTGGGCTTGCGACCGGTCAACCTGGTGGAAAAGGCGGCCGTCAAAAAGGGGACGGCGCTGCCCGCGCTGTCCGGCAATTTTTCCTTCAAGTTTGAATCCAAAAAGGTTCCGGCCAAGGCGCTGGAGAATTTCACGCGGCTGCTTTCGAGCCTGCTGGCGGCCGGGGTGCCGCTGAGCCGGGCGATGGTCATTCTGTACAAGGAATCCACGAATCCGGTGGTGTCGGCCAAATGGAAGGAACTGCACGATTTGGTGGTGGACGGGATGGCGCTGTCGGACGCGATGGGGAAGTCGCCGGAGACGTTTCCGAAGGTGTATACGGCGATGGTGCAGGCCGGGGAGCTGGGCGGGTTTCTGGACGTGGTGCTGGCGCAGATCGCGGATTTTCAGACGCGCGAAAAGGAGCTGAAATCCAAAGTCACGACGGCGATGATTTATCCGTTGATTTTGCTGTTTCTGGCGATCGTGGTGCTGACGGTGCTGCTGGTGTTTTTCATTCCGAAGTTCCAGAAGGTGTTCAGCAGCGTGCACGGCACGCTGCCCCTGATCACGCAAATCATCATCGGCGCGAGTCACATCATCCGGTCGTACGGGATTTTTGTGGCGCTGGGGGTGGTGGCGGTGGTGCTGCTGCTGCGGACGTGGTTTGTGTCGGAAAAGGGCCGGCGGGTGTGGGAGATGATCGTGCTGCGCACGCCGCTGGTGGGGCCGCTGATCTCGCAGTTTGCGATGGCGCGGTTCTGCCGGATGCTGGGGACGCTGCTGGGGGCGGGCGTGCCGCTGATCCAGTGCCTGAATGTGGCGCGCAAATCCATTGGCAACCAGATTTTGGTGGATGCGGTCTCGCAGGCGATTGAACGGGTGCAGCAGGGCGGGCGGCTGGGGGAAAGCCTGGCGGATTGCAAGCGGCTGTTTCCCGGGTCGGTATTGGAGATGGTTTCCGTGGCGGAGGAGAGCGGCCGGCTGGACGTGGAACTGGTGCGCATCGCCAGTGTGACGGAATTTGACCTGGACCGCAATTTGAAAACGGCGGTGGCGTTTGCCGAGCCGCTGATGTTGTTCTTGATCGCCGGGTTCATCGGCCTCATTTTCATTGGCATGCTGCTGCCGATATTCAATTTGCAGGATTACATCAAATAAATTCAAAACAACGACGAAAATGAAAATCAATGATTCAAATTCAAACATGCACCGGCGGCCGGGCCGGGGGGCGTTCACCCTGGTGGAAATGCTGCTGGTCATCACGATCATCGGCATTCTGGCCGCACTGGTGGTGCCGAAGATGATGGGGCGCAGCGAACAGGCGCGGCAGGCGGCCGCCCAGTCGGATCTGGCGGCCATTAAAACCGCGCTGGACGCATACGAGGTGGACACCGGTCGTTATCCCCCGGGGAAGACCGGGCTGGCGGCGCTGATCCAGATGCCACGGGATGCGCGGAACTGGCACGGGCCGTATCTCGACAAGCTGCCACAGGATCCGTGGGGCAGCTATTACCTTTACGATTTTCCAGGCAAACACAATCCGGCCGGTTACGATTTGTATTCAGCGGGGCCGGATGGGAAAGCGGGAACTGAAGATGACATTGGCAACTGGCAGAGCAGGTAACCGCGGCCGCCGAGGCGCCTTCACGCTGATCGAATTGATTCTGGTGATGACGCTGCTGGTGGTGGTGGTGTCCATGATCGCGCCGAAGCTGTCAGGATTCATCCGCGGCCGGGCGCTGGATTCCGAGGTGCGGCGGCTGTTGTCGCTGGCGCATGCGGGGCAGAGCCGGGCGGTGTCCGAGGGGATGCCGATGGTGTTGTGGTTTGATCAGAAGGACGGCACCTACGGGCTGGAGGAGGAGACGGCTCCGGCCAGCGGGGATCCGAAGCAGGAGATTTTGAACATGGCGGGCACGGTGCAGTTGACGGTGATGAATCTGGCGGGGACCACCCCGACGACATTTAAACACCTGCCGGCGGTGCGGTTTTTGGCGGATGGTTCGATTGACGAAGACAGCCCGCAGACGCTGCAACTGATGGATACGGCGGGGGCGACGCTGTGGCTGGTGGAACTGAAGAACCGAACGGGCTATGAAATTAGCGACAGCCCCAAATAGGGTCCGGGCGGCGGCGGGGTTCACCCTGGCCGAAGTGCTGGCGGCGATGATGTTTCTGGCGCTGGTGATCCCGGCGGCGGTGGAAGCGCTGCATGTGGCGGGGCTGGCGGGGGAAGTGGCGGTGCGCAAAAGTGTGGCCGCCCGGGTGGCGGACCGGGTGCTGAATGAGAGCCTGGTGACGACGAACTGGACGAGCGGGATGCGCACCGGAACAATTGAGGAAGGGCCGCTGGAGTTTCGCTGGACGGTGACGAGCCAGAACTGGCCGCAGGATGCGATGCAGTTGTTGACGGCCAAAGTGGAGTTTTTGGCGCAGAACAAAGATTATTGGGTGACCATGAGCACGCTGGCGAATGCGCAGCCGCCGGCCACCACGAGCACGGGTGCAGTACCTTGAACATAAAATCACATAATGGGCGGGCGTTCACGCTGATCGAGATGATCCTGGCGGTGGGCATGACCGCCATTGTCATGCTGGCGGTCAGCTCGGTGCTGTTCACCGCGCTGCACCTGCGCAACACCACCCAGGCGATGGTGGACGCGGAAGTGCCGCTGGACACCACTTTCACCCTGATGAGACGGGATTTGCAATGCATGATGAGCCCGACGACCAACGGCATATTTGCGGGGGATTTCAAGGCGGGGAATGTGAGCAGCCCGGGGATCAGCCAGCCGGTGGCCGTGGAGATGTACACCGCCACGGGCGCGCTGAGCGAGAACAAGCCCTGGGGGGATGTCCAGAAGGTCACCTACGAGCTGCGGCTGCCGACGGACCGCAGTCTGCCGGGCCGGGATTTGGTTCGGAGTGTGACCCGGAACATCCTGGCGACCTCGACCATTGACGTGGATGACCAATGGATGATGGGCGGCGTGGACAGCATGACCATCACGTGTTTTGACGGCAACCAATGGCAGAATGCCTGGGACACCACGGACACCACCTCGGTCAACACGAACCTGCCGCTGGCGGTGCGCGTGGAGATTCAACTGGCGGGGCAAAACAACGGCAATCAGCGCCCGGCACCGATCACTTTTTTGGTGCCCATTGACTCCCAGTCCCGAACCAATTCCTGAAATGACCCTGAACCCACCCATCCTGAGGTCCGCCGCCCGGCGCGAAAGCGCCTCGGTGCTCATCATTGTGCTGTGGATTTCCATCGGGATGGTCAGCATCGCGCTGTATTTTGCGAATTCGATGACTTACGAATTGCGGGCGGCGGACAACCGGGTGAACGGGATCGCCACCGAACAGGCGATTGAGGGCGCGGCGCGCTACGTCAGTTATGCGCTTTCCAATTACGCCACGAACGGGGCGGTGCCGGAGAACACCCAGTTTTCGTGCGCGGCCGTGCCGGTGGGCGACGCGCATTTTTGGATCATCGGGCGGGATCCGTCGGCCACGCCGTCCACCACGGAACCGTATTTCGGTTTGATTGACGAAGGCTCCAAATTGAATTTGAACCGGGCGGGGACCAACACGCTGTCGTATCTGCCCAACATGACGATGGATTTTGCCCAGGCCATTGTGGACTGGCGCAACACCAACTCGAGCCCGGACCTGACATACGCCCAATATGGTTACGCTGAAAAACAGGCGCCGTTTGAAACCGTGGATGAGCTGCGGCTGGTGGACGGGGCCGCCGTTGAGCTGCTGGCGGGGGACGACCTCAACCGCAACGGCGTGCTGGACGCCAATGAAAAGGACACCACGGGGACCGGCCAGGTGCAATCCGGGCTGTTTGAATATTGCACGGTATACAGCCGCGAACCCAATTTTCACTCGGATGGTTCCATTCTCACCAATGTGAATACAACCGCGCTGTTGGGGGTGCTTTTTCAAAATGCGAACATCAGTATCCCCCAAGCCCAGTTTCGAGGGCTTTCCAACAGCATTGCAGGGACAGCCTGCACCAGCCTTCTGGATTTTTATCTTCGCTGTCAGACTTATGATAATCTGACCTCGGCCCAGTTCGCCTTGATTTACAACAACATCACCATCACCGCCGGCACGAATAATTATGTCGCCGGCCGGTTGAACATCAACACCGCCAGCGCGGACGTGATGACCGCTCTGTTCATGGGCAGCGGAGTGGATGAAGGGACCGCCACCAGTGCGGCGGAAAGTCTGGTCAGCTATCGCGACCAAAACCCCGACAATCTGGATTCCATCGCCTGGATGGTGGATGCGCTGGGCAACAACAACCAGGTGGTCACCACGATGAAAGCGCATGATTTGCTGACGACGCACAGTTTTCAATTTACGGCGGACATTGCGGCGGTGGGGGCCTATGGGCGGGGTTACCGGCGGGTCAAATATGTTTTTGATGTCAGCGAGGGCGCCCCGAAAATCCTGTATCGCCAGGATTTGAGCCGGCTGGGCTGGGCGCTGGGGGCCAAGGCCCGGCAAACCTGGGTGGCCAATGAAACGAAATGAATATGATTCCAAGCATGAAAACGGGGCGGCGGAAGAAATTGACGGGCCTGCTGGGGCTGGTGCTGGACGGGACCCGTTTGTCGGGCGTGGCGCTTCGTCGCAGCAACGGATCGCTGCAACAACAGCAGTCCTTTGCGGTGACGCTCTCGCTGGACCCGCTGACGGCGGCGCCGGAGCTGGTGGGGCGTGAAATCCGCAACCATCTGGATGCCGCCGGGGTGCGGGAGCGTCATTGCGTGGTGGGAGTGCCGCTCAAGTGGGTGCTGACGGCGCAAACGGAACTGCCCCCGCTGCCGGAGGCGGATGCGGCCAGCCTGTTGCAAATGGAGACCGAACGCGGCTTTCCCTGCGATGTGGCGACGCTGCGCCTGACGCAATCCGTTTGCAAGCTGGCGGAGGGCAAGCAATTGGTGACCATGGCCGGGATTCCCGGCAGCCAGTTGGCCAGCCTGGAACAGGTGCTGGTGGCGGCCAAGCTGCGGCCGGTGAGTTTTGCCCTGGGGTTGCAGGCGCTGCAACGGCCGGCGGATGAAAAATCCGACGGAGTGCTGGCGCTGCTGGTCGGCGAAAACCAGGTTTCGCTTCAGATCACCAACCGGGGCGGCGTGGCGGCTTTGCGCGGACTGGAGGGGGCCATTGAAAATGAATCCGGTCATCCCGTGCTGCATGCCGGCCTGGTGTCGCGCGAGGCCCGGATCACTTTGGGGCAGTTGCCGGCGGAAGTCCACCAATCGGTCAAACGCATCCGCATTTTCGGCCCGCGTGATCTGGCCCGGCAGTTGGCGGATGAAATGGAACTGCGTTTTGAGCCTGCGGGCATGGCGGTCGAAATCGTTTCGAGTTATGTCCCGGATGAATTCGGGGTGGAGTTGCCGCCCGCCGTGTCGCTTTCGGCCGCCTTCAGCCTGGCGGCGAACGCGCTGACGGGCCGGTTTCCGGCGTTTGAATTTTTGCCCCCCAAACCCACTCTGCTGCAGCAACTGGCCGCGAAATACTCCTCCGGGCGGCTGCAAACCATCAGCGCGGCGGCGGCGGCCATTCTGCTGTTGGTGGGCGGTTTGTTTTTCATCCAGGAGGTTCAACTCATCCGCCTGCGTTCGCAGTGGGCGTCCATGAAGGGCAAGGTCAGTGAGTTGGACAGCCTGCAGCAGTTGATTCAAAAATATCATCCGTGGTTTGACGACTCCTTTCAGGATCTGAGCATTTTGCGCGAGTTGTCGCTGGCCTTCCCGGAGAGCGGGGATGTCACCGCCAAAACCATTGATGTGCGGGATGGCAACATTGTCAGTTGCAACGGGACGTGCAGTGACACGCTGGCGCTGTTGCGCATGCAGGAACAGTTGCGCCAGGCCGAGGATGTTTCGCAATTGAAGGTGCAGGAAATCCGGGGCAAAACGCCGGAGCAATTCACCGTGGAGTTTCACTGGGGAAATGGAGGCGGCAATGAAAATTGAAAACCGACAGAAGATGCTGGTGATTGGAACCATCGTGGCGGCGGGCCTGTGGCTCGGCGACAGCCTGGTGATCGAGCCGCTGATCAAAGAGTGGTCGGCGCGGGGCAAGGCCATCGCCGAACTGCGCACGCAGGTGAAGAACGGGGCGGCTTTGATCGTGCGCGAGCAGGGGATCCGCAGTCATTGGGAGCAAATGCGCGGCAACACGCTGCCGGACAATTCCGCCGTGGCGGAGCATCAATTGATCAGCGACTTCACAAGCTGGTCGCGGGACAGCGGCGTGGAGATCACGGGGATTTTGCCCCAGTGGAAGAATGATTCGGATGATTACCAAACGCTGAACTGCCGGGTGGAGGTGACCGGCACGCTGCCGACGCTGAGCCAGTTTTTGTATAATGTCGAAAAAGGGCCGATGGCGCTGAAGCTCGACTCCATGGAATTAAGCACGCGCGACACCGCCGGTCAACAACTCACGCTGGGGATCGAGGTCAGCGGACTGGCCCTGGTCAACCAAAAACCATGAATACCAACCTCAAAAATTCCGCTTCAAGGTGGGTGGCACGGATGACTCACAAAATATCGGGCGCAGTTGGCGCAGGCACGGTGAAGCGGCGTGAACGCCGCGCTCCGTGCGGCGTGCTTGCCGCGGTGCCCGCCCTGTTGCTGGCGGGCATTACCCTGGCCCCCGGGCAGTCACAAGTTCCCGGCCCCACGGATTACACCGGCTTCACCCGGTTCATTGCCAATCGAAATATTTTTGACCCGGCGCGCTACCCGCACACCACGGGATACATCCGGCGGGTGGTTCCGCGCACCCGCAACAACCACGCGCCGGCTTTTTCCTATGTCGGGGCCATGACTTACGACAAGGGGATGTTCGCCTTTTTTGACGGCAACCTTGCCGATTACCGCCAGGCCCTGCAAGTCAACGGAAAAATCGCGGGATTCACCGTGCAGATCATTACGCTCAAGGGCGTGCGGCTGGAAGCCGGGGGCAAGACGATTGATCTGGCGGTGGGTGATCAGATGCAATTTGGCCGTGATGGGGCATGGGAACCGGCGGGCCAGAGCGAAGGTTTTGCGGGCCAGACGGCCAGTTCCGCGCCGGGCGCAGCGACCGGATCCGGCAGCGGTTCCGCCGCGGCCGACAGTTCCGCCGCCGTCCCCGTTCCCACGGGTCCGCAGAGTGATGTCCTTAAAAGATTAATGCAGCTTAGACAACAGGAGAACAAATGAATAAAGTGATTTGGCAAACCCTTTCGGCACTGTGCGTGGCGGGACTATTGTGTTCGGCGCGCGCGCAAGACAATCCACCGGCGACGCAGGATACCAACAGCACCGCCGCCAACCCCGAAACCCCGCCCCCGGATCAGGCTCCCGGAGAGGCGACGCCGCCGCCGGACATGAATGCCGCGCCCGCCAATGACACTGGGGGAGGCTCGACGAACGAACCGTCCGCCGCGCCCCGAAGCGCCCGACCGGCGGAGGCCGAGGACCGGCCCGCCGCCAACTTGTCGGCGGCCCAAATGTCGCCGGATTTGTTCATGCCCCCGACCGCCTCCGGCACCAATGCGGATGAACTGCGCTTGAATTTTCGCAATGCGCCGCTGGAGATGGTGCTCAATTATTTGAGCGATGCGGCGGGTTTCATCATCCTCCTTGACCCCAATGTTCATGTCGCTGGCAGCGTGAATGTCATCAGCAGCCATCCCCTGACCCGGGATGAGGCGGTGGATCTGTTGAATTCCGTCCTCAATAAAAACGGCCTGGCGGCCATCCGCCATGGCCGGGAGTTGAACATTGTGGATAAGAACGATGCGAAGACCCGGGACATTCCCGTCAAGGTCAGCAACGAGCCGGAGCAGATTCCCAATAATGCGGAGATTGTCACGCAGATCATTCCCATCCGGTTTGTGGAAGCCGAGCAATTGGTGAAGGACCTGTCTTCTTTTGTCTCGTCTGATGCGACGATTGTGGCCAACGAAGCGGGTAACTCCATTGTCATCACCGACACGCAGTCCAACATCCGGCACCTGGTGGAAATCATCAAGGCGGTGGACAGCAGCGCGGAAGGGGAAACGCAAATCCGCGTGTTTCATCTGTCGCATGCCAATCCCACGGATGTGGCCAACGAACTGGCCACGATTTTCCCGTCGAGCAGCGGTTCGACGGCGACCTCCACGGCGCCCATCCGGTTTGGCGGCGGTCCTGGCGGCGGCGGCCCCGGCGGATTTTTTGCCCGCATGATGGGCGGCGGCGGTGGCGGCGGTGGCGCCGCGGCAAGCGGTGCCAGCGGCAGCACAGCCCGCATGCAAAAACAGACGCAGGTGCTGGCCACGCCCGATCTGCGCACCTCCTCGGTCATTGTGACGGCTTCCAAGGATTTGATGGGTGAAATTGAGGGGATGATGGCCCAATTGGATGTGTCGTCCAGCCGGGATCAAAAGGTCTATGTCTTCCATATGAACAATGGCGATACGATGCAGGATTTGCAGGTGTTGCAAAGCATGTTTGGCGGGAGCAGCAGCAGTTCCGGTTCGCGTGGCGGCACCGGTTCCTCCTCCTCCACCACCAGTGCTTTGGGCACGCGTGAAACCCAAAACGCCACCTCTTCCGGCACCGGTTCAACCACCACCGGCGGCAGCAGCAGCAGCAGCGGCATCGGCGGGGGAATGGGCGGCAGTCGCGCCTATTAAGCAACAATCCATTGAACAATTTAATTTTATGAAGACACCATTTTATAAAAAAACCTTCTGCGCCGTCGTAACTTGTCTGTTTAGCGTCCTGCTGGCCGTTCAGGCCCAGCAGCGCACCGGAGGCGGTTTCGGGGGCGGTGGTTTCGGGGGCGGCGGATTTGGCGGGTTTGGCGGCGGTGGTTTTGGCGGCGGCGCAAACCGCGGCACGAGTTCCAGCACCAGCCAGTATAACAACAATGGCCAGGTCGGTTCGGCCACGTTTGCCGTGGACCCGGACACGCACACCATCACCGTCATTGCGGACGAGGACACCGCGCGGCAAATCCAGGAGGTGATTGACAATCTTGACCGGCCCAAGCGGCAGGTGCTGATCAAGGTGGTTTTCCTGCAAGTGACCCATAACAATTCGCTGGATTTGGGCGTGCAAGGCGGCTGGGCCGGGCCGGCCGGGAATTCGTCCGTCAGCGCGGCGAACACCTTTGGGCTTTCCCAACTGAATTCGGCTTCGACGACCTACAATGCGTTGGGGCAGGCGAACACCACCCAATCACCGGGGACCTCTGGCACTGGCGGCGGATTTTACCAGATCATCGGCAAGGATTATCAGGCCACGCTGCAGGCCCTCGCCCAGCAGGGCAAGGCGGAGGTTCTCGCCCGGCCCTCCGTTCTGGCGCGGGATGGTCAATTGGCCGAGATCGTGGCGGGTCAGTATATCTACCTGCCCAGCGGGGTGAACATCACACAAGGTACCACCATCTCGGCCGGCACCACCTCCATCAGCGGTAACTATTCGAATGTGGGCATTCAATTGGATGTGACTCCGTTTATCGGGGCCAACAACATGGTGGAGATGATTTTGGTGCCGCAAAACACCTCCATTGACACCTCCACTCCCGGGCAGGTGATCAGCAGTTCCAGCGTTTTTTCATCCGCGATCTACGCCCCCAACATTAACAAAACCTCGGCCAACACGGTCGTCGTCACACCGGACGGACAAACGGTGGTGATCGGCGGGTTGATTCAGGACGTTCGGTCAGCCAACGTCAGCCAGGTGCCCGTGCTGGGGGATATTCCCGTCCTGGGAAATCTCTTCAAATCCACCACCAAGACCAAGCAAAAGGAGGAATTGGTGATTTTCATCACGCCGCACATTGTCAAGGCCGCCGATCAACTCGCGGCCGTTTCCGACAAGGAGCAGTCGCAGGCGTCCCAGTTTGTGACCAATTCATTTAATGAAGAGGAACTCAACCACTTTCTGGATCAGTTGCCGGTCAAGAAAAGTCACTGATTAATTCTCCGGCCCGCCACAACCAACCCGAACGCATGCCACTCCTTCGCCGCAGCGCCCTGATTTACGGACTTCTGCTCTTCGTCTGGCTGGTGGTGGTGGGGTGGCAGGTCGAGGAACATTTCCGCGTTCAGGAGGCGGCCAAGGCGGATTTGCGCAACAGTTCCAAGGAAATCGCCAACACGCTCAGCGTGGTGGTGCGGGGCATGAGCTTCCGGGGCGGGGTTCTGCAGCAACGCCTGGAGCCGGTCTTGGAGGAGCTGGTCAACGGCCAGACCAATCAATTGGTAAAATCCAGCAAGGTGCTTTCCGTGGTGCTGTTGAACACCGCCAGCGAACCGGTGGTCAGCGCCGGCAATCCCATTGATTTTTCGCACACGGAACTGTTGCAGAATGGCGAGCATTGGGGGGTTCATACGGTGACGTTTGTTCATCCCATCGAGGGGGCGAAGGTGACCCCGGAAGAGGGGCGCAACGCTCATGCGACCGTGGTGATTCCACCCCCGCCCCCGGGGTTTACCAATGGCCCGCACGGCGCAGGTCGGGATTTTCCCCGGCGGGAGCCACCGCCGGAGGATGGGCGTCAACCCCTGCCGTCCGATGCCTCCCTTACCAACCATCCCGCCGGGCATGACCCCAATGAGATGGTCCGGGGAGGAAGCGACGTTCCGCCGCCGGGACCGCCGCCGGAGGGCGAATCGCGTCCCCGGGGAAACCGCGAGGGCGGTCCGCGTCCGCCCTGGTTGCGCGGGATGGATGAAAAGGATTACCAGGCGCTGATCCAAAAACATGAGTTGCACGGCTTGGTGCTGGCCATGTCCACGGAAAAGTACCTGGCGATCAGCCATGACGACCTCTGGCTGAGGTATGTCATCGTGTTTTTTGCCGGCATCTCCGCGCTCGGCGTGGGGCTGGCCCGGCGCAGTCTGGCCAAAACTTCGGAACTGCAAATCCGGCTCATCCGCGCCAGTGAATTGAACTCGCATTTGCGGGAGATGAATCTGGCGGCCGCCGGGTTGGCGCATGAAACGCGCAATCCGCTGAACATTATTCGCGGGATGGCGCAAATGCTTTCCAAGGCGGTGGATTCCACCCCGGACATCCACGAAAAATCCCTGGCCATTGTCAACCAAACCGACAAGGTCACGGCCCAGCTCAACGAATTCATCAACTACTCGCGCCCCCGCGAAGTCCGGCGCGTGCGGCTTTCCCTGCCGTCGGCGGTGACCGAGGTGGTCCGCACGCTGGGCTTTGACATCGAGGAGAAAAAACTCACCATCGAATCCACGGGCGACCCGGTGTTCATCGAGGCGGATGAACAGTTGTTGCGCCAGTTGTTGTTTAACCTGCTGATGAATGCCGTGCAGGCCGTGGGGGCCCATGGTCACATCCAAGTCGTCACCCGCAAGGCGGGGGCGACGGAGGCGGTTTTGGAAATTCGGGACGATGGCCCCGGGGTGCCGCCGGAAAACCGCCAGGAAATCTTCAAGCCCTATTTCACCACCAACCAAAAAGGCACCGGCCTGGGTTTGGCGGTGGTGCAGCAGATTGTGCTGGCCCATGGCTGGGAAATCACCTGCCTGCCCAATGAGCCCAAGGGCGCCGTCTTCCGCATTTCCCATTTGAAACTCAAGGCGTGAGTTCCCATCACTCCTTCAATTCCAGGGCGTGGAGGTTCATGGTCCCGGGCATCACCCGGTAAAAAATCAAATCGTCGCCCCGCACCGCGTAAAAAATGAGCCAGCGTTCAAAATGCGTGACGCGCCAGGAGCGAATGCCGGGAAATTTCAGGTCCATCCGGGCGCGCCCCGCCAGCGGGGTGCGGTCCAGAAACCCCAGCGTTTCCCAGAGGGCCTCATGCCAGGCATCGGCACTCTCCACCCCGGCATGTTCCAACAGGTAAAACTCTTCGCGGGCCGCATCTTCCAAAAACCCGGGGCGGTATTTCAAATTCATGCCGCCTGCTTCCGCTTGCCAAATTTCTGCCGCGCCGACTGGCGGACCCCGTCAAACGCCGCCCGCGTCAACCGCTGCTCCGGCCCGCTGTTGACCGCCTTCTCAATCAGCCGGTTGACGGCGGCGGTGGTGAATCGTTCATCCAGATCGAAACTCCGCTGGATGCGCGCCATGGCCTCCTGGTTTAAAGAGCGGAAATTGGCGCTGGCCTCGCGTTTGAGTTGCGCGTGCAGGTCCGCCGGAATATCCTTTAAAGTAATGCTTGGCATGCCCTTAAACCATAATGCAACCATTCCGGTTGTCAATCGTGAAACTTCTTTTGCGAACCCGCCGGTTCGTTTAGGTTTTCCCCATGCCGTCTGACCCGCCCAAAGCCGCCGTGGAAACCCCGCGCATTCTGATTGTGGATGACGATCCCGGTCAGCGCAGCCTGCTCGATTCGTTTTTGCGCAGCCAGGGGCTGGTGACCGTGCTGGCCGCTTCCGGCGAAGGGGCTTTGGAAAAGCTCGCCGCCGGCGGGTTTGCCATGATGATTTCCGATGTGCGGATGCCGGGGCTGTCCGGTTTGGAAACGCTGCGCCGGGCGCGCCAAAACCAGGCCACCCTGCCGGTGCTGCTGGTCACGGCGTTCCCGGATGTGCGGGACACGGTGGCGGCGATGCGTGACGGCGCGGTCAATTACCTGGCCAAGCCCATTGACCTGGATGAACTGCTGGACTGCGTCCGCCAGGCCATCGGGCTTTCAGTCACGGCCCCGTTGCGATACGACGCGGAGAAGCAACTGCCGGATTATGTGGTCGCCCGCAGTCCGCTCACGCAGGTGGTTTTCCGGGACGCTTCGCTGATCGCCCCCTCGGACACGCGGGTGCTGATCACCGGGGAGAGCGGGGTGGGCAAGGAGATTCTGGCGGATGTCATCCATGGCTGGAGCCTTCGCGCGAAGGGGCCGATCATCAAGGTGAATTGCGCGGCCATTCCCGAAACGCTGCTGGAGAGCGAATTGTTCGGGCATGAGAAGGGCTCCTTCACGGGGGCGCACGCGCAGCGGATCGGGCGTTTTGAGGAGGCGGACCGCGGGACGATCCTGCTGGATGAGATCGCCGAGATGTCGCCGGCGCTGCAATCCAAGCTGCTGCGGATCACGCAGGACGGGGGGTTTCAGCGCGTGGGATCGAACCGGGAGATTCACACGCACGCCCGGCTGCTGGCGGCCACCAACCGCAATCTGGAGGCGGAGGTGAAGGCCGGGCGATTTCGCGAGGATTTGTTTTACCGGCTCAACGTCGTGGAATTGAACCTGCCGCCGCTGCGCGAGCGGCGGGAGGATATTGTGCCGCTGGCCGGTCTGTTTGTCACGGAATTCGCCCGGGGCCGGGCGCGGCTGTCCGATCCCACGCTGCGGTGCCTGGAGAAATATCCCTGGCCGGGCAACGTGCGGGAGCTGCGCAATGCGATGGAGCGGGCGGTGCTGCTGTCGCGCGGGGAGCTGATTCTGCCGGATCATCTGCCGGCGCGGGTGCTGGAGGCCGGCAAGTCCGCCGGGGCGGCGGAGACGACGGATTTGGAACGGCTGGAGGAGGTGGAGCGGCAGGCGATCTTTCAGACGCTGCGCCAGCACAACTCGAACCGCACGGAAACGGCGCGGGCGCTGGGCATCAGCCGGCGGACGCTGATTTACAAGCTGCAGCGGTTCCGGCAGCAGGGGTTTGTGGAGGAATAGGCAAACGTTTGCGAAATCCTGCAAGAAAAAAATATTGGGGGGCACTTTTCGTTACCTAGTAACGAGGTGGGGCACAGATTTGGGTTGACATGGTTTGTAAGTGGCTGAGGCTGAATGGGTTGGGTGGTGTCAAGGGGAAACGGATTGGGAGAGCGTTTTTCGTTACTAGGTAACGAACCTGGCGTGGCCGGGCGGGTTGGGATCGTTCCGAGGCCGCTGATTTTATTTTTTTCCCGTGTTTTATCGTTTTTAATCGTGTTTTTGCGTGTGGCGGGGCGGGGCTGAACGGAGGGGGGATGCGGGTGGGCGCAGAAATCAAAGCCGGAACGCGTGGAGGCGGGGTGAGGGCATGGCCGGGCCGCCGGATGAGGCGGGTGGCGGCGGGCGGCGGTTCCGACGTCTCCCGGGCGGGGGGCGCCGCCGGGCGCTGATAAGGATATGATCCTCTTCATGCCCCCAGCATAGCAGAGGGGGTGGGACATCCGCGGGGTAACCATGACAATATTTTTGGGGCCGGCAATCGGGGTTAACCGCTGGTGAATCAACGGGATGGGAATGAAACAGGGGTGGAAATGACAAAAGCGGAAATCAAAAAGGCGGGAAAGCGGAAACAAGACGGGGGAATTTAACCGCAGAACACAAAGACGGGGAATTTAAACCACGGATTTCACGGATTAACACGGAGGGGAAGACGCAGCGGAAAACACAGGGAATTTGAACCGCAGATGGACGCAGATCAACGCCCATGCAAGTCAGAGGCGAATATGACAATGTCAAGAACTGGCAGACCTTGTGGAAGGGTCCAATTCACTTGAGTGGGTGCCCGGCAGACGAGGCATGGTTTAAGCCGGTCGCAGACCAGCGCTCCGGGGCCGTGCGCGGATGGTTTCGCGTGAACGGGGCTGATGATTATTTGCTTTGACGAGGGCGGAAATTCACGTGCGGTGCGGGAAAAGCACGCGCCCGTCAGCTGGTCCCAACCGGCCAATTCCCTTGTTAAGCAGGGGAAGGCCGCGCGGTCTCGTTCAGGATACAAAACCGGTATGAAAAGTTCATGGCTGACATCCATGACCGCCTCGTTGGAGCTGGCTCGCGGTCAGAGGCGGGATCGGGGTCGTCGTGGCGCTGCTTTTGGCTTGGGAAATCATGGCCGTCCTGCCGGAAAGAGCCGCCCCGTTCACGGCTTCACCGGAGGTGAGCACCGTGGTCAAGGGGAATACGGCCTTCGCCCTCGATCTTTATCAGAAGCTCAGGGAACCGCCGGGCAATTTGTTTTTCTCGCCGTACAGTCTTTCGCTGGCGCTGGCCATGGCCGATGCCGGGGCACGCGGACCGACGGGACAGGAAATGGCGGGGACGCTGCATTTGGGCCTGCCGCAAACCAATCTGCCGGCCGCGTTTATGGTGCTGGCGGCGCGCATGAACCGGGTGCAACGGTGGAACCGCATCACATTGCTGACCGCCAATTCGATGGGGTGCCAGCAGGCTTATGAGTTCGCAGATCCGTTTTTGCAGATCCTCCGCACCAGTTACGATGGGGAGGCACACCGGGTGGATTTCATCCCGTCCGCCCCGGTTGCCACCCGCCAGATGAATGATTGGGTGGAGCGGCGAACCAAGGGCAATATCAAAGGGGTTGTGGGGCGGGATCAATTCACGCCGGACACGGGGTTGGTGTTGTGCAATGCGGTTTATTTCAAGGGCAAGTGGCCAAACCCATTCCAGCCGAGGCTAACCGAGCCCATGGCCTTTCATGTCAGCACCAATCAAACGGTGGTGGTGCCAATGATGTCGCAAGAGTCCCGCTTCAAGGTGAGCGACAATGAAGCGGGTACGGTTGAGTTGCTGGAACTGCCTTATTCTGGAAACGATCTCTCCATGATCATCCTTTTGCCGGTGGCGAAGGAACGCAATGGAACGACCAGTCTGGCGGACTTGGAACATGATTTGACGGTCGAAAACCTCCGGGGCTGGCTTGAAAAGTTGGATCAGGCCGGTTTGCATGAAACGCCGGTTGCGCTGCCGCGCTTTACGGCCAGGCAGCGTTTTGATCTGGCGAAGGTGCTGGCCGCCCTGGGAATGCCGTCGGCATTCCGAGCCGACGCGGATTTCTCCGGTATGGAAACCACCGGGAACCTGTATTTTTCCAGCGTAATTCACCAAGCGTTCATCAAGGTGGATGAAACGGGATCTGAGGCGGCGGCGGTGACTTATTTGGTATGCGAAAATAGCATCCCGGAAGACCAATTCATCGCGGATGATCCGTTTATTTTCCTGATTCGTGAGAAGGGCAGCGGGACGATTTTGTTTCTCGGGCGAATGGTGAATCCAACCCAGTGAGAAATGGAAGGGGCGAAGGGGAAAAGAGGCCTGCCAAGGGCTTGACCGCGACACCTTTTTGGTGTCTATTAAATTCATGACGGAGATCACTTCAAAACAATTGCATGAGCAAACCGCCGCGATGCTGGACCAGGCCATGGGCGGTCAGCGGATGAAGGTCGTCCGCAATGGCCGGCCCGCCGCCCTGCTGATTCCGGTGGACGAAGAGATTGACCCGTCCTGGGAGGAGATCATGGCGGAAGTCAGAACCGCGCGGGCGCAGGGAGGTTCCACCCGGCCGAATCCGGTTCTGGCGGAAAGAAGGAAGCGGCATTATGCGGCTCGTGTACGCTGACACGTCGGCCTTGTTTGCCTATCTGCACCCGGATGATGAATTTGCCGTCGTGGTGGATGCGGCGGTGCAAACAGATCCACCGGATTTCGTTTATTGGGCATTTCTGCGTTATGAATTGAGGCACAACCTTCGCCTGGCGCGAACCAACCGCCATGGCGAAGCGGCCTGGCGGGCGCTGCGGGCGGCGGAGAAGACGGTGGCCCGGTTGCGCTGGCAGGGTGAGCTGACGGCGGACAAGATGCTGGATGCGGCCGAAGAGTTAAGCGCGGAGAAGGCCGGGGACTTTGAGTGCGGAAGCAGCGATTATTTGCACGTTGCAGCAGCGCGCCGGTTGCATTTGCTTTCCGATTTGGATGAGTTCTGGACTTGTGACGTGGCGCAGGCGAAGCTGGCGCTCTCGGTTGGTTTGAAAACGCGGCTTTTTGCATTGAAAGCGTAGCGGGTGAGACCGAGGGGCGGGCGGAAAGGCGGAGAGTTTGGCCCGCGAATTTCACACATTGGCACGGATGGAAAGAAACCAGAGCTGAAAGCGGAAAGCGGGAAAGGGGGGCGTTTTTGACCGCGAAATATGCGAATAACGCCGGGTTTCATAACCACAGATGCGCGGGCCTTGGTTTCGGCCCTACAAGCCGCGATCAGAATCCGGGGCGATTGTTCCCAGGCCTTCAGCCTGGGCTATAACATTGCGGGCTTTCAGCCCTTCGCAGGGTTGCCCTTTGGTGGTTGGTCGGGGCGAGGGCTGATTATTACAGATGATTGACATGGTAAGGCAACCAGGGTTATGCTTTGCGCCAGAGTTAACTGCTTATGGCTGCGAGAGGCTTCCCAGTCATCCGCCATGAGCCAGTTTATCAACCAAATTCGAACGTAGCTGGCTGACCGGTCAACCGGAGGTTCTGGCTGAATGCCGTGCATTTATGTGGAGCGACCGTGGTCATACGCAGGATGCGGACCCGCTGCGAAGGAAGCCTTCGACCGTGGGCGGAAGCCTGTTTTACCCGGTGGGTTCCGCCTGATTCTCCTCCCTTAACCCCAACCCAATAATTCATTTATGGCAAACGAACCGACCGAACCGCAGTTGAGCCTGAGCGCCACTGCCGCCCGCAATCTGGCCACCGCGACGGTGACCGTCCCGCAAATCACGGACATCACGCCGCGCTGGCTGCTCAAGCTGCTGCCGTGGGTGGATGTGGATGGCGGGGTGTACCGGGTGAACCGGGTGGCCAAGGCGGCGAAGGGGAAGCCGGCGAACGAATTTGGCGAGGTGAAGCTGGATTTGCTGACGGTGGCGAGCGGGGAGCCGAAGCTGCCGACGACGTTCGTGGATTACGAGGAGGATCCCCGGGAGTATCATTTGAGCACGATCCAAACGGTGCTGCGCACGCACACGCGGGTGACGGATTTGTACAGCAACAAGATTGACCAGTTGCGCGAGCAGATCCGGCTGACGGTGGAGGCGGTGAAGGAGCGGGAGGAATGGGAGCTGCTCAACAACGCGGAGTTCGGCCTGTTGAATGAGGTGAGCGCGGCGCAAACGATCAAGACGCGCAAAGGCCCGCCGACGCCGGATGATCTGGACGAGTTGCTGGGCCTGGTCTGGAAGAAGCCGGCGTTTTTTCTGGCGCATCCCAGGGCGGTGTCGGCGTTCGGCCGGGAATGCACCCGGCGGGGCGTGCCGCCGCCGACGGTGCATTTGTTTGGTTCCCCGTTCCTCACCTGGCGCGGGGTGCCGCTGATTCCGACGAACAAGCTGGAGGTGAATGCGAAGTCGGCGGCCACGAGCATTTTGCTGCTGCGGGTGGGCGAAGCGGAGCAGGGGGTGGTGGGGCTGCAAAAGACGGGGGTGACGGGCGAAGTGGAACCCGGCCTCTCCGTGCGGTACATGGGCACCAATGAGAACTCGATTGCCTCGCATTTGGTCACGCGATATTTCTCGGCCAGTGTGCTGACGACGGACGCGATTGCGCGGTTGGACAACGTGCTGGTGAACGAATATCATGAGTACCACTGGAAATAACGGGGCTCCGGCGGCGGCGGGGCCGGAGGCGCCGGGGGAGCCGGGGCATTCGGAGCTGGTCACGCGGCTGGTGGCCGAGGCGTTTTCGGAACTCAGCCGTCCGGTCCGGCAGGTGACCGCCCTGCCCGGCGCGCCCGCCGCCCCGAGCGGGGCGCCGACGGTCCCCGGCCTGCCCCTGATGGCCCCGGGGCCGGCCTCGGAACTGCCGCCGGTCCATCCGAGTTCACAACCGGACGCGCCCCAGCTCGCCCCGGCGGAAAAGCCGCCGTCCGGGGGGCATGAATCGGACTCGAAGGACACGTATGCGTACGGCGAGCCGCGTTGCAATGGGAATTTGCTGCAAAGCAAGAAGCCGGAGACGAAAAAGCAAAACGGCAATCCGTTGCTGGGACTGGCGGAGGGGGCTTCGCCGACGCCGCCGGAGTTTTATTTTCTGCGGAACGGCGGGGCGCGGGGCCGTGCTCCGGCGGCCCCGGCTGGTCCGCGCACGCCGACGCCGGTTTCGGTGTTTGATGTGGAGGGGGTGCGGCGGGATTTTCCGGCGCTGCACCAGTTGGTCAACGGCAAGCCGCTGATCTGGCTGGACAACGCGGCCACCACGCACAAGCCGCAGGCGGTGATTGACGCGACGTCGCGGTTTTACGCGCGCGACAATTCGAACATTCACCGGGCGGCGCATTCGCTGGCGGCGCGGTCCACGGAATTGTTCGAGTCGGGCCGGGAAAAGGTGCGCAAATTTCTGGGGGCCGGGGACGCGAGGGAGATTGTGTTTGTGCGGGGCACGACGGAGGCGATCAATCTGGTGGCGCAGAGTTACGGCCGGAAAAACATTGGCGCGGGGGATGAAATCATCGTCTCCGAGCTGGAGCATCACGCGAACATTGTGCCCTGGCAGTTGCTGGCGGAGCAAACGGGGGCGAGTCTGAAGGTGATTCCGATCAATGATCGCGGGGAGCTGATTTTGGAGGAGTACGCGAAGCTGCTGGGCGGGCGGACGCGGTTTGTCTCCGTGGCGCATGTGTCCAATGCGCTGGGGACGATCAATCCGGTGGAGCAGATCATTGCGCTGGCGCATGCGCGGGGGGTGCCGGTGCTGGTGGACGGGGCGCAATCCACGCCGCATCTGCCGATCAATGTGACGGCGCTGGACGCGGATTTCTTTGTCTTTTCGGCGCACAAGATTTTCGGCCCGACGGGGATTGGGGCGTTGTACGGCAAGGCGGCGCTGCTGGAAGGCATGCCGCCGTGGCAGGGCGGGGGGCACATGATCCGGGACGTGCGTTTTGAGAAGACGACGTACCAAAATGCGCCGGAGAAATTTGAGGCGGGCACGCCGGACATCGCCGGGGTGGCGGGGCTGGGCGCGGCGATTGATTATTTGTTCCAGGTGGGGATCCCGGGCATGGCGGCGTATGAACATTCGCTGCTGGATTACGCGACGCAGGGGCTGTCCACGGTGCCCGGTTTGCGGCCGGTTGGGACGGCGGCCAGCAAGGCCAGCGTGCTGTCCTTTGTGATACCGGGGCTGGACAATCAGGCGATTGCGAGGCATCTGGACAAGCACGGGATCGCGGTGCGGGCGGGCCATCATTGTGCGCAGCCGGCGCAGCGGCATTTCGGATTGGAAAGCACGGTGCGGCCCTCGCTGGCGTTTTACAACACCCGGGAGGAAGTGGACACGCTGGTGCGGGTGTTGCGCAACCTGCGGCGCCCGGTGTGATTGCCAACCATGCACAAGTTACTGAGTCTGCATGTGACCCAACTGCTTGATTCTTACGAGCGGGTGGGGGGGCTGAACAACCGGGATTCGCACAACATGCCGTCCAAGCGGGCGGTGGGACAGATTTGCGAGGACCTGCTGCAGTTGCTGTTCCCGGGCTTTCATGATGAGGACGCGGTGCAGCATGGCTCGCTGGCGGATCTGACGACGGAGCGCCTGGCGCGGGTGATGGCGCGGTTGTCGGATCAGGTGCGCAAAAGCGTGCGGATTGGGAATCCGAAAAAGCCGACGGGGAAGACGCCGCCGATCATCGAGGAGTTTTGCCAGACACTGCCGGCGGTGCGCGAGTTGCTGCGCACGGATATTGAAGCGGCGTTTGAGGGGGATCCGGCGGCGTTGTTGCGGGAGGAAATCATCGTGTCGTACCCGTTTATCGAGGCCATCGGCATCCAACGGCTGGCGCATTGCCTGCACGAGTCCGGGGCGCCGGTGGTTCCGCGGATGATGACGGAATGGGCGCACGGGCGGACGGGCATCGACATCCATCCGGGGGCGAGCATTGGCACGCATTTTTTCATTGATCACGGCACGGGGGTGGTGGTGGGGGAGACGTGTGAGATTGGCAACCATGTGAAGTTGTATCACGGGGTGACGCTGGGGGCGCGCAGCTTTGCCAAGGATGGGGCGGGGCACATTGTCAAAGGCGGCAAGCGGCATCCGAAGGTGGAGGACAACGTGACGATCTATCCGAACTCGACGATTTTGGGCGGGGAGACGGTCATCGGGGCCAATTCGACCATTGGGGCGAATGTGTTTCTGATGCAGAGTGTGCCGCCCCATTCGCTGGTGGTGTACGAGGAAAAGCAGCTCAGCATCCGCGACAAGAGCGGAAAAAGCCAGGGCCACGAACTGGATTGGGAGATCTGAGGGAAAATGGCCAAAGCGGAAAGCGGAAAGCGGAAAACAGAAACGGGGCGTTTTTAACCGCGAAATATGCGAACAACGCCGGGTTTCATAACCGCAGATGCGCTGCCTGGTTTCGGCCCTGCAGGCCGCCATTATCCGGGGTGTTCGTTCCCAGGCCTTCTGTCTGGGCGGCAGCATTGCGGGCTTACAGTCCGCAGACCGTGGCTTAACTCAGGAGTTTGAGGGCGATTTGCGGTTCGGAGTTGGCCTGGGTCAGCATGGCGGTGCCGGTTTGGACGAGGATGTTTTCCTGGGCGTAGGCGGTGCTCGCCGTCGCCACGTCCACATCCATGATCAGGCTGTTGGCGGCTGAGAGATTGTTGTTGAGGGTGGTGATCTCGTTGCTGTAATCGGTCAGGGTTTCCTCATTGGTGCCAATGGTGGCGCGATCGGAGGCGAGTTGATTGACGGCGGCGGCCACGTCGGTCAACGCGGCGGTGGCGCCGGTGGTGGTGGCAATCGAGTCGTTGGCCAGGCCGGAATAGACGGAGGCGCCCAGATTGACGCCGGTGTTGAGGAACGTGTCCCCGCTGATGTCCGTGGTCACCGACAGGGGGGCGCCGTCGAACAGGCTGACGCCGTTGAAGCTCTGGGTGGAAACGTTGTTGACGTATTTGGCCAGGGTGCTGAATTCCTGCTGATACATGGCGCGGTCACTGTTGGACTTGGTGATGTCCTGGGCTTGCACGGAGAGTTCGCTCATGCGGTTCAGGGCGCTGTCCACCTGTTGGAGGTAGCCATCCTGGGTCTGGTTGAAGGAAATGGCGTTGCCGACGTTGTCGGCGGTGGCCGAGTTGTCGCCCATTTGTTCCGTGAGGCCCATGGACACGGCCAGTCCGGCACCGTCGTCCGCAGGTGAGGTGATTTTTGAGCCGGACGAAAGTTCTTCCAGTGAGTTGCTCAGATTGGTGCTGGAATGATCCAGATACTGAGTGGCCATCTGCGCCGATATATTGGTATTGATTACCATAACTCGTTCCGTGAGTCGCCCCCGGGCGGGGCCTTAATTTTGCGCGACGTCCATGCCGCGGGCGAACCAGTTCAAGGGCGGTTCGCCAAAGTTAATCCCTGTCAGCACTTGTGGGTGGCTGACGACCGGTTCCAACTGGTGTGATCGGCGGTACGGGGCAAAACTTGAGGGGTTTTGGCGATTTTTGCCGCCGGGAAGGCGGTGCGGGGTTGATTTTGTCGTGAAAACCCTTAGGTTGGTGGCAAAGAAGAGCAACGCAAGCCATGACGACCGCAAACAAAATCACCATCCTGCGCATCCTGCTGGTGCCTTTTTTTGTCGTGGAACTGCTGTATTATCTCCGATCGGGGGACGAATTGCACCGTCTGGCCGCCATGGTTTCTTTTGCGCTGGCGGCCGGCCTGGATGGGGTGGATGGCTATATCGCGCGCCATTACAACCAAAAGAGTGTGCTGGGGGCGATTTTGGATCCGCTGGCGGACAAATTGCTGCTGGTCTCGGGCGTGGTGGTGCTGAGTTGCAATCACTCGGATCGTCTCGGCCAGATTCCCTTGTGGCTGACGGGCACCATCATCGGGCGGGACATGGTGATTCTGATTGGCATTTTTGTGGTTCGCTTCACGGTGGGCACGGTGCAGGTCCGGCCGCGCTTTGTGGGCAAGATCGCCACGGTGCTGCAAATGACGGTGGTGATTTGGATTTTGTTCAAGTGGGATGCCGGCCGGGGCGAGCGATGGCTGGCGGGCTGCGCCCTGGCTGCGGCGGTCTGCACGGGCGTTTCCGGGCTGTGGTATGTGTGGGACGGCATGCGGCAGCTCAGCGCGCATCCGGTGAGTTCGGCAACCAAAATCTAAAGAAAGATGGAATTATGGCCAAAGAAATCAGCTTGAAATTGAAGGTGGGGGATCCGGCGCCGGGGTTTACGGCGGGCATCAGCGGCGGCGGACGGGCATCCCTGGCGGATTATGCGGGCCAAAACGTGGTGCTTTATTTTTACCCCCGGGACAATACGCCTGGTTGCACCAAGGAGGCCTGCGCGTTTCGTGATCATTTCGCTGATTTCAAGAAAAAGGGGGCGGTCGTGCTGGGCGTCAGCACCGATCCGGTCAAGTCCCATGATCAATTCACGGAGAAATTTCAACTGCCCTTCCGGTTGCTGGCGGACGAGGACAAGAAAATTGTGGAGGCCTATGGGGTCCGGGGTGAGAAGAGCTTCATGGGCCGGAAATATCAGGGGACGCACCGGGTGACCTTTTTGATCGGTCCCGATGGCCGAATCAAAAAGATCTGGCCGTTGGTGAAGCCGGAGGAGCACGCGGCGGAAGTGCTGGCCGCCCTGTGATGGGGCCCGGTGGCCGCGTGGATGGCCGCAAACCAAGGGGTCCCCAGACCGGTCATGCGCAAATTGGCTAAACATAAACGCATAATGGGGCGGCCTTTTGGGGGATTTGTGCTATTAAATTTGCGATCCAAACTGAAGGCTGGATGCGCCGCCCGGCGGGTGTCAGGCTTCCGATTTAACGGTAACCAACCATGCAGCGAACCGATTTTAATTTTATGACGATCACTGGCCTGCTCCCGGAAGGGCGCCTGGCCACGGCTCCCACCCCCTCTGGATTCGCCGGATGAATTGCCATTTTGCATCCTTCCGGGCGGTGTTGATGCTGGGCTGCGCCTGCGCATTGGGGCGGTTTTCGGCTGCGGCCGACCCGCTCGGGGCGGACCTTCAACCCGCGGGCACGCCGGTGGCCCCGGTGGTGGCCGAAGCGACGCAGCCGTTCGCGTTGAGCGAGGTGCGGCTGCTGGCCGGTCCGTTTTATGACGCGATGCTGCGGGATCAAAAATATTTGCTGAGCCTGGATCCGGACCGTTTGCTCCATAATTTTCGCGTCAACGTCAAGCTGCCCTCGAGCGCCACGCCGTATGGCGGCTGGGAGGATCCGACTTGCGCCTTGCGCGGTCACTGCCTGGGGCATTATCTTTCGGCCTTGTCCCTGATGTATGCGGCGACCGGGGATCCGCGTTACCGGAAGCGGGTGGATTACATTGTGGCCCAACTGGCGGTGTGCCAGAACGCCGCGCCGGCGGCCGGGTTTAACCCGGGTTATTTGTCAGCCTTCCCGGAGTCCTTCATTGACCGGGTGGAACAACGCAAACCCATTTGGGCGCCCTGGTACACGCTCCACAAAGTCCTCGCGGGTTTGTATGACGCCTCCCAGCTTTGCGGCAACCCGCAGGCGCTGGAGGTGGCTGGGAAAATGGCGGCCTGGGTGAAATTCCGCGTGGACCGGCTCACCCCCGGTCAAATGCAGGGTTCGCTGGAAACGGAGCAGGGGGGGATGACGGAGGTGCTCGCCAATCTGTACGCCGCGACCGGCAACACGAATTTCCTGCAAACCGCCCGGGCCTTTGACCACCAAAAAGTCCTTCAACCGCTGGCTGAGCATGAGGACCGGCTGGACGGGCTGCATGCCAACACGCAAATCCCCAAAATCATCGGGGCCGCCCGGGAATATGAAATGACGGGCGAAGCGCGGTATGCGGAGATCGCCAAGTTTTTCTGGGGGCGCGTGGCGCAGCACCGTTCTTATGTCATCGGCGACCACAGCGACGGGGAATATTTCTTTCCCGCGGATGATTTTGCCGATCATCTCTCGCCGTACACCTGCGAAACCTGCAACACGTACAACATGCTCAAACTGACGCGGCACCTGTTTGGCTGGTCCCCGGACGCCGCCTACATGGATTTTTACGAACGCGCCCTGTATAACGACATTCTGGCCTCGCAGGACCCGGACACGGGCATGTTCGTTTACCTGATGTCCCTCAAGCCCGGCCATTTTAAGAATTACTCGACGCCGGAGGATTCCTTCTGGTGCTGTGTGGGGACGGGCATGGAAAATCACGCCAAATACGGCGACACCATTTATTTCCATGACGATTCCTCCCTGTACGTGAATTTGTTCATCCCCTCGGAGCTGACCTGGCGCGAGAAGAAGCTCGTGGTCCGGCAGGAGACCGCCTTTCCGGAAAGCGACACCACGCGGCTGAGTTTCCAGTGTCCGCAGCCCGAACGGCTGGCAGTGAAGATTCGCTGGCCCGCGTGGGCGCGGCCGGAACTGACCGTGCGGGTCAACGGCAAGAAGCAGAAACTCAGCGGACAGCCCGGTTCCTACGTCACGCTCGACCGGGAATGGCGTTCCGGCGACCGGGTGGATCTGAAACTGCCGATGAGCCTGCACGTCGAACCGTTGCCGGGGACGACCAACATTATCGCCCTGCTGTATGGCCCGGTGGTCCTGGCGGGGGACCTGGGGACGAACAATCTGCCCAGCCAGTATAACTCCGATCAAACCGCCTCCGGAAAACTGCCGGACCCGGCCGTGCCCGTTTTGGTGGCGGAGCCTGGCGATGTGCTGAAGCAGGTGCGCGCGACCGGGGAGCCGCTGGTGTTCCGCACCCGGCATCTGGGGCAGCCCAACGACGTGCGGCTGATCCCGTTTTATCGGGCGAGCCACGTGCGTTACAGCGTCTATTGGAAGCTGGTGAGTCCCGGGGATTGGAAACAGCGGTCACCCCAGGCGTCCCTGCCGGGGCCGGATGCCGCCCTGAATTTAACCGTCAATTTGAATTAATTTAAAAAATGAGCAAACAATATACCATTGGGCTTGATTACGGCACCAACTCCGTGCGCGCCCTTGTTGTCAACGTGGCCAACGGCGAGGAAGTCGCCGCGGCCGTCTGGACCTACGCCCACGGCACTGAAGGGGTGATTCTGGCCCGCGATCCCAACCTGGCCCGGCAGCATCCCGCCGATTATCTGGAAGGCGCGGAAACCACCATCCGGAAGGCGCTGGCGCTGGCGGCGGAAAAGGTTCCCGGTTTCCAGGCGGATCAAGTGGCTGGCTTGGGCGTGGACACGACCGGCAGCACGCCGTTGCCCGTGGACAAGGAGGGCCGGCCGCTGGCCTTTGCGAAAAAATTTGCGGAGAATCCCGCCGCCATGGCGTGGCTTTGGAAGGACCACACCGGGGTGGGCGAAGCGGCGGAAATCACGGCTTTGGCGGCCAAACTGCGGCCGCAGTATCTCGCCAAATGCGGGGGCACCTATTCGAGCGAATGGTTCTGGAGCAAGGTGTTGCGGTGCCTGCGCGTCGCGCCCGGCGTGTTCAAGGCGGCGCATTCCTGGGTGGAACTGGCCGATTATGTGCCCGCCGCGCTGACCGGGACCGAACATCCGGATAAATTCATCGCCGGGGTTTGCGCGGCTGGTCACAAAGCCATGTGGAACGCCAAATGGGGCGGTTATCCCGATGAAAAGTTTCTGGCCAAACTCGATCCCCAGCTCGCCGAATTGCGCGGTCGTTTGACCCCGCGCGTGTATTCCATTGACCGGTCCGTGGGCGGGCTGACGGCCGAATGGGCCAAACGCACCGGCCTGACCGCCGGCCTGCCGGTCGCAGTGGGTGCGTTTGACGCGCATCTCGGCGCGGTCGGTTCGGGCGTGGCTCCGGGCACGCTTGTCAAGATCATCGGCACGAGCACCTGTGACATCGCCATTTCATCCAACACCAAAAAACTGGCCGACGTGCCCGGTTTGTGCGGCATTGTGGATGGGAGCGTGCTGCCGGGGTTCCATGGCTTGGAAGCCGGCCAATCGGCCGTGGGCGACATCTTCAACTGGTGGGTCAATTACATTCAACCCGGCGGAAAAACGCCGCTGACGCATCGTGATTTGGACGAGGCGGCGGCGAAGCTCAAGCCCGGCGAATCCGGCCTGCTCGCCCTGGATTGGAACAACGGCAACCGGACCGTCCTGGTGGATCAACGGCTGACCGGGCTATTGGTGGGGCAAACCCTGTACACCACCCCGGTGGAGATTTACCGGGCGCTGGTGGAGGCCACCGCCTTTGGCGCGCTGACGATCATCAATCGTTTTGAAGAATACGGCGTGAAGATCAGCCAGGTGGTCAACTGCGGCGGCATCGCGGAAAAGAGCCCGCTGACCATGCAGATTTATGCGGATGTCACCGGGCGGCCGATGCGCGTGTCGCGTTCGGCCCAGACCTGCGCGCTCGGCTCGGCCATTGCCGGCGCCGTGGTGGCGGGGGTTTACCCCGGGTACGCTCCGGCGCAAAAAGCCATGACCGGCTTGAAGCCGGTGGTTTACCGGCCCAATGCCCGGGCGCACGCGACCTACCGCGAGCTTTACGCCATTTATCTCAAGTTGCACGATGCCTTTGGCACGCGGCAAGGGAATGGAAATTTGTACGATGTCATGAAGCAACTTATTGACATTCGCAGTCAGATAAGAAAATAATCCCCGCTGTTGTTCCCATGCTTGAAGAACTTAAAAAGCAGGTTTGCGCTGCAAACTTGAAACTCGTTTCCGCCGGTTTGGTGATCCAAACCTGGGGCAATGCGAGCGCGGTTGACCGCGATCTCGGCGTCATCGTCATCAAACCGTCGGGGGTGCCGTATGAGGGCATGAAGCCTTCGCACATGGTGGTGGTTTCCCTGAGCACGGGCCTGGTGGTGTCCGGAAGCCTCAAGCCCAGTTCGGATACGCCCACCCATCTGGAGCTTTACCGGGCTTTTCCGACCGTGGGCGGCGTCGTCCATACGCACAGCCTTTATGCCACCGCCTGGGCTCAGGCTTGTCGGAGCCTTCCCGCCTACGGCACCACGCAGGCGGATTACTGGTACGGGGAAGTGCCCTGCACCCGGGCCATGACGCCGGCGGAAATCAAAACGGACTACGAGAAGAACACCGGGGCCGTCATTATTGAAACTTTCCGGAACTTGAAGCCCCTCGAACATCCGGCCGTGCTGGTGGCGAGTCACGGGCCCTTCACCTGGGGCAAGAACGTGGCGGGCGCGGTGGATAACGCGGAAATCCTCGAGTTTGCGGCCCGGTTGGCCAGTGAAACCCTGCGCGTCAATCCGGCCACCAAGCCGATGCCCTCCGCCCTGCTCGACAAGCATTTTTTGCGCAAACACGGGCCCCAAGCCTATTACGGACAAAAATAATCCAAATCACCAATGAAACAAACCATTCAACTCCTTCTGCTGGCAACGGCCGGTCTGGCGCTGGCCAGCGTTGTCGGTTGCACCTCTATGTCAAAATCAACTGGATCCATCACCCACGAGTCCTTTGGGAAGACCCCGGATGGGACGCCCGTGGAAATCTACACCCTGCGCAATTCCCACGGTGCCGAGGCGCGCATCATGACCTACGGCGGCATTGTGCAATCACTGCGCATGCCTGATAAGAACGGGAAATTTGCGGATGTTGTTCTGGGCTTCGACACGCTCGATGGTTACACCCGCCCCTCCTATGTGAAGGCCTGCCCGTATTTCGGCGCGCTCATCGGCCGCTACGGCAACCGCATTGGCGGCGCCAAATTCACCCTCGAAGGCCAGACCTACACACTGGCCGCCAACAACGGCGCCAATACCCTGCATGGCGGATTGAAGGGCTTTGACAAGGTGGTTTGGACGGCCAAACCGCTGGCCACCCCCTACGGTCCCGTGCTCATCCTGACCTACATCAGCAAAGATGGTGAAGAGGGCTTCCCGGGCAACCTGGTCGTGTCGGCCACTTACAGCCTGACCGAGGACAACGCCTTGAAACTGGAGTACTCCGCCACCACCGACCGGCCGACCGTGGTGAACCTCACGCAGCATTCTTATTTCAATCTCGCGGGCCAGGGCAATGGGGACATTCTCGGCCACTTGGTTTACATCAATTCCGACCAGACCACCCCGGTGGATGCCGGGCTGATCACCACCGGAGAATTCAAATCCGTGGACGGCACCCCGTTTGATTTCCGCACGCCCACCGCCATTGGCGCCCGCATCAACGATCCTGACACCATTTTGCAATACGGCCCCGGCTACGATCATAACTGGGTCATCAACAAGCCCCTGGGGCAATACGGCCTGATGGCGCGTGTCACCGAACCGGTCAGCGGTCGCGTTCTGGAAGTTTTCAGCGATGAGCCGGGCCTGCAATTTTACGCCGGGAATTTTCTCGACGGCACTCTCACCGGCAAGGGCGGTTCCGTTTATCAGCGGCACACGGGTTTCGCCATGGAACCCCAGCACTATCCTGACTCCCCCAACAAGGCGAATTTTCCGTCCGTGGAACTGAAGCCCGGCGAAGCCTACCACAACACCATCGTTTACAAATTCAGCGTTCAGCAATAGGGCATTACGGTATCCATTGTTATGAATGAAATAGCTACCAATGCCGTCGCAGCGGCCGGCGCGAGTGGGGTGGACGTTGGGGCAGCCCTCAACCACGGGTCCGTGTTTAACGGTTTGGACTGGGCGGTCATTGCCCTTTTTGCCGTCGGCATGGTCGCCATCGTGCTGTTCTCCATGCGGAAAAAGAACGAGTCCGGCAAGGATTACTTCCTCTCCGGTCGCGACGCGAACTGGCTCCAGATCGGTTCCTCCATTTTCTCGTCCAATATTGGCTCCGAGCATCTGGTGGGGCTGGCGGGTGCCGGTTTTATCACCGGCATGGCAATGGCGCATTGGGAAATGCACGCATACTGGATTCTGATCCTGGGCTGGGCCTTCGTGCCGTTGTATGACCGGATGAAAGTCTTCACCATGCCCGAATTTCTGGAACTGCGTTTCAGCCGGGGCTCCCGCAATGTGCTGAGCCTGCTCACCATTGCGAGTCTCGTGCTGACCAAGATCGCCGCCACCATCTATGCTGGCGATGTGGTGATCCGCACCCTGCTCGGGGTGGATTCGGTTTCCATTTTCGGTTATCAGGTGGACATCTTCTGGGTGATCGCCCTGGGGCTGGCCTTTACGACCGGCGTTTACACCGTGTTCGGCGGGATGCGCGTCATCATGTACACGGCGGTGTTGCAGGCGCCGGTATTGATCTTTGGCTCGCTGTTCATCCTGTACATCGGCTTGGAAAAGCTCGGCCACGGCAGCCTGATTGAGGGCTGGAACGCCACCAAAGCGGCCGTCGGTCCCAACATCCATCTGATTCGTTCCATTCACGATCCCGAATGGCCCTGGCTGGCGGTGCTGCCCGGTTCGGCCATCATCGGATTCTGGTACTGGTGTACCGATCAGTACATCGTTCAGCGCGTGCTCGCCGGCAAAAACCAGCAGGAATCCCGGCGGGGCACCATTCTGGCCGGCTATTTCAAACTCACGCCGGTCTTCATCTTCCTGATTCCCGGCATGGTGGCTTTTGCGCTCACCCAGACGCCCGGCAGTGGATTCACCACCCCCGCCTCCGGGGATGCCGCCTACACTTCGCTCGTGGCTGAGATTCTTCCCCACGGCGTCAAAGGCATTGTGGCGTGCGGCATGATTGTCGCCCTCATGGCCTCGCTCGCCTCCAAGTTTAACGCCTCCGCCACCCTGTTCACGATGGATTTCTATCGTGAATGGTATCCAAACGCCTCCGGCAAGACCGAGGTGTTGGTCGGGCGCATTGCCACGGCGGTCATTGTGTTTGCGGGCATTTGCTGGGTGCTGGTCATCAAGAGCATGCACTTGAGCCTCTACCTCTACCTGCAAAACGTGCAGGCGTATCTGTCGCCGGCCATCGCGGTGCTCTTCGGCGTCGGGGTGTTCTGGAAGCGCGCCACCGCCCCGGCCGCCCTCTGGGCCTTCTCCGTCGGTGTGTTCTTCGGCTTCGCCCGTCTGGCGGCGGACATTATCATGGGGGATGCAGGCAAAGTGGTGGGGGGCCTGAAACAGCAGCTTTACCACGGGGCCATCACGGCGGATCAATACGCCGCCGGCATCGCGCCGATCGCCGCCAAGTATGGGATTCTGTTCACCTTCTGGAACATTCACTGGCTGTACTTTTGCCAGGGACTTTTCCTGCTCACCCTGGTCCTCATCGTCGGCATCAGTCTCGTGACCGCGCCGCCTGACGCCAAAACCATCAAGTACACCTTCTACGGGGCCACGGCGGCCGAGAAAGCCGCCACCCGCGCCAGTTGGGGTTTCTGGGACGTGGCCTTCAGTTTGGTCGTCGTGGCCTGCGTGGTCACTTTCTACATCAAGTTCTTCTAACCTCCTGGTTTGATCAAGGCGGCGGGGCCTCCGGCCCCGCCGCCTTTTTTATGAAATGGTTGGGAACGTTTGAAGTTGCGCTGGCGCCCCCGCTTGGTTAGGCTGTTCGCCTGACTGTGAGGCATGTAGCAAGCGGTCAATATTTTTATGCCAGAAGGATATTGCGTTAAATGCAAAGCCAAAAAGGAAATTGCCAATGGCCTTGAGGAAACCATGAAAAACGGACGCAAGGCCATCAAGGGCATGTGCCCCACTTGTGGCAAGGTCATTTTCAAATTTCTCGGCGGTAAAGCCGCCGCTCCGGCCACTCCGACGACCCCAACCCCCCCCAACGACTCAACCGATTCGATTTGACCGAAACTTATGTCACAGCAGCTTGCTTACGTCATTCTCACGCCCTATTCATTGAACAAGTCCCGTACGGGAGGCATCCTCACCCGCCTCATCACCCGCACAGGATTGGATCTCGCGGCCATGCGCATGTTTGCGCCCAGCCCCGAACTTGTCAATGAATACGCCGCCAACATCGTCTCATCCAAGGACAGTCAGGATCGTAAAGTCCAGGAAATGCTCCGGGATTACATGGTCAAAAATCTGTCCCCCGAACCCGTCACCGGACGCCGCCGGCGGGTCATGGTGTTGTTGTTCCGGGGCGAGGAAGCGGTCCGCAAGATCCGTTCCGTCGTTGGCAACCTGAATCCGGAGCGCCGTGTCGGCGAGTCCATCCGGGACACCTACGGAGATCTGATTTTGGAGGATAATGGCCAGGTTCGCTATTTTGAACCGGCCGTTTTTGCCGCGCCCAATGTCGAGGAAGCCGACACCAAGCTCAAATTGTGGGCCAGACATTCGGACAGCGACGGCGGTATTTTGGAGAACGTCATCAGCTACCCGCCGGGTGAAGTGGCGGAGCGCACCCTGGTGCTCATCAAGCCCGATAATTTCCGTTTCCCGACCGGGCGGCCCGGCAATGTCATTGATTTCTTCTCCCGCACCGGCCTCTTCATTGTCGGCACCAAGATTCTGCGCATGAGCACCGCCCAGGCGAGCGAATTCTACGGCCCGGTGCGCGAAGTCCTCCGCACCAAGCTCAAGGATTCCATCGCCTCCAAAGCCACGGTTATTTTGGAACGCGAACTGGGTTTCAAGATTCCCACGCATGATCAAAACTCCCTGGGTGAAGTCCTCGGGCCCTTGTTTGGCGATAATCAATTCGACAACATCGTCCGTTTCATGTCGGGTCGTGCGCCGCGCGAATGCGCCTCCGAAAAGGAACTGAACGAGCCCGGCACGGAAAAATGCATCGCCTTGGTTTATGAAGGCGTCAACGCCGTTTCCAAGATCCGCGACGTCCTTGGGCCCACGGATCCCTCCAAGGCTCCTCCGGGATCCATCCGCCGCGAGTTCGGTTCCACGATCATGGTGAACGCCGCCCACGCCAGCGATGCCGTGGAGAACGCGGTCCGGGAAATGAAAATTGTTAAAGTCGGGGATAACAATTTCCGCACGGTGGTCGAGGAATTTTACGGCTCGCTTTGATCTGTCACCGGGCGGAGCGGATGCTCCGTTAATCGTTTCAAGCCCACAGTTGCTGTGGGCTTTTTAGTTTTTCCAGCAGCCGGGCGTCGGCGGCGGGAAACTCGAACTGGTCCAACTCCGTCCGGTGGATCCATTGACACGCCGCGCAACCGAGTGGTTCCGGGGTTCCGTGGAGCAGGGTGGCGGCAAAGAATTTCAAGTGGACCGTTTTTTCCGGGTAAGCATGGGTCAGATTCTCGAACAGGGGGCCCACGGAGATCTCCACCCCCAATTCCTCGCGGATTTCACGGATAACACAAGCCTCCCAAGTCTCATTTGGTTCCCGCTTGCCGCCGGGAAACTCCCATAGACCTCCCAAATGGGATTGAGCGGGCCGCCGGGTGATGAGCAGTTTTCCCTGATGGAAAATCAGGGCCGCCGCGACCTCAATGGGTTGTTGGGAGTCAGGCACACCCGGTCATCGGTTGATGGCGGCCGGGCTTCCTGGAAGACCGACCGGGCTGAATCACTTGGCCGGCGTGGCGGTCGGAGCCGCCAGAGGAACTTTTATCGCCGGGGAGACGGCGGCTTTGGCGGCCAAATTGGCGCTCAATTCCGCAGTTTTGAGCATGGCTTGGCGTCCAATCGTGGTGCTGCCCACGGCATGGGCGACCACTTGGTAATACCGAAGGGCATCGGCAAATTTGCCCTGCTGTTCGTAAATCCGGCCCAGGGCGAATTGGGCGGAAACCGCCGAGGCGGAAGAGGGGTAGGCGTCCACGACCTTTTGATAGGCGTCCAGAGCGGCATCCGGTTTGCCGAGCGCTTCCAAACAGGCGGCCTGGCCCAGTTGGGACGTGGCGAGCAGTTGGCTGGTCGGATAATTAGCCGTAAATTTCTGGAACTGCGTCTGCGCCCCGGCATAGTCGCCGGACGTGAAGAGGACCGACGCGCCCTGCAGGAGCGCACGCTGAGCGGCCTGGGTTCCGGAATATTCACCGGCGATGGCCAGATACTGGCCCGCCAACTGCGAGGGGGTGGCGTTGGGCTGGCTCGAAGCAATCAACTGGGAAATGGCCTGCCCGGCGTTGATTTCGACCTGACCCTTATGCCAGGACCACAGCAAACCCAGCAGGATAATCAGAACCACGGCAATGGCACCGCCAATGAAGCGGTTCTTGTTGGCCTCATAGGCCGTCCAGATTTTTAAAAGATAAAGCGTTACAGTGTCTTGTGATTCCATATATGAGCCGCTAATCTTTCGACTACCGTCCCCAAAACGCAAGCTTGAAATCGGGGTTTTTCACGCACGGCCTGCGGATTCCCTGGAAATCCCGCAGGCCGTGTGTCTTCAAACGGCGTTCTTTGGGTTTTCAGCCGGCTGCCAGCGCGGGGGAAAAACAATCGCAGAGCCGGAATCTTAGATCCCGCACCCGCCTCAGCGCTTTTGCAGCTTGGAGAGCAAACGCAGGATTTCCAGATACAGCCACACCAGCGTGACCAGCAGGGCCATGCCGCAATACCATTCCATGTATTTGGGCGCGCCCTGTTGCACGTTGCTTTCGATCACCGCGAAATCCATGAGGAGATTCGCGGCGGCAATCGCCACAATCACGAGGCTGATGCCGATGCCCAGGGCCCCGTTGCTGTACAAGGGGGTGACATGGCTGCCAAACATACCCATGACCATGTCGATCAAATAGACCACGGCCACCGCGCCGGTGGCAATCATCACGCCGATCATGAAGCGCTGGGTCACCCGGACGATCCGGGTGCAATACAGGAACAACATCAGGCCCATGACGCTGAAGGTCAGGAGCATGGCATTGGCCACGATGCCATGAAATTGATGGTCATAAATTTGGGAAATTGCCCCCAAGACCAGGCCTTCCAGCAAGGCATAAGCCGGGGCGGCAATCGGCGAGGTGGCGGGCTTGAACATGCCGACGAAAAAGGCCACCAAACCACCGATGAGGCCGATGATGATCAGTGGCCCCTCGAATTGGGGGTGGGTCCAGGCGTAGAAAGCGGACCCCATGCACAACAGCAGCAGCAGGCCGGATTTATTAATGGTGCCCTGCAATTCCATGGTGCCGGAAGCGGCCGTGGATGCATATTCAATGTCTCGTTTTAACAGCGGATTTGACGTTTCCATAGGCGAATAGTTCTAACACAGGTTGTCTGATTTTCAAGTCGAAATTGACGGGCCGAGGAGCGGGCGACGGACGAATTTTGAAATTATTAACCGTGCTTTATCGTGTTTTTGTGTGTTTTAGCGTTCGGCCTTCGATTTTTGTCCGGGCCAACCGTCCACCAACCCTCCTCAACCACTTCAGCCAGGAGCCGGGAAAATAAACCGGCGCCCACCTACAATTGAAAACTAGTTTAGGAGGAGCGTTTTGTCAAGTGGGTTTGGCAATGCCACTAGGTTTTCAAGGCGTGCAATTGGTGGAAAGACCTTGATTATCAATGGGTTATGCTGGTTCGACAGGAGTGTAATATCAGTGTGAACGTCCGCCCACCCCATGAACCGGGGAAGGAATCCAGTCCCTGCGGGAATAATCCATGTCCGCCCTCACCCCGGCCCTCTCCCCGAGGAGAGGGAGAATGATCGGCCGACTCACAGAAATGCGAGGATGCCAGTGGTGGGATGGTCCCAAGTTCAGGGGTTCAAGGCGCGAAATTTGGTTTGGGCGAATTCTCACCCCGGCCCTCTTCCCCGGGGAGAGGGGGAATCTTCGGCAGACTCCAAGCCTTTCGATGATTTCAGACACCGAACGCCGGGAGGGCAAAAACAAGTGCGGCAAACGCCAGTTTGCCGCTACGATGAATTTGCAACGAGTCGCCACCGGTTGGATGGGGAGGCAAACGCGGTTTTGAGGCCTGGATTTGCAAGGTGTCTGCGGCGGGTCTGTGGGAGGGTCGGGCGCGCCAGGTTGGCGGACGGTCTGCGGGTTGGGAAACCCGCGATACAGCAGGCTTGGAAGCCTGCGGTACAAAAAATCCGCCAATGACTTCGGGATGCCCCGGGTCTGGCGGGGGCTTGGGAAGCCGGGCGAGCGAGCCATGCCGCCGGGCGCCAAAAGAACGCGTCAGTCTGCCGTCTTACGTAATTTACGCAATATTACCGGTTCACAAGCCCGGTTTCGTCACCCAATCGTGACCCATCCTTAACCTTCCCGTCATTGTGTTAGGCACCAAAGTGTTTTACCAATATGTGATGGTGCCGCGTATTTTGATTGTGGATGACGAGGTGGATTTCATTGAACTGATGAAATTTCGCCTGTCCAGCCTGGGGTATGAGTTTCTGGTGGCCTGCGACGGGGTGCAGGCCCTCAGTCAGGCGCGGCAGTTCAAGCCTGATTTGATCCTGCTCGACATTTTGCTGCCTGATCTGGACGGACTTTCCGTCTGCGAGATCCTCCGCCGCCAGCCGGCCACCAAGAAAATCCCCGTGATTTTCATGAGCGCCCTGACCGGGGACGTCACCCGGCGTTCGGCCACCATTCATGCCCAGGACTTTTTCACCAAGCCGCTCGACCTGGCCCGTTTGGAGCGCCGCATTGCGGATTTATTGCATCCGGCAGCGGAGGTCAACTGAGCTCGGAATTCCTTTTTTAAAAAAGTTCGCCCCCTTCGCTTGACACGGTGGCCCGCAGGCATCATTTTCCTGTGGCGTTGAAGGAAACACATGAGCGAACCACATAATTTATTTGGGACACTGCAACCATTCGCGCTGGGCGGCGGCCGTCAGGGGAACTTCTATTCCCTGCCCGCATTGGAACAGGCCGGCATCGGTCCGGTCTCCAAATTACCGGTTTCCATCCGGCTTGTTTTGGAGTCCGTGCTGCGCAACTGTGACGGGTTGAAGGTTCAGGAAGCCAGCATCCGGGAACTCGCCAACTGGAAGCCTGCGGAAGTCCGCACGGCGGAGATCCCGTTTGTGGTGGCCCGCATTGTCCTGCAGGATTTCACCGGGGTGCCCCTGTTGGTGGATCTGGCCGCCATGCGCACGGCCGTGGCCAAGCTGGGCAAAAACCCCAAGCTGATCGAACCGCTTGTGCCGGTGGACCTGGTGGTGGATCACTCAGTGCAGGTGGATTTCGCCGGGGCCGCCGACTCCATGGCCCGCAATCTCGATCTTGAATTCTCCCGCAACCGGGAGCGCTATCAATTTCTCAAATGGGGCATGCAGGCCTTCGACACCTTCAAGGTTGTTCCGCCGGGCATTGGCATTGTTCATCAGGTCAATTTGGAATATCTCGCCAAGGGCGTGCTGGAATCCAAGGGGGTCTATTACCCGGACACCCTGGTCGGGACGGATTCGCACACCACCATGATCAACGGCCTCGGCATTGTCGGCTGGGGGGTGGGCGGCATCGAAGCCGAGGCGGGCATGCTGGGCCAGCCGGTTTACTTCCTCACCCCGGATGTGGTGGGCGTCAACCTCACCGGAGTTCTGAGGGAAGGCGTGACGGCGACGGACCTGGCTTTGACGGTGACGCAACTGCTGCGCAAAACCAAGGTGGTGGGCAAGTTTGTGGAGTTTTTTGGCACCGGGGCCGCCGCGCTGCCCGTGGTGGACCGCGCCACCATTGCCAACATGGCCCCGGAATACGGCGCCACCATGGGTTTCTTCCCGATTGACGCGGAGTGCGTGAATTATCTGCGCGCCACCGGCCGCAGTGAGGCCCACTGTCAGATGTACGAAAGCTATTACAAGGCCCAGGGCCTGTGGGGTATTCCGCAGGCCGGGGAGATTGAATATTCCCAGGTCATCGAGCTGGATCTTGGCACTGTCAAACCGAGTGTGGCCGGACCGAAACGGCCCCAGGACCGCATCGAGCTGGGCAGTCTGCGGCGCGAATTTTTCAACGCCATTCAGCGTCCGGTTACGGACAATGGCTTCGGCAAGACCCGCCAGGCCTTTGGCAAGTCAGTCAAAGTGGCGACCGCCGCCGGCAAAAAGGCCAGCCTCGGCACCGGTTCCGTGGTCATTGCCGCCATCACTTCCTGCACCAACACCTCCAACCCCAGCGTGATGCTGGCGGCCGGTCTGCTGGCCAAGAAAGCCGTCGAGCGCGGTCTGCGCGTCAATCCCGCCGTCAAAGCCTCGCTGGCGCCGGGGTCGCGCGTGGTGACGGATTATCTCAAAAAGACCGGCCTGCAGCCCTATCTGAACAAGCTGCGCTTCAACACGGTCGGGTATGGTTGCACCACCTGCATCGGCAATTCGGGCCCGCTGGACCCGGCCATTGAAGACGCCGTGGTCAAAAACGATTTGGTCACCGCCTCCGTGCTTTCCGGCAACCGCAATTTCGAGGCGCGCGTGCATCAAAATGTGAAGTCCAATTTCCTCATGTCCCCGCCGCTGGTGGTCGCGTTTGCCCTGGCCGGCCGGGTGGACATTGACCTAAGCTGCGAACCCATCGGGAAGGGGAAGGATGGCGAAAACGTCTATCTGGCCGACCTCTGGCCGACCCTGAAGGAAGTGCGTGACGCCATGGAGTCGGCCCTCAAGCCGGAAGTGTTCCAAAAATTGTACAAGAACTTTGCCGCCCAGAATCCCAAGTGGAATGAGATTCCCTCCTCGGTCGGCAATGTCTACGAATGGGATGCCAAAAGCACATACATTCAGGAGCCGCCCTTCTTCCGAAATTTCTCGCTGCAACCGGGGGCCATCGCGCCCATCACCGGCGCCCGCGCCCTGGGGATTTTTGGCGACAGCGTTACGACCGACCACATTTCGCCCGCCGGGGCCATCAAGAAATCATCGCCCGCCGGCAAATTCCTCCTGGAAAACGGGGTCGCCGCCGAGGATTTCAACAGCTATGGCTCGCGGCGCGGCAACGACCTCATCATGACGCGCGGCACCTTTGCCAACGTCCGCATCAAAAACCTGATGCTGGCGGGGGAAGAAGGCGGCAATACGATTGGACCCGATGGCCAAAAGACCTCGATTTACGACGCGTCCATCGCCTGGCAAAAACTGGGCACGCCGCTGGTGGTGATTGCCGGCCAGGAATATGGCACGGGCTCCAGCCGCGACTGGGCGGCCAAAGGCACGAACCTGCTCGGCGTCAAAGCCGTGGTGGCGCAGAGTTTTGAGCGCATCCACCGCTCGAACCTCGTCGGGATGGGCGTTTTGCCCCTTCAATTCAAGGACGGCACCACCGCCCTGAGCCTGAAACTGGACGGCACGGAAACCTACGACATCATCGGCCTGGACGCGGGGATCCAGCCGCAACAGGACCTGACCCTCCGCATCACCCGCAGGGACGCGTCGGTGGAGAATGTTCCCGTCCGCTGCCGGATTGATACCCCCATTGAAATTGACTACTACCAGCATGGCGGCATCCTGCCCTTTGTCCTGCGGCAATTGGTGGCGGGCGCCTGAACCAAAGCCAGTGCGGCCCCCGATCGGGGTTTGGATTGCCATTCAATCCGGAGCCCGGGGGGGCATTGAAAGACCTGAATTGATCGGACTTTATGAGATGCCCAAGATGCAATTCCATCCTCACCGGCGTTGAATTTGACGGGGTGGAGGTGGAGGTTTGTTCGGAGTGCCGCGGGGAATGGCTGTACGCGGAAGAGTTGCAGAAAATCGTCGAACACCACGACAATGTTTTGTCCTCCAAGGAAATCGCCGCGCTGGAAGCCGTTCACAAGCCGATTCTGACGGTGGAGGAACAGAGCCGCGACGCGCTGAACTGTCCCTATTGCGAGACCATCGAGATGGAGCGCTTCAATTACGCCACCACCAGCGGCATCATGCTGCACAAATGTCTGGAATGCGGCGGCATTTGGGCCGACAAGGAGCAACTGGAGAAAATTGAGGAACTGGTGGAAAGCTGGAAGGAGTGCCTGAACAGCGACGCCGCCCAATTCGGCTCCGTGCTCAAAAAGATTTCCGCCGAGGAATCGCGGGAGTTTGACCATGACGTGACCATTTCCCGCTTCGGCTTCGTCAACGCGTTTCTCCGCCGGTTTTGCGAATAGCCCGGTCGAATTTGCTGCTCTGGCGAAGATAAAAAACAGCCACCGAAAAAGTGTGCAATTTTTTTTGGCAACCGCCGGGGATCGGCGAAAATCGGGCTGTCAGGTGGAACAATAAACAAACAGATGTAGGACAAACTTAAAAACACATTTTGCGTAGCTTTTGCTACCGGGCTCACTCGAAAACCGCTAATTTTTCCTGCCCGTTCCAGACTGCTCAAGCGCGCGCCAGACGGCGCGGCTTGGCGCGCTGTCTGGACGGGCGCTTAGCGGTGCCTCGAGTGAGGGCGTGTCGAGTCCGCGCCATTTTGTTCTGTGCAGGGAGTTGGGCAAGATGGGCATGAAGGAACAAAATGAAAATCAGATCAATTGTGTTGGCGGTGGGGTTGGTTTTGTCGGTTCATTTGCTTCATGGGCAAATCGCCCCGTTCGGCATTTACAATGGTGATCACACTGCGGTTCAAACGGATTCCTCGGATTCCATCGTCCAATTAACGGCGGACACCCAAGGATTGCAGTTAATCCCGCCGGACCAAACCCCGTTCTTTGGGACCTTCTGGACGATCATGCCAGGGGCGGGACCAATGGCGCTGCCGTTCCCGTGCCCGCCTCCCGGCCAGAATCCAACGTACATGATTACGGGCGGCATCTATCTGGTGGACGAGACCGCAACCACAAATGCCGTCACCCAGGCGGATTTGGCGGCTCAGGCGACGGCCGTCGTAAATGTAATCGCGCAGGTTCAGGCCGCGACGGCAAGCGAGCAGTCGTTGACGCTGGCGCGGGCAACCAGTGACGGAATTCCCGCGCCGGGCGGTGGGGCGGGCGGCGATGCCGTGACGAATTCACCAGACGGTTCAACCTATACCCCTCAGTACGGGACGAATCTCTGGCTGCAAATCACAAGCGTGCCGAATGTCTGGCTGAATCTGTTGATCAGTAACACCGTACCCGGTACGGAATATGAAATCGAATCCGTGTCGGACCTGACGCAAACCAATTGGACCTACGACGGTGTCGCTTTCGGCTCGCCGGCAACGAATTGGACCCCCGCCACCCTGGCGGCGTTCAGCCCGGCCACGAATCTTTTCCTGCGGGTCCAATCCTGGGCGGATGACGGGAGCGGTCTGCCTGTCTGGTGGCAATTAAAGTATTTTGGCCATGTGGGGGTTGACCCTTACGCGCTGGATGCGGCGGGCGACGGTTGGACGATCTACCAGAAATATGAAATGGGATTGAATCCCAATGTGTGGCACACCCCGCCTGCGCCGGAGGGTTTTGCCGTTACCTATTTCACAAACGGCATTGCCTGCGCAAGCTGGCTGCCGTCAACGGGACCGGTCACCAGCTATACCGTGACGGTGTATGACTACCAAACCGGTAGCGAAACCACTTATACAATTCCGGGCACAAGCACCGGTTTAACCAATAATTTTTCAGGAGACCCCCTGACCTGGATTCCCGAATTGTATGTGGATTACACGATTAGCACCCATGTAAAAATTAAACTGGATTAACGTAGTGTTCCAAGACATTGCACAATGACTTTGCTTTGGGATTTGAAGGCATTTTACCCAACTCAAAATGTTACAATGACGCCTGCATTACGAACGTTGTTTTTGCACAGGCCCTTAATGCGCAGTTTGGATTCAATAAGGCATTTCCTGCTGACCATAGTGCACAATGGACATGGCCAATTCAGACAACACTGCCATATTACAGTCAAATCTTGATTCAAATCCAACCGACACAATGAGAAAACGAATTTGGATGCCCTGCTTAATTGCGTTGGCAGTTTGTGTAGTGCTGTTGATTAAAGCAACGCAACATCAGAAAACTGCCTTGTTCAAAATTGATGGAGTGCTCACAAACCTGTCGGGTCAAGCAAAGCAACCTCGCAACACCGAACATAGCCAAACCACTAATACTTCGCAACTGCAGTCCCTTCCACCATCTGCAACGCCTTTGGCCAATGTTCTTGCGGAGACCAATCCAATTGCCGCTAAACGGCTATCGTTATGGCAGGCTCCCATTGATTTTTACGGGAAGGTCATAGACGAAAATAGTAATGCTATTTCAGGCGTAAAGATTCATTTTAGTTGGTATGAAATACCGGCGGAGAATGGTGAAAAAACTGCTGACACCCAGACCGATTCAGAAGGGCTGTTTTCACTGCATGGACAACATGGCCCAAGTTTGTCAGTCGGATTCAGCAAGGAAGGCTATTATTCCTCTCACAGAGGAGAATTGACATTTAATTACGCATTGGGCCCCGAAATCATATCACCTGATTCGCTTAATCCGGTCATTTTCAAGCTGCGAAGAAAGGGACCGGGCCAGTCCTTGATTAGAAGTGCTTTTCCCGGTTTTGCGCACATTGCCCAGCTTCACCATGACGGGACACCCGTGGAGCTTAATTTGATCAATGGCACTCAAGTCGCTGCCGGAAGCGGACAATTGAAACTTGAATTCTTTCGGGATATTGCTGATAAAAATGCAGAAACCTTTGACTGGAAACTGCAACTTTCAGTTCCCAACGGCGGCCTTGTCGGAACGGATGAAGAATTTGCCTTTCAAGCCCCTGTAAGTGGATACCAGACTCCGTTTGTGATAGACATGCCGGCGACAAATCAAAACTGGTTAAGCGAACTCCGAACGAAATACTACATTCAATTGCCGGACGGAAATTACGGCCGGATTGATTTTTATCTTTTGCCTTACAATGGAGTTTTTACAGTTGATTCAACAATCAATCCGACCGGCTTGCGGAATTTGGAACCCTCCTTGTGAGATTATGAAAGCCTGCCAGAGGTTCCCCGACATTTGTAATGGGCGTTGTTCTGCGACGGTGGCGGGGTCGCGGAGCGACCTGTAAGCCTGGACCGGTGCCAGTGGCGGAGTGACCGCAGTTTTCAGGGGATGTCGCACCTGAGGGAGCTTTTGATTCTTTTTGTGCAGGGTTGCTACAAACATGGCAGCCGTGCGGGCTTTGGGGCGGCACGGCAGGGATGGTTTCCGGCGGACGTTGGCCCGGTTCTCGAAAGATGCCAGCCCGTGTGGGGATCTGGCACCCTTTCGGGGGGCCTTCGGTTTCCAGGCCAGATCCGGGGGTGTCGCTGGCGCCCGACCCCCGGCTACTGTCTGGCAACCCTCCAGGTTGGCGAAGGGGAGGCATGCGGGCGGGAAAATCGGGGCCGTCATCCAACATTTGCTTTTGCGCGCGCGTCGGGTGTGAGACAAAATTCTTCGATTTTGAAATAACGGCTGGTTTTTTTGGGGTT
>CAZUBG010000014.1:0-48164 GCA_964618545.1 uncultured Bifidobacteriaceae bacterium | reverse complement strand
AGAGGATGCCCGCCGGCGGGACGTTGGTTTCAATGTGCCCGGCGAACCGGCGCACGAACAAGGGGTCGCTGCCGGCGGTCACGGTCAGGTCATACAAGCCGCCGTTGGTGCTGGCGTCCAGGAACACCAGGTTGGTGGTGTTGGCCGGCACGGCATAGGTCACCAGACTGTTGGCGAACCAGCCGTTGGTGACGCTGAACACCACGTTTGAGCTCGTCGCATTGGCGAGGGAGATTTCAAACCCATCCGCGAACGGATTCAGATAGGAAACCGAGTCAATCTGGCCGGCATCGGTTTGGAGGTTGCCTGCGAACCGGCGCAGGAAACCGTTGGCGCTGTAGCAACTGAAATCGTAGTTGCCGCGCCCCGCCGTGGTGCTGAACGCGCCCGTGAGCGAATTGGACGGGTTGACATCATACGGCGCGGGGAGAACGGTCGAGTAAGCGTTGGGATAGACCGCGAAGTGCATCGAGACCGAACCGGAGTTGGTCATGACGATGTTGCAATTGCCCAGCACCGGATCAAGCACGGCCGAGGCGTTGGGCTGGTACGGCAGGGGCCGGGGAATCAAGGTGCCCGCTTCCTGCACCGGGACCACCTGCGGCGACGGCGGCGTGGCCGTGGTGCCCGCCGTGCTGTAGTTCACCGTCTCGCCCGCCGCATTCAACAGGGCGGTCGGGAAATTGGTGTTGGGATGGGCGAAGTCAAACACGCTGGTGAGATCGCCGCACACCTGCCGGCGCCAGGCGCTGATGTTCGGATTGATCACTCCCGTCCATTTTTCAATGAGGCGGGTCACCGAGGTGTGGTCGAACACCTGGGAATCCACATAGCCGCCCCGGCTCCAGGGAGAAACGATCACGCACGGCACGCGTTCGCCCAGACCGATCGGCTGGCCGGTGACAAACTCATTGGTGGTGCCGGCGGGCGGGTTGATCGGAACCGCATGATCAAAGAAACCGTCCCCCTCATCAATGTTGTAGATGAAGATGGTGCTGTTATAGACGGTGGGATTGGCGGCCAGCGCATTCAGCAGGTTCTGGAGAATGTTGCCACCCACGCCCGGCTCATAGGAGGGATGTTCCGAGCCGTAATCCGGCCCCACAATCCACGAGACGCTCGGCAGCACGTTGTTGGACACGTCCGCCGCGAAACCGTTGGTCAGGACGGCGACATCCGACACGCCGTTTCCATAAAGCGCGCTGCCCGCCGGCGCCTGCTTGAAGGCGGCCATCCAGGCCAGGGCATTGTCGTCGTAGTTGTCCGAGGCCTGATACACCTTCCAGGAAACACCGGCCTTTTGCAGGCATTGGGCATAGGTAATCCAATTGGTCCCCCAGCCGGCGGCGGGTTCGGTGTTGTCCGTGACGGGACCGCCGCCGGTGTCGCTGGGATCAATCATCCCGGTGAAGATGTACAGGCGGTTCGGATCCGTGGAGGTCAGCGCGCAGCAATGGAATTCATCGCACACGGTGAAGGCGTCCGCCAGCGCGTAGTGATAAGGCAGATCGCTGCGCTCATAATAGGCCATGGTCTCCGCCGACTTGGCGGGCACCCATTGGTCATGCCAGCCGTTATCCCATTCCTCGTGCGCGTCCGACCAGCTATGGGAGAGGTCGGCGATGCTCTGGATGGTGGTGTGGAAGGGCAGTTCATAGCTCGAATAGCTGCCGCCCGACCCGCTCGGCTGGTAAAAGACGCTGTTGCCGTTCGTGAGGGTCAGGGTGATGTGATCGCTGAATCCATGCACCCCGTGCAGCGAGCCGAAATAATGATCGAAGGAGCGGTTTTCCTGGGTGAAGAACACGATGTGCCGGACGTCGGCCAGGGTGCCGGTGGGCTTGGTCGGCGCCACGATCAATTGCAGTTGGTTCGTCGTCGGGTTCAACGTGGCGGTCATGCCGCTGTTGAAAATGCCCGGCACCGGGGCCAGAACGAACAGATTCGTCGAATTGATGGCACTGTAATCGAGCAGCACATAAGTGGCGGCATTGGTCGCCGAAACATTGCCGGAGACATTCACCGTCACCGATCCCGCAAGGGTCAGGGCATGCACGGTCAGCGGCGAATTGGCCGTCAGGTCCAGCGCTGCGCCGGTGTTCAGCGTGGCGGAGGTGTTGATGGCTCCCGAACCGCCCAGCGCCGCGCCGTTTTGCACGGTCACGGCCGTCGCGCCCAGCGTCCCGTTCACCACCAGCGTCCCGTCGCCCACCAGGGTGGGGCCGGAGTAGGAACTGGCCCCGCTCAACGTCAGCGTGCCCGCACCGGCGAGGGTCAATCCCAGCGAGCCGCTGGTGTTTTGCAGCACCCCGGCAAACACGGTGCCGCCGGTTTCATTCACCGTGACCACCGGTGAGCCGCCGCCCGTCAGATCATCCACGAGGCCGGTGCCGGACAGGTTGTTGAGCGTGGGGCTGAAACCGGCCACGTCCAGCGTGCCGTTCACCGTGACGTTGCCCGCGCCCGCGCCGCCCGGAATCGCCCCGGCCGCGCCCAGGGTCAGCGTGCCGGCGGAAACCAGCGTGCTCCCGGGGTAACTGTTGACCGTGCCCAGCAGCACCCGGCCGGCGCCCTGTTTGGTCAGGCCGGCCGTGCCGGCAATGCCGTGGGTGCCGCTGATGACATAGTTCTGCACCATGTTGCTGATGGTAACCGAGGCGGGCGCGACATTGGCCACGCTGAGATTGACCGTCGGGTTGACAGACGTGTCGTCAAAGCGGGCGTTTTCGCCGTCCACATAGTCCACCGGCGTCACGCCATCCGAGTTCAACACCCAGTTCTTGGGCGAGGCCAGGACGTTGGTGCTCCATTCGGAACTCAAAGCGCCGCTCCAGCGGGGAGTCGTGACCAGGGTGGCCACAAAATCCACCGAGGCGTTGGCGGTGTCGTTGGAAAGATACCCCGAAACTCCGGGCGGCAGCGAGCCGAGTTGGAAGGCGGCAAACCCGGAACCGCCGAGCGTCCCGGTGTAGGTGATCAGCGGGAGAACGCCGGGAGAGGCAATATCGCCGCCCACGTTAATGGTGACGGAGACCGCTCCACCGTTCAGGACGAGGCCGTTGTTGTTGGTGACATCCAGCGTGGCCGAGGGGGTGAGATTCAACACGGCCCCGTCCCCGCTGTTGGTGCCCAGGATCAGGCCGCCCAATTGCAAACCGCCGTTCCCGGAGCCGCTGCCGGCTTCAATCGCGCCGCCGTGGTTGACCGTCACCACGCTGTTGAGGACGCCGCTGCCCCCCAGCGTGGCGTTCGTGTTGACCGTCACCACGCCGCCCCCGCTGGAGCTGTTGTTGATGTATAATTTCCCGCCATTGATGACGGTCGTGCCGCTGTAGGTGTTGCTGCCCGTCAGGGTCAGGGCGGCCGGACCGTTCTTGACCAGGTTCAGGGTGGGCAGCAGGGCGCCGGTGACCGGAGCCGTGTATTCGGTGTACCAATCCATGACATTTCCGGAGAAGGTGGTCGGATTGTTTTCCGTCACCGTCAGGGTCGCCGGACCGACGTTGGTGGAGCTCAGGTTGTTGCCGTTGGCGATCACCGTGGCGCCGTAGCCGCCGGACTGCAAATCCGAAACCGAGGCGTTGAAGCCGTACAGGAAAAACCGTGAGTTGACACTCGCGCCCGGATCGAGAATCAGGACGTTGCCGTTAAAGGCGTTGGAGTTGCCCACATACACGGAGCCGCGGGTCACTTCCAACGGGCCGGTGAAGGAATTGGAGGCGGTGAAGGCAAATTGATCCTCCATGGTGTTGACGCCCTTCCAACTGTTCTGGCCCAGCAGTTGCACCAGGGCGGAACCGGTGATCGGTCCGGCAAACTGGCTGTCGCAACCGGTCAGGCCATAAGTGGCCACGTCATCGCGGCTGCTGTACGCCCAAATCAGGCGGTTGGTCGTGCCCACGTCCAGCCCGGAAGCCAGGCGCACCCCGTAATTGGCCGTGCTGATGCCGTTGTTGTTCGCACCGAAGATGATGTCCGCATAGGCTTCCACATGGTTGATGGCCCCCGCCAACCGCACGGTGCCGGCCCCGGAAACGTCGTTGGCCGTGCTGATGCCGTTGGCGTTGAGCATCAACTCGAAACCCAAATCCACGACCGCATTCGAGGCGACGGTCAGGGTGGTTCCCGTTCCGGCGTCAAACGTCACGTCCTTGGGGAACATCAGCGTGCCGGCGTTGGCCAGGGTCGCGCCGCTGTAAGTCAGGTCGCCGGCCAGGGTCAGGAAACCGGTGCCGTTCTGTTGGAGGCTGCCAACGCCGGAAATGTTGTTGGCCACCGTATTGGTGTCCGACCGGTCAAAAATCAGGGTGGTGGCATCCAGGACGGAGCCGGAACCGAGCGCGCCGGTGTTGCCGCCGTTGCCGACCTGCAGGCTGCCGCTGTTGATCAAGGTGCCCCCGCTGTAGGTGTTGTTGCCGGCCAGGATATAGGTTCCACTCCCAGCCAAATTCAGTTCCAAGGCGCCGCTGGTGTTTTGAATCAGGCCCGCAAACGACCCGGACGCATAGTTGGCCACCGTCACGACGGGAGAGCCGCCGGCGCTGACGTTGTCCACGACCCCGGAACCGGAGGGATTACTGAGGACCGGCGAAAACCCGCCGACGTCCAGCGTGCCATTGACCGTCAGGGCTCCCGAAGCCGGGCTGCTGGGAATGGCGGCGGGAGAGCCCAGAACCAGGGTGCCGCCCGCAATCGTGGTCGGCCCGGAATACGTGTTCGAGGCGGCCAGCGTCAGGGAACCGGCGCCCGCCTTGGTCAGACCGGTAAAACCGGCAATCTGGCCGTTGCCGGCAATGACATAGTTATGCGCATTGTTCGTCACCAGCAGACTGATGGGGGCGACGGTGACCGCCAGATTCACCTGAAAATTCGCGGCGGTGTCGTCAAACGTCACCACGTCGCCATCCTGGTAACCGGCCGGGGCGCCGTTGGTGGTGGCCGCCCAATCGAGGCCGCCAAGCTGGTCCCAATTGTTCAACGGCGAACCCACCCAGGTGACTTCCGGGAGGGTGACGTTGGAAACGACCAATTGAATGGCGGAGGCCGCCAGGTTGTTGGTGAGGTAGGCCACCGCCAGATTCGGCAGGCTGCCCAGGACAAACGTCCCCGCGCCTTGAATCGAACCCTTGTAGCTGATGAGATTATACACGGCCGGGACAGTGGCGGGCAGTTCCCCCGTGAGGTTGAGCGTGACGAGGCCGTTGTTGATCAGGCCGTTCACATTGGTGATGCTGAGCGAGGGCACCGAGCCGTAACCTTGGAAATTCAGGGTCATGGCATCCGTGGGGAGAGTGCCCAGGGAAAGGCTTTTCACGGCCAGAATCCCCGAACCCGATCCGCCAATCGCGGTGAACGAGCTGCCGGCGGCCACCATGATGTTGGTGTTAATGCTCCCGCTGGATCCCAGCGTCGCGCCATTGGTCACGAACACCGCCCCGACGATGCTGCCGGGGGCCGGATACAGGTTCAGCGTGCCCTGGTTGACGGTCAGATTGCCGGTAAACTTGTTCGTCCCGATCAGCGTCAGGGTGGCCGGGCCGGTCTTAATCACGTTCAACACGGTGTTGGAACCCGTTTTGGCGCTGGCGGAATATTCGATGTTGGTGTCCACCAGGGCCCCGGTGAAGGTTTCCGGGTTGTTCTGGATGAGGGTCAGCGTGGCCGCCCCGATGGGGCTGGGCGTGCGGTTGCCGTTGGCAATCACCGCGTTGCCCGCGCCAGTGGAGGAAAGATCAGACACCGTGGTGTTGCGGCTCCACAGAAAGAGCTTGCCATTGTTGCCCGCCGCCACATTGAACTGGAGCACATTCCCCGCCGGAAACGCGTTGTTGGTGCCCAGATACACCGAGCCGCGTTGGATGATGACCGGGCCGGTAAAGGTATTCGTGGCGTTCAAACAAAAGGGCGTTTCCATGGGGCTGCTGCCCGTGTAGGAATCCTGGGCGACAAACGTCAGCCCGCCGGAGCCGATAATGGGGCCGGCGAACTGGGAGTCCGCTTCATAAATATTGTATTCGCCCACCCCGGAGTGGTCGGTTCGGCCCCAAACATACCGTTGCAGGGAGCCCAGGTTGAGCGTCGTGGCGATGCGCGCGCCCCAATTGGCCGTGCTGCCCACCACGTCATTGGGGCAAAAGCTGAGGTCCGGATAGGCCGCGCTGTTGGTGGTGCCGGTCAATTGCAGGACCCCCGCCCCGCTGACGGCGATGTCCGGGTTCGACGAGCCGGCGTTCAGGGACAGCGTCCCGGAGGATTGCACCACCGCGCCCGTGGCAATCGTGATGGAGTTGGTTTGTGTGGAAGCCGAGAGGTCGGCCGCCTCGGTCACCGAACCGACGGCCAGCGTGCCCGCATTGACCGCCGTTTTCCCGGCATAGGTGTTGGCGCCGCTGAGCGTCAGCAACCCCGCACCGGCCTTGGTGAAACCGTTGGTTCCCGCCAGCGCCAGCCCGATCGTGGCCGCGTCGTTGTTCACCGTGATGACCGGGGCGCCCGCCAGGGTGAGCGGGTCGCCGCTCCCGGTGTTCAGAAAGGTATTATACGTTGACCCGGCATCGCCAAACGTCAGATTGCCGATCAGGTTCGACCCGTCCAGCGTGACCGTCAGGTCAGCCGGCAGGGTGAGCGTGCTGAAATCGGCCGTAAAACCGGTCCCCGAGGGGAGGGTTCCGCCGCTCCAGTTGACGGTATTGGTCCAACTGCCGCCGGTGGGATTGGTCCAGGTTCCGTTCGCGGCGCGCACGGAATCCAGCGGCGCGACCGCCGGCAGGACCGCCAGCGCCAGCGCCAGCAGCCGGGCCCGGCTGCGTTTGGGGAAGCATGTGTTTTTCATGAGGTGATTTTCTGTGTCAGTTGTATTATTCAATTTTATTATTCCAAAAAAGAGGCAAATGTTATCCGCCCATTATCTCGTGCCCGGATTCAAAAACAATCCTCCGGGATGTCCGCTTTCCGCCTTCCCGCCCCGGGGACAACAAATTATCGGCGACTGATTTTGCCGGATTGTAACAATCCGCCCGCCGGAGCGCGGCGTTTACGCCGCTTCATCGTCCGGCACTCCACCGCCCGGTCGAACCGTCCCCATCCATTCATGCCCGGAAGCGGCCTGTAGTCCGCGCCCAGGCAAAAATCGCCCAATGACCTGCCGTATCCCGGAAAGCATTGGCGGGTTGAAATCATGCAATGGCAGTTGGTTTGCCAAAAAGGATGGGGGTTGGAATCGCTCAGTTCCCGTTAAACTCCCAGTTGATGTCAGGATCCTTGGGATCGGCGATCTTGCCGTTGACCTGGGCGACGACATACGTGTACTTGAACCAGGCCGCGTGCGCGTCACTGAACACGATGTTCCCGCCGGCATTGTGCCGGCCGGAAAAGCGGTTGCACCAGTTGTAGGTGCTGCTGAGATCCGTCGGGCTGGTGCCGTAATACGGGGTTTCGGCCGCATGCACGCGCTGCTCGGAAAACACCACAAACGCCGAGGGATGCACCGCCTCGGTGATCTTGAACGGGGTTTCCGGCACATTCGCCGGGGCGGGCAGATTATAGTTGATGCGCTGGTTCATCCCGTAATTAAAGGTCGGCCCCGGCCCGGCCCCCGGCTCAATCCCCGTCACCGAATTGGGATCCGGGTAGATCGTGGGCATGGCTGCGGCGGTGGGGCAAATGTAAATGGAATGCGAAAAGGTGAACACATTGTTGCTGACGCTGTTGGCCCCGTATTGCCAGAGCGGAAGTTGGGAGACATAGGGCGGCAGCGCATTGAACCAGTCGGACAGCCCGATGGCCGGATTCCCCGTCGCCCCCGCATAAAGTTCACTCCACGTCGGATTATTGTCGGCCGGGTCGGTAAAATTGAGATCCCGCGACGCCGGGTAAAACTGGTTGTTGTCATCCGCATACATGCCCATGGCCAGCCCCCATTGTTTCAGATTGTTCATGCAGGTCATCCGCGTGGCCTTGTCCTTGGCCTTGGCCAGACTGGGCAGGAGCATGGCCGCCAGAATGGCGATGATGGCAATGACGACCAGTAGTTCGATCAGGGTGAACCCCGGTCCGGCGGCTTTCTTCAATTGGGTTTTCATGGGCGGCAATCTTTCAACGGCCTCCACTTTACCACCCCCTTCCCAAATGATAAGCGACGTTCCGGCGACGTTTCTGTTTCAACCTAAACACTTGTGTTACAATTGGTTGCGAATTTCCCCCCTGTCCGAATTATGTGTGGGTTAAAGCCGGACAATCGGCGGCTGGCGGGGCCCGGGACGCGCTGCGCTCCGCCGTCAACCGCAACAAATTCAGGGCCTGCCGCCCAATCCACCGACAGTTTTCAGCCAGAGTCAAAATCCGGCCGGCACCGGGGCCGGAGGAGGGGGTGGAAGGCCACGCTCGTTACCTAGTAACGAAAAACGCGCCCAATCAGCAATATCCCTTGACATGACCTAAGTCATTCAACCCCAACACCTTGTCAACCATGTCAAGTTGAATTTGCATCCCATCGCGTTACTGGGTAACGAAAATGACCCCTTCTTTTTTATTTTTTCCGCCGGCGTCCCTTCCGGCCCCGCCGGCAAAAAAGCCAGGCGCGGAGGACTCCGCGCCTGGCTTTGAATGAAACCGATTGCTTAGCGCTGAATGCGCGCCGAGCCGCCCATGGCAAACGCGCGCACCTGCTCCACGGTCGCCATGGTGGTGTCGCCGGGGAAGGTGGTCAGCAGCGCGCCATGCGCCCAGCCCAGGTTCACGGCCTCCTGCGCCGTCTCGCCGTTCAGCAGCCCGTAGATGAAACCCGCCGCATAACCGTCGCCGCCCCCCACACGGTCCACCACGTCCAGTTCGCAGGTCGGCGAGGTGAACGTCTTGCCGTTGACCCAGGCCACCGCGCCCCAGGTGTGCCGGTTGGTGGAGTGGACTTCGCGCAGCGTCGTGGCCACAATCTTGATCTGCGGATGCTTCTTGGTGACGTTGTGCATCATGCTGATGAAGGCGCTGGAATCAAGCTTGGACTTGGCGGCCACTTCGGGCCCGGGAATGCCCAGGCCGAGCTGCAAATCCTCTTCGTTGCCCACCAGCACATCCACATGCTTGACGATGCGGTCCAGCACGGCCGCGGCGCGGTCATGCCCGCCGACAATGTTCCAGAGTTTGGCGCGGTAATTGAGGTCGAAGGAGGTGATGGCCCCGGCGGCCTTGGCGGCCTGCATGGCCTCGATGATCACTTCCGCCGTGGTGGTGGAGAGCGCGGCGAAAATGCCGCCGCTGTGGAACCACCGCACGCCCTGGCCAAAGATCTCGGCCCAGTTGAAATCGCCGGGCTTGAGCTGGGCGGCGGCCTCATTGCAGCGGTTGTAGAACACCACCGGCGCGCGGACGCCCTGCCCGCGGTCGCTGTAAACGGTGGCCATGTTCGGGCCGTGGACGCCGTCGTGCTTGAAATGCTTGTAGTAGGGTTTCACGCCCATGGCGCGAACGCGCTCGGCGATCAAATCGCCGATGGGATAATCCACCATGGCCGAGGCGATGCCGGTTTTGAGCCGGAAACAGTCGGACAAGTTGGCGGAGACGTTGAATTCGCCGCCGCTGACATGAATGTCACAGTGGGAGGCTTTGCGGAAGGGGATGATGCCGGGGTCGAGGCGGTTCACCAGGGCGCCCAAGGAGAGGAAATCGAGGGAACCCTCTTTGCGGATGTTTAAACCAGTGCTCATTGTTTTTTGTTGATTGATTGTCACCGGCCTGCGCCAATCCAGGTTTCAAGGATGGGAGGCGCCGACGGTTTGACGCGCATCATGCCGGAAACGAGGGGCGTTTGTCTGCAAAAAAACCATCAGATGTTTGTTTGAGGGGGTGACCGGCAATATTGCTTTACAATATTCCGGGGGTGCGGGATGCTTTACTGGTCATCCGCTTATTGAAATTATGTTGTATTTTGAACGTGGTTCCATCACCGAACGGCTGTCAACGGACGATTTGCGCCAGGGGTTGTTCGCCGCCCTCAAGAGCCTCGGCCCGCGCAAAAAGGTGCTGGTCGTGCCGCCGGATTTCACCCGCTTTCATTCCCATGCCGGCATCCTGACACGGCTGGCCTACGATTTTTACGGGCCGGCGCTGACGGACATCCTGCCCGCGCTGGGCACGCACACGGCGATGACGCCGGCACAGTTGGACGAAATGTACACGGGGGTGCCCCACGATTTGTTCCGCGTCCACAACTGGCGCACGGGCATCACCACCGTGGGCCGGGTGCCGGGCGAGTATGTGAAGGAAGTGTCCGAGGGGGCGGTGGATTTTCCCTGGCCGGCTCAGGTGGCCAGCCTGATCTGGAGCGGCGGACATGATTTGATACTGTCCGTCGGCCAGGTGGTGCCGCACGAGGTCATCGGAATGGCCAATTACAACAAGAACATCTTTGTGGGCACCGGCGGCCAGGAAGGCATCAACAAAAGCCATTTTGTGGGCGCGGCCTACGGCATGGAGCGCATGATGGGCCGTTCGAACACGCCGGTGCGCAAGCTCCTCAATTACGCCTCGGAGCATTTCACGAAGCACCTGCCCATTGTGTACGTCCACACGGTGGTGGGCCGCGGCGAGAACGGCAAACTGGAGGTGCGCGGACTGTACGTGAGCGACGACATTTCCGGCTTTGACCTGGCGGCCAAACTGTCGCTGGAGGTTAATTTTGAAATGCTGGAGCAGCCGCTCAAGAAGGTCGTGGTTTACCTGGACCCTGCGGAATTCAAAAGCACCTGGCTGGGCAACAAGAGCATTTACCGCACGCGGATGGCGATGGCGGATGGCGGCGAACTGATCGTGCTGGCGCCGGGCCTGAAGGAGTTCGGGGAAGACCACGAGATTGACCGGCTGATCCGCAAGTACGGCTACCGCGGCACGCCCGCCACGCTGGCCGCCACCAAGGCCAATGCTGAATTGCGGGACAACCTGAGCGCGGCCGCGCATTTGATTCACGGCTCCAGCGAGGGCCGCTTCAGCATCACCTATTGTCCGGGCCGCCTCACGCGGCAGGAAATCGAAAGCGTCAATTTCAAATACGCGGATCTCAAAACCATGACGAAGCGTTATGATCCGAAGCAATTGAAGGACGGCTGGAACACGCTGCCGGACGGCGAAAAGATCTTTTACATCTCAAATCCGGCGCTGGGCCTGTGGGCGTATCGCGGCCGGTTCCAAAACTGATTTACCAAACACCAACCAAAAGGAAAACGAACATGTCAGTACCGTTTCATGTTAATCTGAAAGATCAAGTGGCCGTCATCACCGGCGGCGGCGGCATTCTGTGCGGGGAAATGGCCAGGGCCCTCGCGGAATGCGGCGCGAAGGTGGCCATCCTTGACCTGAAAATCGAAGCCGCCCAAAAGGTGGCCGATGCCATCACACAAGCCGGCGGCGTGGCGAAGGGCTTCGCCTGCAACGCGCTGGACAAAGCGAGCATCGAGGCCGCACACGAACAGGTCAGGGCGGCGTTCGGCCCGGTGGATATTTTGATCAACGGCGCGGGCGGCAATCATCCCAAGGGGACCACCTCGAAGGAATACCTGTCGCTCGAAGACATCACGCAGAAAAAAGAGGGCGTGACGACGTTTTACGATTTGACGGTGGAAGGCATCCAATTCGTGTTCAATTTGAACTTCCTGGGCACGTTCCTGCCCACGCAGGTGTTCAGCCGCGACATGGTGCTGAAAAAACACGGCAACATCATCAACATTTCCTCGATGAACGCGTTCAAGCCGCTGACGAAAATCCCGGCTTACAGCGCGGCCAAGGCGAGCGTGAGCAATTTCACGCAGTGGCTGGCGGTGCATTTCTCCAAGACGGGCGTCCGGGTGAACGCCATCGCTCCGGGATTCTTCCTCACGGACCAGAACCGGGGTTTGCTGACGCAGGCGGACGGTGCGGCCACGGCGCGGGGCAACACGATCATCTCGCACACGCCGCAGGGCAAATACGGCACGCCGGAGGATCTGGTGGGACCGCTGTTGTGGCTGTTGAGCGAGAAGGGCTCGGGCTTTGTGACGGGCCAGGTCATCGCGGTGGACGGCGGTTTCAGCGCCTTCAGCGGCGTCTAAAGCCGGGTCCGAATCATTCAGCCCGTTGAAGCCGACGCTTCAACGGGCTTTTTGTTGGGGGGGGAAGCTTACAAATCGGTGATGGGCTGGTGCCGGGGCACCAGCAATTTCATTCCGACCCAGGCGATCAAATAGCTCAGGGCGCAAACGGCAAACATGATGAGGTAGGCGGTCTGCGGGGTTTGCTTGTAAAGGTCGGTGAGGGTGCCGGCCAGCAACTGGACAATGACGCCGCCCAAACCGCCCGCCATGGCCCCAATGCCGGTGACCGAACCCACCGCGCGTTTGGGAAACATGTCGGATACCGTCGTAAACAGATTGGCCGACCAAGCCTGGTGCGCCGCCGCCCCGATGCAGATGACTGCAACCGCATAAACGGAAGCCATGGTTCCAAACCGGCTGACGTCCCCAAAATACTGGGTGGAGAGCACGACTAGCGGACACACCGCAATGATAAACATGGCCGTCATACGGGCCTTATAGACGGGCAGGCCCCGCTTCATGAGCGTCATGGGGATGCCGCCGCCATAGACGCTCCCGATGATGGCAATGCCATAAACTATGAACGTCGGCCACATGGTGTCATGGATCTTCATGTGGAACTGCTTCACCAAATAGTCGGGCAGCCAGAACAAATAAAACCACCAAATTCCGTCCGTCATCAGCTTGCCCCAGAAAAAGGACCACGTCTGGCGATACCCGAGCAGGCCGGGACTGCCGGGGTGGCCAAAGGCCCCCGGACCGGCGGGGCCGGGGTTGAAGCCAGCCACCACCATGGCGAGGACTGCCAGGCCGACCGGCACAAGGTAGATTTTGTTTTCAAACCCGAAGACGATCACCGCAACAAAAGCGGCGACCACCGGGATGAGATAGGTGAGCGCCCACACCCCGGACTTATTCAGGTCATGCCAGCGACGGACATGCAGGGCCAAACTGGCCGCCAAGGCCGCCAATGCCACCACGGCGAAGAAAATCAGGGAGGGCCGGTTCTGGAGCACGCCGGGGCCGACAATTTTCTCGGTGATGAAATAAAGGAAGACGCACAAAATGTGGATCATGAGGGTCAGCCCCCAGTAGGCTGCGCGCGGAGACCGGCCGGCGAACGAAAACAAATTGGCGGATACTTTTTCGGCCGATTTGTCCTCGGGGCCGGTTTCGTCCTTGTCGCTGTGAATATAATCATATTCCGCCTGCGACAACCGCTTGCTTTTATTGGGCGTGTCATAGAGCCAGAACCAGAAGATCAGCCAGATGAAACCAACCGCGCCGGTAACAATAAAGGCCAGCTTCCACCCTTTTTCATAGCCAAAAAATGTCAGGCACCAGGGCACAAACAAGGCCGCAATCATGGCGCCGAAATTCGAACCGCTGTTGAAGATGCCGGTGGCCAGGGCGCGTTCGCGCTTGGGGAACCATTCGGCGACGGTTTTGATGGAGGCCGGGAAATTGCCGGCCTCGCCAACCCCGAAGGCGCTGCGCACCAGGACGTGCATGGCCACCAAGCGCCCCACAAAGGCATTGGCAATGCCGCACACCGACCAGATGATCAGAGAGAGGGCGAGGCCCACTTTGGTGCCGATCTTGTCAATGACCCAGCCGGCCAGGATGGTCATGCCCGCGTAAAAGCCGGTGAAAAAGGCGGTCAGATGCGAGAAGTCGGTGTTTGACCAACCGAAACCGTCCCGCGAAATTTCGCGCGGGTAGGCATCATCCAACAACAACCGGTTCAAGCGCGGAAGCGCGTCTCCCGACGAGTTCAGTGCCAGCAGTTTCTGCGTTTCCGGAAGCAAAACCACTCCGGCAAACCGCCGGGCGTCATAGAGCAGCGGACCTCCCACCAAGGTGTTCAGATTCTGCGACAGGTGTTGCACCAGATTGGTTTGCAACGAATCCGCGTCCGGACCCGAACCCGGATAATCCGCCAGCAGGAGCCGGGTTGCCGGCGACAGGTTGGTGCTGATGTATACAGACACTTCATTGGTCGGCTGCCTGAGTTTGCCGACCAGGGATGACAGGTCCATGAAGTCATCCTTGGAAAACGTCTGAACCTCTCCGGCCTGATGAGAGGGACGACAGAAATAATCTTTCAGGTAGCTGACGACCTGCCGGTCCATGTAGTTGACGGTGGTGGAGAAGAACAACAGGGCACAGATCACCCAACGAAAATTGCTGGCGGCAGGTTTGCCCGCCCGGGGAGAATTCATGGGGTGAAGTTTTAACTCAAACCCGGCTCCGATTCAAGCGTTGAAATCCAACTTTACAAACCGGCCTGCTTTGTGCGACGCTTGGTGATTATGTGGAAGAACGTTTTGAAACTTTTGCCGGCCCTGCTCATCACCGGTTGCGCTGCAACCTTCACCCCGCTCACGGCCGAACAACAACCCCGCGACGCGAAAAACCAGTATCTGGTGGAAACTTCCTTCACCAGCTCACAGCAGTCCCTCCGCTGGGACAGCATCAAGGTCAGTGTGCTGGCGAACGGCAAGGCGTACCCCATGACGCCGGTGCTCACCCTGACCAATCGCTGGGAGGGTTATGTGCCGGTGGCCCCCGATCAGAACACGGTCAACTACCGTTTCAAATTTGATTACAAGTACAACAGCTTCGGCAAACCGCCCCAACCGGCCACCACCAACTCCCCGGTTTACACACTGAAGATTGCGGATTAACCGGCGAAGGGCACCGGCCAAGCCCGACACCTTGCGGGCATTTTGACAGGTTCAAGCGTCCCGGGTGACAGCGGGCTTTTTCCATCGGGCGGGACGCTCTGGCTCTACGGCAAGAAGAGACGCCGCTGGCAAGGGGAAGTGAAAGCGGTTTTCAGGCTTGGATTTGCAAGGCATGTGCTGCGGGTCACAGACCCGCGCTCCGGCAGCGCCCGCCGACTTTTCGGGGGGGGGACAGCATCCAGATGCACCCGTGAATACGGGCCTTTTTCGCCGGGCAGGAAGCCACCTCAGCGGGCGACCGGGTGGCGCGGGCGCAGCAGCAGGGCTTTCTTCTCCGTTCCATCCACTTCCACACTCTGGGTTTCCACGTCCGGGTCATCACGCAGGGCTTGATGAACAATCCGGCGGTCAAAGGCGGCCATGGGTTCCAGTTCCACAATATCGCCCCAGCGCCGGACCTTGTCCGCCGCCTCCTTCGCTCTTTTCACCAGCGCCTCGCGCGCTTCAGAGCGGTAACCGCCCACGTCAATCATCACTTTGGGGACCCGGGGGTCCTGCTGAAACAAAATGCGGTTGGTGATGTATTGCAGGTCGGCCAGGGTCTGCCCCTGACGGCCAATCAGCCGGCCGGAATCCTCGGTTTTGACATCCAGCAGGATGCCGTCGTCCATCTTTTGTTCCTCAATCGTTGGGGAGAACCCCATCAGGCTGAGGATTTGTTGCAATGTTTCTTTGGGCTGAGCCGTCATAAAAATCAAATGCTTGGGGCAGGTTATTTTTGCCGTTTTAAGCTCGGCGTCAATCTCGAATCCACCTGGGCGGCGGGGGGGGTGACGGAAGGAGCAATCTTGGTGAGCTTGGTCTGCACCACTCCGGCCAGGGTGCTGATGGTCATGTACAGCGCCATGCCCGAGGAATAGTTGTACAGGAAAATCAAAAGCATCAGCGGCATATAGCGCATCATCTTTTGCTGGCCCGGATCCATCCCCGGCGAAGGCGGTTGCAAATGGGCCTGCCAGATCATCACCGCCACCATCAACAACGGCAGCAGGTTGAAGGGAAGGCCAGTGCCGGGAATGATCGCCAGGGTGTCGGGCTTGGATAAATCGGTCACCCACAGGAAATGCGCGCCGCGCAATTCGATGGCGCTGCGGATCATGGTGAAAAAGCCGATGAACACGGGCATCTGAATCAACATGGGCAGGCAGCCGCTCAGGGGGCTGACCTTGTGTTTTTTATACAGTTCCCACTGTTTTTGCGTGAGCTTCTGGACGTCGTCCTTGTACTTGGCCTGCAAGGCTTTGAGTTCCGGGGAGAGCGCCTGCATCCGCTTCATTGAACGCGTGCTGGCCGCCGTCAGGGGCCAGAAGATGCCGCGCAAAATGAGGGTGATCAGAACAATCGTCCAGCCGTAGCCCAGCGTGGTCATGTCATGAATCCAGTTCATGCCCAGCAGAAGGGCCTTGGCGAAGAAGGAGCCTATCCCGAAGAAGCCGGAAAAACCGGTCCCAAAATTCATGACCAAATCGGCGTGATTTTGAAATTCATCGCCGATGCGGGCCAGGCTCCGGTATTCCTTGGGTCCGGCATACAGGACCAAGGACCGCTCGACCGAGGCATTGGCGGTGAGGGTCTGGCCGGGATAAATCAGGGCGGCCTGCACCCCCTGGGGCACCGGTTTGGAGGCATCCGTGACCAGCCACGGCAGATTCACCGGGCGGGCGGTGATCTGCGCCGCCGGCTGGTTGGTGGGGGGCATGGCAATCAGCGCAAAAAACTGATTGTGGATTGCCGCCCAGAAAACGTTGTTGGACCCCATCAAATATTCGGTCTTGGGCGCGCCGCGAAACCAGCCGCCGGAGAACCATGACGGGGCGCAATCCTGCACTGAATTGCCGTCATACCACATCGCCCCCACCACCTGGCCGTTGTCATCCACATCCATCGGCGTGGCCAGCCCCACGACCCATTCCTGGCTGGTCAGATTCAGGGGTCTGGCGGTGGAGTTTTCCAACCGCACACTGGCGTTGATGAGGAAATTGGAGCTGATCTGGAAGTTCTTTTGAAGGCGCAGGCCGTTCGGCAGCAGTTTTTCCGCACGCACGCCGGTGGCCGTCCGGGTGAGGGTGAAGTTGCCGTCGCCGATGAGATTGGCGCCGCCCAAAATCGCGAGGGTGGGCACCTGTGAATGGGAGTTCAGGGTGACCACGGCATTGGTGGCGGTCGCCGTGGTTTTCTTCCAGCGCAGCGAAATGGTTTCGGGATACTGCAGAAGTTCCACGGTTTTCAACCCGCCGCCGCGCGACGTGAAGGTATAACGGGCGTTCGGGGCGGACACCACGATCGTGCGCTCGGGGAGGTTGGTGTCAAACGGCGACAGGTCCGGAACGGGCAGCGGGGTGGAATTCACCGCCGGCAACGGCGCAACCGGGGCCGCCGCCACCTGGGCGGGCGGGTGCAGTGCGAGCTGATGCGCATATTGTTGCTGGTCATAAAGCCACCAGCCCATGATGAGGACACAAATCGAGATGACGATGACGCCGGTTCTATCCATGAATATGAGTGGGGGTGTCCGTGATGGCATCCAGCCCAAAACCGGGCGGATGAAGGGGTTTGGCCGGGACCGGGTCGTGCCCGCAACCACCCCAGGGATGGCAGCGCCCAAGGCGTTTGAGGGTCAGTCCGACTCCCGCCAGCGCTCCGTGGGTGGCGATGGCTTCCATCGCATAGACGGAACAAGTGGGGGTAAACCGGCAGCCGGCGGTGGAACCAAACAAACAGAGCTGCGCGGGCGACACCGTGCAGCGGTACACGCGAATCGCCCAAATCAGAGAATGTTGCAGCAGGTTCACGAATTAATTGGTTTCAACAGACCGGCACGCCGCACCGAGGTTAAAAAATCCCGCTCCACCCGGGCATAATCGCAATCCGCAATGGATGGCCGCGCCACCAACACCAATTCGACCGAGTCCGGCAGTTCATGCTGATGATGCCGGAAACTTTCCCTCAGCAGACGGCGCGCGCGGCTGCGGGCGACGGCATTGCCAATTTTTTTGCTGGTCACCACCCCCAACCGCGGGCCGGTCCCGGGCAGGCAGATTTGCCAGTTGGCGATCACACAACCCACGGCCAGCCGCTGTCCCTGTTGCCGGACCCGCATAAAATCACGGTTCCGGGTGAGCCGCTGCGGGCGGCCCAATCGCAGGGAAATCGGCGAAGCGGCGCGCATGACCGGATCAAACCGGCGTCAGCCGTTTGCGGCCCACGCGACGGCGGTTGGCCAGCGTGGCCTTGCCGCTCTTGCTCGAATTCCGGTTGAGAAATCCGTGCTGACGCTTGCGGCGGATTTTTGACGGTTGATACTGGCGTTTCATAAAATTCTAGTTCCGTTTTTTCCCGCAGGAAGACCTCTCCAACGGAGCGTTGGAGAATACCAGTGATTGGCCTGGTGTCAAGAGAGGTTAAATACAGATTTTGGTTTTTGGGGGGAAATCCGGCACGAAATCCAATCCGGGAACCCAATTGAAATTTTCAAGTGTGTTTTATCGAGTTTAATGGTGTTTTTCCGTTATGGCCCCCTGTTGGCCAATCGCAGGTTTGCGGGAACTGACGCCAAGGGCAATGGTCGGATTAGGTCGGATTCGGCTTAATTTGGTAATATCAGAGGTTTGACTGGGTTTGACCCGGTTTGACGCCCGACGCCGGGTCAGGGGACCCGGCCTACAGGGCGGGAGCGTTTTGCGATATTGACTTGGTGGCTCACCGGGGGCCTCGTGCTGACGTGAAAGGTCGGATTAGGTCGGATTAGGTCGGATTCACTTTGACCTGGTGCGACCGGTTCGAAAACCATGCGTGCAATACAAATGCAATGCGTGGGCAACGAATTGCCGCGCGGGAAAAAAATTACCGTCCTTTACCGTCCTTTACCGTCCTTTGCCGTTCACTGCCGTTCATTGCCGTTAACCGCTCGATCTCCCTGTTCCCCATCCCAAGAGCTGCTTTAGAAGTTCAAAGAACGCCGTGTGAGGGCACACGGTCTGCATGATTTCCAAGGATATGACAGGTTGTGAAAACGGATCACAATGGACCGCAAGGCGGGGATGTGGGGACGAGCCGTCCCCACCCCAATCACGCCGGGGGTCGCCGGTCACCAATCCGCCGCCGCCACGGAGTGGCGGAATATGTCAAAGAGCACCGAATGGCGGCCGGCCATCCGCAGGCGCTGAAGCGGGGACCGAGTGGTCCGCTCCAACTCCCGGCATTCAAGGGTCATCCCTTGATCCACGAACCAACCTGGCACAATTGGTAAGACATTTAAAGTCTGACTTGAAACTATTTTCCGGGGGCGGCCTTCGGCGGCAAGTGCTTGGGAGGCAAAGGGTAACAACGCGGCGGGGTGGAAAATTCGAAACACAAAGTAAAAAAATCCATGAAAAGGGTCCGAGAGGGATGTGGAGCAAGCAACGGAGGGGGCCCGGTAAAACGGTTCTTCGCTGTTTTCGGTGAAAAAGAAGCCCATGGGAGGAATGAGGGAACCGGGGGTTAGTTCGGGTCGCCCTGTTTCCAGTGGAAATGAAGCCTGAAAACCGCCGCATTGAAGATGACAAATGGGTCATGTGGGAATGAATTACAGCCGTCCCTGACGGGACTTGTGATTGGCTGGTTCGAATCCCGGCAATGAATTGCCGGGCTATTTTCGGCCAGTCCTCCGGGCTGAAAAATTACGGGCGCGGAGGACGAAGGCAGTGGTTATTCCACCGAAAACAGCGGGATACCGGCGAAGCCCACCCATGGCATGAATTCAGCGAATGGGAGAAGAATTTCCCGACGGGTTCCGGCGGTGACACGCCCCGGTGGCGACCAGGGGTGCGCAAAGGGGCTTTAATTATGCGCAAATTGGCGTGGTGCGGACCCTGGTTTTGGGTTATCTGTTTAAAATGTCACGCCCATTCAAAAGCCGCCGCGCCGCCGCGTTGTGGTCCGCCCTGCTCCTCCTCCTGGGGACGGCCCCGCTGCCCGCCCAAACCACCGCCACGGTCACCGTGCAGGTGAACCAGCCCGGCGCGGTGGTCAGCTCCAATCTGTTCGGGATTTTCTTCGAGGAGATCAATTTTGCCGGCGAGGGGGGAATTTACGCGGAGATGGTGCGCAACCGGTCCCTTAAAAATTCGGCCAATCCGGATTTCTGGACGCTGCTGACCAATGGCACGGCCACGGGGACGATGACGGTGGATTATTCGCAGCCGCTGAACACGAACAAGCCGTGTTCGCTGAATCTGACGATGTCCGGGGGCAAGGGCGGCCTGGGCGCGGCCAATGCGGGTTTCTGGGGCATGTCGCTGCAAGCGGGCGCGACGTATGACCTTAAATTTTACGCCCTGGCGGCCGGCGGCGACACGGGCTCGGTGATCGTGCAGTTGCAGAACGCCAGCGGCAGCACGGTGTATGCGCAAACGGCGTTCAGCGGGCTGACGGCCAACTGGCAGGAGTTCGCCGCCCCGCTGGTTTCCAGCGGCACGGCCACCAACGCGCGGATCGTCCTGAGCATCACCAACGCGGGGACGGTGTGGCTGGATGAAGTCTCGCTCTTCCCGCAGGCCACCTTCAACACCCGGACCAACGGCCTGCGGGCGGATCTGGCGAACGAGCTGGCGGCGCTGCATCCGTCGTTCATGCGGTATCCGGGCGGCAATTTCATTGAGAGCGACTACCTGACCAACGCCGTCCGCTGGAAAAAGACCATCGGCGACACGGCGCTGCGCCCGGGGCACGAGAACGATTCCTGGGGTTACTGGTCCACGGACGGCTTCGGTCTGGACGAATACCTGCAATTTTGCCAGGACCTGGGCATGTGCCCGCTGTACGGCATCAATTGCGGGCTGGCGCTGGGCTGGGACGGGGCCACCAACAACACGGTCCCGCTGGATGAAATGGGACCGTGGGTGCAGGATGCGCTGGACCTCATTCAATATGCCAACGGCGACACGAACACCCCGTGGGGCGCGGTGCGCGCGGCCAACGGCCATCCCGCGCCGTACCATTTGCAGTACATGGAGATTGGCAATGAAAACAGCGGCTCCTATTACAATGACCGCTACGCCCTGTTTTACGACGCGATCAAATCCAATTATCCGGCGATGCACCTGATCGCCAACGACCAGGGCAGCATCCCCACGAGTGCGCCGGTGGAAATCCAGGATGAACATTATTACACCAGCCCGGCCACGTTTGAGTCCTACGCGACCAAATATGACAGTTACAGCCGGAGCGGGCCGAAAGTGTTTGTGGGGGAATATGCGGTGACGGCGGACACCGGCACCTACGGCAGCCTGGCCGGCGCGCTCGGCGAAGCGGCGTTCATGACGGGCATGGAACGCAACTCGGACCTCGTGCAACTGGCTTCCTACGCGCCGCTGTTTGCCAATGTGAATGACATGCAGTGGTCGCCCAACCTGATCAACTACGACAGCGCGCGGGAACTCTTCGGCACGCCCTCCTATTACGTCCAGGAAATGTTCGGTCAAAACCGGGGCAACGCGGTGCTGCCGGCCACGGTGGTCATGACCACCAATGCGGCCGCAGCCACCACCCAGGGCGCGATCGGGGTCGGCTCGTGGAACACTTCGGTGCAATACACCAACATCGTGGTGAGCAGCAACGGCGTGGTGCTGTACACCAGCAATTTCGCCCAGCAAGGCACAAATGGCTGGAGCGTTTTCAACGGCACCTGGAGCGTCACCAACGGGGTGTATCAGCAAAGCGCGGACATCGTCAATTGTTACACCACCACCGGCAGCACGAACTGGTCGGATTACACAATCAGCCTGAGCGCGCTCAAGACCGGCGGCGCGGAGGGCTTTCTCATCCTGTTCAATGTGCTGGATGACAATGACTGGACGTGGTGGAACATTGGCGGCTGGACCGACACACTGGACGGCATCGAGCAAATGGTGGACGGCAACAAGACCACTTACGCGCAGGTTTCGCAGTCCATCGCGCCCAACACCTGGTACAACATCCGCATTGTGCTCACCGGGCTGCGCATCCAGTGCTATCTGGGCACCAATTCGGTGCCGGCCACCAACCTGGTGCAGGACGTGACCCTGCCGGCGCCCGTCAGCGGCGGGCTTTATGTCTCCTCCACTTACGCCAACGCCGCCGGCCAGGTCATCATCAAGGCGGCCAACCCCTCGGGCACGCCCCTGGCCACCACCTTCATCCTGCCCGGCGTCAACTCCATCGCGCCGGACGCCACGGTCATCCAACTCACGTCCGGCACTTCGGCGGATGCCAATTCCCTGGCCGCCCCGGAGTATGTTTACCCGGTCACAAACACCATCACCGATGCCGGCACCAATTTCACGCTGACGCTCCCGGCCAATTCGCTTTCGGTTCTCCGGCTCACCGCCAGTGGAATCAATACTTATACGAATCTGACCCTGCAATTCACGTCGCCGATCCTCAGCGGCCAGACGGCCACCTCCTCGGTGATGGGGGAGTTGTCCGGCGCCTGGGTCAGCCTCACCGCGAATGCCAATTACGCCCTCAGCTACGCCTCGGCGAACACCAACGTGGCCGTGGTGGACCTGTACGGCAATGTGACGGGGGTGGGGTACGGGACGACGACGATCACGGCCAGCTATGCGAGCCTGGGGCTGACCGCCTCGCAATTGGTGCAGGTGGTCTATGTGCCCGCGGCGCTGGTCCACCGTTACAGTTTCAATGACGCCCCCGGCAGCACCACGGTCACGGATTCGGTGGGCGGCGCGGCGTGGAACGGCACGCTGCCGAACGGCGGCACCCTGGCCAACGGCCAGGTCGCACTGGCGGCGGCCAGCGCTCAATACGTCCAGTTGCCGGCGGGCATCCTGGGCAATTACACCTCGGTGACGATGGACGCCTGGGCCAGTTTCGGAACCCTGCCCGGCGCCTGTTTCTTCTTTGGTTTCGGCAACATCAGCGGGAGCAGCGGCGAACAATACATCTTCTGCCAGCCGGAGAACGGGCGCGCGGCCATCACCGCCTCCAACTACTCGGGCGAACAGAACACCATTCCCGATCCTTCCGGCAGTTGGAGCGGCCTGACCAATTTGCATGTGACCGTCGTCTTTGATCCGCCGCTGGGGTATCTCGCGCTGTACACCAACGCGGTGCTGGCGGCCATCAACAGCGCGGTGACCATCCCGTTCAGCTCGGTGGACGACCTGTACAGTTTTATCGGCCGGTCGCTTTACAGTGGCGATTCCTACTTCGACTTCAGCCTGGACGAGTTCCGCATCTACAACGGCGCGCTGAGCGCGAATGACATCGCCGCCTCGCAGGTGCTGGGGCCCGGCCAGGTGTTGAGCACGGCCAACCCCATCCTCACCACGGCGGTCTCCGGGGGCAGCCTGACGCTGTCCTGGCCCGTGGCCGCGCCGGACTACACGGTGATGACGACCACCAACCTGTTGAACGGGGCGTGGACGGCGGCAGCGGTGACGGCCCAAATCGTCGGAAACCAGTGGCAGGTGACCCTGCCCGTCTCCGGCAGCGTGCAGTTTTACCGGTTGCAGCGATGAGGCGCCCCGACCGCCACCCATTTGACCCCGGCCAGCCGTTGTGATACCATGTTGATACTGGAATGCCGCGCACACTGCGACAATTGATCGCCGACCTGGAAAAGGCCGGGTTTGTGAACCGGGGCGGCCAGGGCAGCCATCGAGACTACCTGCATCCGACCGGGGCGCGGGTGACGATCAGTGGTCAACCCCGCCACGACGCCCTGCCCTGTCAGGAACGACCGGCGCGGCGGCAGATTGAGGAAAGCCAAAAATGAAAAAAAACGAATTGCCAGCCAGTTCCGCCCGCTGCCTGAAAATGGTGGAGTGGAGCGAGGAGGACGGCTGTTTCGTCGGCAGCGCGCCTCCCTTGATCGGTCCCTGCTGCCACGGCCGGGATGAAGCCAGGGTCTATGCCGAGCTATGCCGGATTGTGGAGGAGTGGATCGGGGTTTTGGAAGGCGACGGACAGGACCTGCCCGAACCGCTGGGCGCGAAAAAATTCAGCGGCCGGTTTGTGCTGCGCGTGGACCCCGCCTTGCACCGCCGCCTGGCGGCCAGGGCCCTGGCCGCCGGGGAGAGCCTGAATAGTTATTGCACCAAGCGGCTGGTCAGGGCGTGACGCTGTTTTATCGGTCGCCCGGTCGCTGGAAAGATCAGCCAAAAGGCTTGTTTTCCCCCCGTCTTGCGAGGATAGTTTCCCCATGGAAATTGTCTTCAGCGTGACGCAGGAAGGCGACGGGGGTTTTGTTGCCGAGTGTCTTCCGCACGACATTTTCACCCAGGGCAACACTTGGGAGGAATTGCGCGCCAACGTGCGGGAGGCGGTGTCGGCTTGTTTCTTTGACCAGCCCAAGCCCGCCGCTGTGCGCCTGCATTTGGTGCGGGATGAACTTCCGGCCGGCTCATGAAACTGCCACGCGACCTGGGTGGCGGGGAGTTGATCAAGCTGCCTGGCAAACCTCACGGCTGCCGGCACATTAACCAGGAAGGCAGCCAGGTCATTCTCGAAACGGATTCCCCGCGCCATCACCGTCTGGCGGTTCCTGACCACAATCCACTCCGGGTCGGCACGCTTGACGCAATCCTTCGCGCGGTGGCGGAAGTCAAAGCCGTGGAGAAGGATGACCTTCTCAACCTGCGGCAACCCTTGGTAATACCCGTCCGGGAGCAAAGAATGTTTTGTGACTGATCCGGCCGCCAGCAAAAAAGCCATCCTCGTTTCCATGCTCGGGGCGGTGGGGGCCGTGCTGTGCGGTTTGATTTTGTGGGGCACCTCGCTGGGCGATGCCTGGGTGAACGCCAGTTATGACAATCTGTTCCGCTTTGGCGCCCCGACGGTGACCAACCAGGTGGCGCTCATCCTGATGGATAACGCGGCGTTTGACCAGTTCCACCAAACCCGCGGACAACCCTGGGACCGCGCGTTGCACGCCCGGCTGCTGAACCGGCTGGCGGATGACGGCTGCCCGCTCGTGGTGTTCGATTCCTTTTTTCAAGAGCCGCGCGATCCGGTGACGGATGAACACCTGGCCGCCGCCATGGCCCGCCAGCGCCATCTGGTCCTGATGGCCAGGCAATCGCAGTTGACGCATCCGGAATTCGCCGGGGCGCAGCCCAGCCGGCCGGCGGACCTGTTTTTGCGCGCGGCCCACACCAACTGGGGCGTGGCCTGGCTGGACCCCGACTTGGATTCGGTCGTGCGCCGGCAATGGCCGTTTCCCTCGCCCGGCCCGTATCCCAGTCTGCCATGGGTGGCCGCCCGGCTGGCGGGCGCCCGCTTGAGTGACGAACCGCAGGAGCGCTGGTTGCGCTATTACGCCCAGGCGGGCCCGTGGGACAGCCTGAGCTTTGGGTATGCGCTGTCGCAGCCGGCAAATTATTTCCATAATCGGACCGTTTTTATTGGCACCCAGCCGGAAACCTCGCCGCCCAACGGGGATCCGGACAAATTCAGCACGCCCTACACCGGACGGACGGGGGAAGCCTCCGGCGGCGTGCAAATTCTGCTGACTGAGTTCCTGAATCTGCTCAACCACGAATCCCTGCTGAGAGCGCCCGACTGGATGGAGGTTCTCACCCTGACGATGGCCGGGGTGCTGGTGGGCGGCGGACTGTGCCGGTTGCGCCGGCGCACCGCCCTGCTGGTGGCGGCGGGGCTGTTTTTCACCGTATCGCTGGCGGCGCTCTGCCTGAGCTTTTACACCAACTACTGGTTTCCCTGGCTGATCATCGCCGGCGGTCAACTGCCCTGCGGATTGCTGTGGACCCTGGCCACGCGCCTCCGCCGGACGCCGGTTTCAGCCCGGGCGGGGGAACGGGAGCCCGTCCCGAAGACTCCGGGCTACCGATTGGTCCACCCGCCCTTCGCCGAGGGCTCCTATGGCAAGGTCTGGCTGGCCAGGAACACCGCCGGGAAATGGCGGGCGCTGAAAATCGTCTACCTGGCCAAATTTGAAGGGGATTCAGCCCCGTATGAACGCGAATACAGCGGCGTGCAAAAATACCAGTCCATTTCCAGCCGGCATCCCGGCCTGTTGCGCGTGGAATCGGTCAGTGCCAAGAACGCGGACTTTTTCTACTATGCGATGGAACTGGGCGATTCGCTCGCGCCGGGCTGGGAACGCGAGCCGACCCGGTATAAACCGTGCGATTTGGTGAGCCTGCGCGCCGCCCTGCCCGCCCGGCGGCTGCCGGTGCGGGACTGCGTGGGCATCGGTCTGCGCCTGTGCGAGGCCATTGATTTTCTCCATCAGCAGGGCATCACCCACCGGGACATCAAACCGCAAAACATCATTTTTGTGGAGGGGCAGCCCAAACTGGCGGACTTGGGGCTGATTGCGGAGATTCGCCAGGCCAATCAAGGCACGCTGGTGGGCACGCCGGGCTATCTGCCGCCCCTGCCCGAGCGGCCCGGCACGGTCGCCGCCGATCTGTACGCCCTGGGCATGGTGCTCTATGTGATCAGCACCGGACGACCGCCGGGGCTCTTTCCCGAAGTGGCCACCACGCTGGTCAGACCCGGGGAACCCCCGGAATTTCTGCCCCTGAACAACGTCATCATGAAGGCCTGCCAGCCGTCGCCGAAGGAACGCTATGCCTCCGCCATGGAAATGCGCGCCGCCCTGGCGGAAGCGTTGAAAACGATGGAAGACTTCCAGAACGACCCCCCAACCCATTCCCCTTGATCACCGCCGCGCGCCTGCCAAAACCGGGCGGTTGCGGCTTGCCCATGCGAACATTTTGGGATGACTTGAGTTGGCTTGAAATCATGAAAACACTGACCGTTGGCGAAGCCCACCAAGCTTGGCAATCCCAAAGGGATTGTGGCCCAAAGCCCAGGGTTGGCGCCCCGCGCCCACCCTGGGACAGCGGTGGCGGATCCCCGCAACCCCTACGCGGTTGTGCCCCGGGCGCAGATGGCCGGAATCCCGTTGGCGTTCGGGAAGGGAACTGGCTGGCTGGATTGGTTTGCCCCAGATCCGTGTCGGGGGCAGAGGGCTCTGCCGCTGTTGCGTGCCAACCCTCCACCCCCCCGGCCATCCGGATCACCCCGCCGGTTTTGGGACTTGGAGTTTGAAGTTTCCTTGAATTTTGCGGATTGGGTTTTGACGTTTCCGCCGAAGGCGCTACGGCGCCGGCCCGCAGTCTCGTTTGGCCGGGCCACCCGTCGCTACCTGAAGATGCGTGTCAGGGGCGGCCTCCGCCCGGGTTTTTTGAACAAAATAAAAAATTTTGCGTTTTTTTGACAGAACGGCAAATCTGACACGTATAAGTAAGGGTAGCTGTGAGCTATCAAACCGGTCGGCCGGCAAATTGGCATGGCCGGACGGTCTGGCATTTATTGGTTAACATTAAACAAAACATTGATTGATTATGAAAATGAAAAGCAAACTGCAACGTTTTCCCATTCTGATTGCCGTGGCCTTCGCCGGCTGCTGTGCTTGTCTGGCAGTGAAGGGCCAGATGGTCGAGAACATTATCGCCACCGTCGCATCAGGCGGTCAGGGGTCGGATTGCCCCGGAGCATTCACCGCATACGCCGTCATCACCAACAGTTTGGGGGGATACTGGATCACGCCTCCGACCGGCACCACCAACGCCACGTTGACCGACATTTCCGGTTTTCCCGCCCCTTATGCTTCCGTGGCCTCGGTGATGCGTAAGAGTGATATGATGACCTGGTGCTCCGACACCAGCGTTTCGTTTCCGGTGACCAATGGAAACAGCTTCGAATTAAAAGCATTTGTCATCAGCACTCCCGCCCCCACCAACGGTCCGTTGGTCCTGCAGATCACCTGGCAGTGAATCGGCGTTAAAAACTGATCAGGAGCCGGGCCAGAAAGGTCCGGCTCCGCGCCATTTCGTTGTAAAGGTTCAACGGTTCCAACTGGTAATTTTGGTCCGTGAGGTTCAGCACGCCCACCGTAAATTCCACCTTGCGATGACAGAACCGGTAGCCGGCCAGGGCGTTGAGCTGCCAGAAAGCGTCGCCCGGCTCGGCGGGGGAAAAACCGGAATTGCTTTGATGGTACCAGTCGCTTTCGAGCTGGGAGAACAAGCCGGACGGATGGTTCCAGTTGGCGTGCAGCGTCACCGTTTGCAGCACACTGTCCAGACTTTCACTCTGTTGAAAGGGGGCGTCATATTCATAGGCAGGGAGATTGCCGGGAATTTGGGGGTAACTTGAATCCAGGTGGGCTTGGGAAAGACTGTATTTGGCCCCGACCGTCCATTGCTTGCCCAACAATTGGTTTACGCTCAGGGCCGCGGTGCGTTCGCGATAATAAAGCGATTGCTCCAAACCCAGGGGGAAAATTGAAGAAGTGATCGGCGGATTATTGAGCGGCGAGTCCGTCAAATAAACAAAGTCGCCCTGCAGGGTGTTCAGCTTGGAGTACAACGCCTCGGCCGACAGGATCACATAGGTTCCGGTGGGGAATTTTTCCTCGAGCGAGGTGTCAAACGTGTCAAAGCGGGAACCACTGGGGTCAATTCCCGTATTGGCGGATTCGGGAATCAGGCTGCGGTAAGCCTGAACAAAACCGGCGACTTCGGTCGGTTCCAATTGATTGACTTGGGCGCTGCCCAGATCGGAAAGCGACCGGGTGTAGGCCGCGCGAAAAACCGTGCTGGCGGCGGGAGTCCAGATAAATCCCGCTTTGGGGGAGATTTGGGCCTTGGAGGTTTCCTGATCAGCGAATGGCGGGGTGGCCGTATCCGCCGGCCGATGCAACAAATCATAGCTCAAACCCGCCGTTAACGAGAACGGATCGGCGATTTGCCAGGTATGGTAGCCATAAAGACTGACATGATGATAATCCAAGTTGAAATTTTGGGTGATCAGGGGGTCGGAGCTGACAAAACCATCGAGGGCATAAATGCTATTATTGATATTCTCCTCCCAATTATTATAATTTATCTCACCCCAGTCGTAACGCAATCCAATGATGGTGGTATGGTTTTCCTGTTCCCAGATCTGTTGGAGTTCGGTGGAGTATAAATGGTTGTTAATGCCGAAATCATCAACGTTGCTGAAGAAATGGACAGCGTCAAAGCCGCCATTCTCAAATGACCCAATGAATTGTCCGTCATTGGGGGCGGCTTCCAATTGATTGACAACCTCCCGCTGGGCCAGGAACAACGTTTGCACGCCCGGACTCCATTCGTGGTGGTAGCCCAAATACACGTCCGGCTGCTCCGTTTCATTCAAACGGTAGCCGGTGGCGGCGGCGGATTGATTATAATACTCGTAGGTGTCTCCGGTCTCCGTTTGGGCCCATTGAACGGCCCCAAAGAGGCTGTCTTTGGGCGAGAGTTGCCCTTTGAGGTAGAGGGCAACCTCGCGCTGGTCGAAATCCTCATCCGACCGCTGGCCGGGATCAAAATAGTCATGGGTTTCGACGTCGAACGAGAATTTGTCCGACGTGTAAAATCCCCCGGCGTCCTCCGTCCACGCGCCCCGGCTCAAATAGGTGGTGTCAGACACGGCGCCAAAGCGATCCTGATCGAACAGGCGGGCATGGGGCTGTTCCGCGAGGGTGGGGGACAGCCAGCCGGCCCCGGTGGGGGCCAGCAGGTTGGCGATCCAAAACTCATCGGTGGCCGCAGTGTCGTAACGCGTGTCGCTCCAATCATTGGGCCGCATCTGATAAAAGCTGCTGGCCAGAAACAGGTGGGCCGAATAATTGCCGTAGTCGGAACTGACGGCCCGGCCGGCCTCGTTGACGCTGGTGTCAAGCATCCCGGCATCCTTGTAAATGCCCGCCAGGTTGGCGCTGCGCACCGCGCTGTCCTGATCCAGCAGCAGTTGCGAGCGGTAAACACTGCGATTGTCGTTCAGCGACTGGGATTTTTCCAAATCACGGATGGCGTCATTAATCTGGTTGTCCTGCTGATCCAACAACGCGGAATACAGCCAGGCCGTGGGATCGTTGGGGTCCAGCTTTTTCGCCAGCGCCAGTTCCCTGGTTGCGTGGACGTCGTCGCCGGCCGCCGTGTAAGCCTTGCCCAAATAACTGCGCAGTTCGGCGCGCTGGGGTTCGAGCGCGGCCGCCACCAGCAAATCCTCCCGGCCGCCCCGGGAATCGCCCAACCGGATGCGCGCCAGGCCGCGTCCCAGCCAGGCGTTGCCGAGCGCGGCATCGGCGGCAATGGCCCGGTCAAACCAGCCGCGCGCCGCGCGGGGGTTGTTTTCCGCGCTCAGCACAAAACCCTTCAAGGCGAGGGCCTGGGCGTTCAGCGGGGCCAGGACGAGGCTCCGGTTCAAGTCGGCCAGCGCCGCGTCCGTCCGCCCAAAACTGAATTCCAATTCCGCCAGCCGTTCCCAGGCAAAGCCAAAGTTGGGGGAAACGACCGTGGCCTGCCGGGCCAAACGCAGCGCCCCGGGCAGCGAGGTTTCACGCACCGCACGGGACTGCTCAAAATAGGAACCCGCCAGATATTCCGAGGCGAGCCTGGGCCCGGGGGTGGCGGCGGCCGGCTGCCGTTTGACGGCGGCGATGAGCTGGCGCAAGGCGCCGGCCAGGCGTTCCGTGCGCTCCGAATGATCCGTCAGCGCAGCCAGGATGGTTTCCGTTTCCGCCACCTCCCCGACCGAGAGCAGCACCGCCGCGTGGTAGAGCCGTTCCGCGTCGGAACCGGGGCGGCCGGCGGGGTATTGGGCCAGCGCCGCCGGCAAATTCCCGGCGCGATAGGCCGCCAGCGAACCGGCCAGCCGGTTGGTTTCCGCCGCCGTCAACGGCAGCTCCGCCGGGTCCAGCACGGCCGGATAGTAGAAGCACCATTGCAGCAGGTTGTTGGCGATAAAACCGGCGGTCCGGACCGGTGCCCGGCCCAACTCGACGGTCGCCTCCTGCGCGTTGGTGAGCAGCAGCGTGGCCTGGTCATTGCCAAAGCGCACCCGGCCGTCAATTACGGAAAGCGTGGTGCGGTCGGCCGCATCCACCGCCAAAACGAACTCCGTGCCCTCCACCCCGGCCATGGCCCCGCGGGTGAGGATGCGCAGGCGGCCGGGCTTGTCACGATGGAAAAAGGAAGTGATGCCGCCGATCAAGTGCAGTCCCGCCTGGGCGTCCGCCGTCTCGGGCGGCAGAATTTCCAGCTCGGTGGAAGCCCCGAACGTAATGACACTCTGGTCCGACCAGCACAGGGCCACGCGGCTGTTGTCGGCGGTGTGAATCCGGTCCAAGGGCGCCATCCGCTGGTTGACCCGGGCCGGTCGCCACCCCGTCTGATGGGCGGGCAGCACCTCCACCGAGCCTTGAATCAAGACCACCCGAATGCCATTGGTGTCCGGCGCGGACGGGGCCGGCTGGGCTTGGGCAAAAGAGGGCGAGGCCGCGAATAAGGCCCCCATCGCAGCCCAAATGGCCGGTTTAAGGCACAATGTCTTCAAGTCGTGTTTCCCAGGAAATTGGGTCGGTTCGCCCCCACGGGTTCCATCGGCCATATCTGAGCAACATTTAGCCTTAAAACCTTTAGGGATGATTTTCAAACAAAATAATGGCTGCGTCACGCTAATTCTCCGTGGGAGCGTGAATTACTGCGGGAAATGGAGTGGTTTGTATTTGCAAATGGCCGCGCAAAATCGCATTACTTGGCCCATGGGTGAGTTGCCAGATGAATTGATTCCGACGCGGGCATCCCTGATTCAGCGCCTGAAAAACTGGCAGGACCAGGCAAGCTGGCAGGAATTTTTTGAAACTTACTGGCGGCTCATCTATGGCGTGGCCGCCAAAAGCGGCCTGACCCAATCCGAAGCCCAGGAGGTGGTCCAGGAAACCATGATTTCCGTGGCCAAACACATGCCGGATTTCAGGTATGATCCGGCCATCGGTTCCTTCAAAACCTGGCTTCTCAACATGACCCGCTGGCGGATTGCCGACCAATTCCGCAATCGCCCGCCCGGGGCCGCCCCTCTGGAAGAGAACGATTCCACCTCCCAGGGCGATTCCGACCACGTTTGGGAGCCCAACGACACCACCTCCGATCTGGAAAAAATCTGGGACGACGAATGGGAAAAAAACCTCCTCGAAGTCGCCATCGGAAAAGCCCGGCGAAACCTGGACCCCCGCCAATACCAGATCTTTGATTTTTACGTCAACAAGGGGTGGAAAGCCGAACAAGTGGCCAAAACCCTGGGCCTTTCCCTCAATCAAGTCTATCTGGCCAAGACCCGCGTGACCGAGCTGATCACCCAGGAAGTCGAACGGTTGAAAAAAGAGATGTTTTAAGGCTCCGGCGACCGTTTTCTCAGGAATTCATCCGCCTTCCCCCCGCTTTGCGGGGATTTACGAACCGTCGAACCGATCGTTCAAACGGATTCTCACCTCCTCCCCATGGGTGCCACCCCCGCTGCCCTGGCTGGCAAAATGAAAAAAGCGAAGATTTTTTGACAGAAACGGTTTTTTTCCGCGTATCTGCTTATGAGTGAACGCGTTAATAACAATTTTTATGCCCGACACAACCAAAGGCAGGCCTGGCTTGGCCACTGCAAAACCGGCCCGCTTGGGATCGTTTTCCAGCCAGCCGGCACTGCCCAAACCAGGCGTCCATGTCATTGTGCAGTGCAAGGGCTTTCGCTGCCTGGGCTATTATGACCCGCAGGGGAAATGGCGCAACGTGAAGACCGCCCAGGAATTGGGCCACGTGCAGGCATGGTGCGGCATCGGGGATGACCTTTTCACCCCCATCGCATGAACCGGACTCAACCAATCAACCGTGACCGCCGGGCTGAAACGCTCCCCGGAGTCTCTTTTTCCGGAGGTTGCGCCACGGCACACGGCGAACAGGCAATTCTTGGCAAAATCTGGCAAGGAACTGTCCGCCGCCATTTTTAATCCGGGGGAGAAAGGGTGGACCGGCATCCGCCGCGAGGGCAAATCCCGTTACCTAGTAACGGGATTTGCCCGATCGGGCCGTTTGTAGATATACAATAGTAACCCGCTCTGCATCAATGACTTGCAACCCGTGTCAACCGTTATTCGCACTCAACCGCGTTACTAGGTAACGAAAATGACCCGCCATTTTTATTTTTCCGCGCCGTTTCCCGCCCCCCCCGCCCAGGCGGCCGGCATTCCGCCCCGGCGACATGTTTTTTGAAGCGGCGGCGGGCGGTTTGCTCCCAGGCGGGGCATCGTCGCCTACAGAATGACGAGATCGTCCCGGTGGATGATTTCCTCGTGGGTGACCCGCGCCAGCGTCTTTTGCGGTCCGGCCTCCCCGCGCGTCTGGATCTGGCTGCGGATTTCCCCGGCGTCAAGTTTGGCAATGCCCCGCGCGAATTCCATGCCGTCCAGGTCGCACAACCGCACGACGTCGCCGGCCGAAAAATTCCCCTCGCAGTAAACCACCCCCGGCGGCAGCAGGCTTTTGCCCCCGTGGCGGAGCGCTTCCCGCGCCCCGTCGTCCACTTGCAGCACACCCTGCGGATGATGAAAAAAAGCGATCCACCGCTTGCGTCCGGCCAGCCGGGCATGGGTGGCGGGAAAAAGCGTGCCCACCTCGGCCCCGCTGAGAATTCGGGCCAGAATGCCGGGCTGGCGACCGGACGCAATCACCAGGGGGATGCCCGAACGCACCACAATTTTGGCGGCTTCGATTTTCGATTTCATGCCGCCCACGGCGGTTTGGCTGGCGGTCCCGCCGGCCATTTCCTCAATGGCGGCGTCAATGTGTTCAATGACGGAAAGGGTTTTGGGGCTGGCCCCGCCAAAATTCTCGATCACCCCCTCGACCGAGGTCAAAATGACGAGGAGATCGGCGGGCAACAGCGCCGCCACCAGGGCCGAGAGTTTGTCGTTGTCGCCGAATTTGATTTCCGTGAAAGAGACGGCGTCGTTTTCATTAATGATGGGAACAACCCCGCGATTGAGCAGGGTGACGAGGGTGTTGCGGGCGTTGAGATGGCGCTCGTGATGGCCGAGATCGTCATGCGTAAGGAGAACCTGGGCGACCACCAGACCGTGTTTGGCAAACAACTGGTCGTACACCGCCATGAGGCGCGACTGGCCGACGGCCGCACAAGCCTGTTTTTCGGCCAGTTCCGTGGGGCGGGTGTTATAGCCAAGGGCGCCCATGCCAGCCCCCACGGCACCGCTGGTAACCACAATGACCTCGCGCCCCGCCAAACGCAGGCCGGCGATTTGCGCCGCCAATTGTTCCAACTGCGCCGGATCCGGCTGCTTGTGGCTGTCGGTCAGGACGCCGGTGCCCAGTTTGACCACCACGCGAACGGCGGATTTGAGAGAATCACGATGCACACCGGGAAGTTAAGAGGAATGGGGGAAATTTAAAATATCAAAACAGCAGCTTGAGGAACCCGGGATCGCCGCCGTTGGTCTTCAATCCCAGGAGCGAGGTGAAAAAATCGCCGCTGCGCAGACTGATCAACGCCGCCAATCCGAGCAGATCGGACGGGGCTTTGACATTTTTCACCACGCAGTTTTCCAGGCCGATTTTCTGGGTGCGGTTGTGGCGTTGATCCTGGAGATCAATGTATTTCAAGGTGCCGATGGAAACATTCAGGGTGTCAATGGATTGAAAGGAAAGCCCCGTCAGACGTTGGAAATCGGCCGGCCCAACAGCCCCGGACAGCCCGCCCCCGCCGGTTTTAAGCGGCAGCCGGAGGCTTCCCGCCGAAAATACATTGGTCCGCCCCGCCTCATTTTTGACCACGTCCAGTTCGCCGAGGTTGAAGCGCACCAGGGTGAGGTGCAACTGGGAATGGGCCAGCGCGAGGCGGTCGTATTCAATGTGGATTTCCGGGATGTCCAGAAACGGTGTGCCGCCAAAGTCCGCCGAATTGAAGATTTTGAGATCGCGAATTTCCGCGCGCGGCTCAAACCAGCCAAAGGACACCCGGCCGATTTCCGCGTCCATGCCGGTCTGCGCCCGGATGCGGTGTTCCATGATGAGGCGCAGAATTGAATTCAGGGACAGGAGCACGATCACCCCCAGCACGACGGCCAGCAGGAACAAGCGGAACAGCCATTTGAAAACAAACTTCATGATGGCGCATCACAACCCGACATCCTCGGGGCGGACTTCGAGACATTCATCCTGATCCTCCCAGATGAGGGCGGGATAGAAATTGAGGAGTTTGGGGGCGAGTTCGCGTCCGCCAAAAGTAAGCAGGCGCTCGGCGGCCTCAGCCGCCATTTCGAAGGCGTGATCGTAATCGCGGGTGCGGCGGCGCTGTTGATCGTCCCAATGCGCAACGGCGTGGACGGGGGCGTATTCGCGGGCCCAGGCCTCAAGGTCACCGCGAATCTCGGCGGGGATCTCCTCAAAGGGCACGAGGGTTTCGTTGCAATGCTGGCAGATCAGGCCCGCTTCGTGGACGTCACGCGTGAGCAGGGGCAGGAAAGGCGCGCGACAGCACGGGGATTCCGCATAGGCCGCCGGGGGCGTGGCCATGCGTTTAAACCAGACCTGGCGTTCATGAGCCGGCAGGGCGGCCAACCGGTACGCCCCGACCAGCGGATGCGACAGCCGCCACGCTTTGCCCTCCAACTGACCGAGCGTCTGCGCCAGCCAGCGGGCCAGGGTCAGGTCGTCAAAATCCTGGAAGGCGCGGCCATATTCCTTCCAGAGCGAATCCAACGGTGATTCGGTTTCAAAAGACATCGCGGGCAGGATGACGCGAACGAACGCGTTTGTCGAGTGAACAGGCGATCATCCAAAGATCAGCTTCGTCGTGGTTTCTTTCTCGTCCCAGCCGCGCGTGGGCTTGTCCGTGACGGAGGAAATATCCTTGATGGACATCTGCCGGCCCAGCGTCTTGGGCCCCTTCACATCCACCTGCGCGGGATCGCAGGTTTGCTGGCTGATTTTCTGATGCGGCGCGGGCTTGTAGCGGATGTACAGGACCGGCGGCGTTTCCGGGGCCAGAAAGAGGATGCGCGATTTCTCCGGGATGCAGGCGTACACCTTGTTCATGATGACGCCGCCAAAGGTGAACCGCTTCAGATAACTGGCCTCGCGGTCGGTGTAGGCGCAGGTGAACACGCAGTCGCGCTCGGGCAGCCCGCAGTACACCAGGTCCGGCCCGATGAACAATTTTTCCGGCAGTTCAATCACCTTGTAGGTGCCGTCCTTGAACACGAGCAACAGCTTGTCGAACTTGGTGCAATCCAGCTTGAATTCGTCGCCGCTGACCTTGTGGCCCACATAGCCGCTCTCACGGTCATAGGCCACCTTGAACGACTTGAACGCCACGGTCTTGACGTCCAGTTCCTCGTGCCGGGCTGATTTGGTGGTCAGGCGCGGATACAGCGGACGGTACTTTTCCAGCAACACCTCGAGATGGCCGATGACATACTTCGTCAGATTCTTGAGGTGCTTGCGCGTCTCGGCCAACTCGGCCTTCGTCTTCTCCATTTCCTCGCGGTGCTTGTTGATGTCGAACAGCGAGATGCGCCGGATGCGCACCTGCAACAGACGCTCGACATCCGCCTCCGCCAGCTCGCGCACCAACTGTTTGGCGAAAGGCTTGAACCCTTCCTGCACCGCCACCTGGACGGCCTCGCTGGTTTTGCACTTCTCAATCAGCTTGTAAATGCGTTCCTCAATGAAAATGCGCTCCAGGGTGCGGTAATGCAGTTCATCCAGCAACTGGCGCTCCTTCAAATCCAGTTCGCGCTTGAGCAGCACGGTCAATTGCTCCGTGTTCTCGCGCAGCACTTCGCTGACGGTCAGTTCCACCGGCCGGTTGTTCTTGATCACCACGATCCGGCTGCTGATGGTCACCTCGCAATCCGTGAAGGCGTACAGCGCATCCACCATTTTTTCCGCATCCACCCCCGCCGGGCATTTGACTTCGATCTCCACGTTCTCGGAGGTGAAATCGTTGATGGATTTAACCTTCAACTTGCCCTTCTGCGCCGCGTTTTCAATCGAGGACATCAGGGAATCCGTCGTGGTGGTGGGTGGAATCTCCCGGATGGTTACGGTGGATTCGTCCTTGACCTTGATCTTGGCCCGGACGGTGACGCTGCCCCGGCCGTCCTGGTAATCCCGCGCATCCATCACGCCGCCGGTCGTAAAATCCGGCAGGCACTTGAACGGCTGGTTTTTGAGAATCGCGATCTGGGCCTCGAGCAGCTCGGGGAAATTATGCGGCAAAATGCGCGCCGCCAGCCCCACGGCAATGCCCTCCGTGCCCAGCATCAGCGTCAGGGGCAGTTTGCAGGGCAGCGACACCGGCTCCTGATTGCGACCGTCATAGCTCGGGACGAAATCGGTGATCTCGTCATTGAACAACTCGGTCCGCGCCAGATCCGTAAGCCGGCATTCAATGTATCGCGAGGCCGCCGCCGGGTCGCCGGTGTAAAGATTGCCGAAATTCCCCTGCCCTTCGATCAGGTACCGCTTGGTGGTGAGCACCACCAGCGCGTCGCCAATGGAGGCATCTCCGTGGGGATGATACTGCATGGTGTGACCCACGACATTGGCCACCTTGATGAACCGGCCGTCGTCCTTTTCGTGCAGCGCCCACAAAATGCGGCGCTGGACCGGTTTCAAACCATCCGCCAGATTCGGAATCGCCCGGTCACGGATGACGTAGGACGCGTATTCCATGAAACTTTTATCCACGCGGCGATGCAGGCCGGTATCGGTCTGTTTGGGATCAAAAGGACGATGCACCAATTCCGCAGGCACCGCTTGAGCCTGCACATGGGAGGCTCCATTACCGTTGATTTCCGCCGGCCCGGCCGGTGCGCCCTCAATGGGCAATTCCGGCTGAACCGGCTCACTGTCGTTGTTCTCAGAACTCATGAACGGGCGAAATTAAGCCCACGGAAGGCGGCTGGCAAGATTTCTAGCGGCTTTTCCAAGATGCGATTGGATCGGATTCGGCGGCGTTTCCCGGGACCAGGCCATTTTCACCGTTCCGATTGGCACCCTCCGACGGAGGACTCGATTTATTAATGCGCCTATTTCGTGCTTTCCCACTTGGTGGCGGTTTGCTTGAGCTTGGGATGCGAAACAAACAGGTGCCAGATGACGGCTTGAAACGCCTCGCTGTGCGGTGTGACGTGCGCGGGATTCACCGTGGGAACGATCACACAGGCCGTCGCTTCTTTGGCCGTATAACCCCCATCCCGGCCAACGATCCCGATGACGGACGCGCCAACCTGCTTCGCCAGTTGAATGGCATTCACGAGATTGGGACTGACGTTTTTCTCCAAATTGCCGCCGCCCACGGAGAAAATCAGCAGGCCATCCCGGGCGCTCAACCGGCTGCCCTTGAGCCATTCGGAAAAAATGCTCGGCCAGCCCTCGTCGTTGGTGCGGGCGGTGAGTTCGGAAACATTGTCGGTGGGCGCGTAGGCCTCAAAACCGCAGATTTTGCGGAAATCGTTCACGGCATGACCGGCATTGCCGGCGCTGCCGCCCACGCCAAGAATGAACAGGCGTCCGCCGCGCGCGCGCACGAGGGCGAGTTCGTCCGCGGCTTTTTCGATGGCCCCGGCATCCAGTTGCGCGACAACCTGCTGGACCTCGGCCAAAAATTGTTTGGTAAAGCTCATGATGATTTGGATGATAACAGGGTTTCCAGTTCCGCCAAGCCCGCAGGCGAACCGATTTCATAAAAACGTTCGCCCACCTCGTAGCCGGTGAGTTGCTGTTCCCGGACCAGCCGGCCCATGACCGCCGCCAGATCAAAGGGCTGGTCGGCCGCATAGTCGTCGAATACCGAGGACTTAAACACGCTCAGTCCGTAGTCAATATGGTGCATCTCGGGCAGACGGTCCTTTTTGTCATACACCGCAATCTGGCCATCCCGGAACACCACATTGCTGGTGTCATACCGGCCTTCGTTGCGATAGACGGTCATCAGGCCGGCCCGGCCGCCGCGCCGGAAGGCATCGGCCACGGGCCGGTATTCGAGGGGCAGATAGGAATCGCCGTACAGCACGAAAAACTCCGTGCCCAGCAGGGGCAGCGCGCGCTTCAGGGCGCCGCCGGTGCCCAGCAATTTGGGGCCGTCGAAGGAATATTCCAGGCGAACCCCGTAATCGCGACCGTCACCGAAATCACGTTGGATCATTTCCCCCAGATACCCGATGCACAACACCGCATGACGGAGACCCCGGGCGTGGAGCAGCTCCAGTTGATGGGCCAGAAAGGGCCGGCCGGCCACCGGCACCAGCGACTTGGGAATGTTTTCCGTGATGGGCCGCAGGCGCGTGGCGAGTCCGCCCGCGAGAATGGCCACGGGGATGTCCAGCGGCCGGCTCATGTGATGACCAGTTTGGTGCCCTCGAAATCAAAACGAAAGCGGACTTCCTTGAGTCCGGCGGTTCGCATGGCCTGGCGCAATCTGGCCTTGTCCTCGGCGTAAAACATCAGGAAGCCGCCCCCGCCCGCACCGATGAGCTTGCCCCCCAGCCCGCCGCTGGCCAGCGCCAGATCATACCACTCATTGATCTTTGGATTGCTCATGCCGCCGCTGCGCTGTTTTTTTCGCTGCCAGTGAACGTCCATCAGCCGGGCAAATTCGGGAAGATCGCCGGCTTCCAAAGCCCGCTGGCTTTGCAGACCGAGGTCCTTCACGAAATGCAGGTTCTCGATCATGTCCGCATCCGCCGATTTGGATTTTTGATCCTGCTCCTTTAAAATCGCCGAGGCGGAGCGGGAATAGCCGGTGAAAAACAAGAGGAGGTTGTCTTCGAGATTATCGCGGGTCTCTTCAGAGGTTTTCAGCGGCCAGGCCTCCACCCTGCCCCCGGGCAGGAATTTGAAACAGGTCAGCCCCCCGTAGGCGGCAATGTATTGATCCTGCTTGCCAATGGGTTCCTTGAGCCGGTCCAATTCCACTTCACAGGCTTGGGCGGCCAGTTCGGCGGGATGCACCAGGTTTTTTTTGTAGGCATGGAGCGCCTTGAGCAGGGCGGTGGTAAAGCTGCCCGACGATCCCAGGCCGGTGCCGGCGGGAATATCGGCCATGGAGGTCAGCTCCAGGGATTGCCCGCCCAACCCCACCAGGGAGAAGGCTTCGCGAATGATCGGATGCTTCAGCAGGGACGCCTCCGGCACGCGTTCCAGCTCGGAATACTTCACGATGAGATCGGCCACGAACGTCTCGTGCAGGGTGATGTAGACATATTTGTCAATGGCGGCGGCAATCAGGAAGCCGCCGAATTGTTCGTAATACGAGGGCAGGTCGGTGCCGCCACCGCCAAGGGTGACGCGCAGGGGGGAGCGGGCGATGATCATAGGCTAGTTGTTTGATTTTGAGTCAGCAGCTTGCGGTAAGTCGTCCATGCATGCACGGGTTCGATATCAAAAAGAACAACACCCCATTTTAAAAATGAATCAATGGCGATGCCGGCAAACTTTCGGGGGACGGGTGCGCCTGATTCGGCCAGAAATTGAAGTTCAATGAATGCCGTTGGAGAAACAAACAGCGGACAATATTTCTCCCTGATGACGCCCAAAAAATCCCCGGCGAATTTTTTTTGTTCGGCCAAATCCAGAAGAATATTAACGTCCAGCGCACACTTCTTGTCGGCCATAAATTTTGAGGATGCCCCGCTTAAACAAAGCCTCGCGCTCACTGTCACTCAAAGCACTGGCTTTTTTCCGGTTTTCAGCGGCCCACTTCGTTCCGTTGGTTTCAACGGGGCGGGCCACCGGCTTTTTCCCGCCGGGGGCGGGCTTGCGCATCGTTTTTACGGCCTTTTTGTTCACAAGGCAACCTTACCATCAGGGTTTGTTTTGGCAATTGTTTTTGGAGGTTTGATAAATCTGTTCGACGACGGTCAGCGCCGCTCTCGCTTCCTTCAATCCCGGCACCGGCGTCCGGCCGGTCCTGATATCCTCCACAAATTCGGCCATCTCGATTTTCCAGGATTCATCCCCGCGCGGGTATTCAAAAATGGTGGTCTCCGGCGGCCCCATCTGCGGCAGCATTTTGTAATACGTCAGGCGCTCGATTCCGTAACTGCCGCCCAGCCCCTCCCAGTGGAGTTTGGCGTCCCGACCGTAAATCTCGAGGCTGAACAGATTCTTCCATTCGGAGCAACTGACGTGCAGCCAGGCGGTGGCCCCGGCGGCGTTGCGCAGGCTCAGGAAGGCGTTGTCCTCCACCGGCATTTTCCAGAAATACGTCGCCGTGTGGCCTTCGATGGTCGTGAAGTCGCCCAGGAAAATCCCCGCCAGATCAATCAAGTGTACGCCCTGGTCAATCAATTCGCCCCCGCCGGAAATCTTGGGGTCCGCGCGCCATTCTTTTTCATAGCCGATGCGCCCGCCCTGACCGTAACGCCCGCGTAAAAACATGATCGGCCCCAGCGCGCCGCTTTGGAAAAGCTCCAGCGCTTTCAGGGCGGCGGGATGGTAACGGTGATTGTAACCCACCCGCACCAGCACCCGGTTGACCGCAGCGGCGGCTTCCAACTCCGCCAACTGCGCCAGACTGACGGCGGCGGGTTTTTCCACCAGCACATGCTTGCCGTGCCGCACCGCCTGCAAGGCGATGGGCGCGAGCGCGGCATTTACGGTGGCGATCACCACCACGTCCACATCCGCACGGCTCACCGCCTCCGCGACGGAATCCGTGGCCAGACAGCCCGCACTGAGCGCGGCGAGTTTTTTGGCGCGCTCCAATTGGGTGTCGCACGCGACCGTCACGCTGCCGGGCGGCAGCAAATGCAGACGTTTGTTGCCAATCAAACCACAGCCGATGAGGGCGACACGCCATTTCATAGTCAATTCCATTTCTTGCCGCGATCCTCCGGCACAATCCGGCGCAGGCAGTAAATATCCGATTTGGCCAGCTCCTCCCGGTGTTCATGCAGCGTCTTCCAGGGATCCCACTGGGCGCTGATGAGCTTGCCGGTGATGCCGTTGCTCTCCGGGCCGGCCAGATAGACGGCCAGTTCCGCGCCGAATTCGAGCGGAGTGGCGCCCTTTTCCTTCCAGACTTTGTTCTTCTCGTAGAATGCGGCCCCCACCTTCTCCGGTCCGGCCGCCAGCACTTCATCCACCAACCGCGTGGCCAGGGCGCCGGGGGCAATGGCATTCACATCCACATGGAAATTCTTCAGTTCCCCGGCGAGCGTTTCCATGAGGCGGACCACCGCCGCCTTGGACGCGGCGTAGGCGCTGATTTGCGGCAGCGGATTGGTCGCGCCCCCGCCGGACAGGATCACAATCTTGCCGCGCCCGGCCTTCTTGAAGTGGGGAATCACGGCCCGGCAGGGCAGCAGGACACCGTATAAGTTGATGTCCATGGCCCGCCGCCACTCGTCGAGCGAAACGGTTTCGGTGTCCCCCATGGGACCGTAAACCCCGGCGTTGAGCACGAGGGCGTCCAGCGACCCCAGTTCGCGCCGGGCAAAATCCACGAGCGCGTTCACCTGGGATTCGCTCGCCACGTCACACGGGCGGGCGAGGATTTTTTGCGCGGGAAATTTCAGCGCCAGTTCGTCCCGGGCGGCCAGCAGCTCCTTTTCACTGCGGGAACAGATGACGACACCGGCCCCTTCCGCGAGAAAGTGGCTGGCTATGACCTTGCCCAAACCCTGGCTTCCGCCGGTGATGAGCGCGTTGTGATGTTGCAATTTCATGGGGTGACGCGGCCGACCGAAAGATGCTCCACTCCGGGGACCGGCTTCAATTCCTTTTCCAGAAAAAGATTGGCGTCCACAAACACGCGGTGTTGCATGGCCGGAACCGCGGCGGCAAAATCCACCTGCCGGAATTGCGGCCATTCGGTGCAAACCACGGCGGCATCGGCCCCGCGCAGTCCGGTGGCCGCATCCGCCGCCAGGGTGATGCCGGCCCATTCCGGCGGCAGGGATTTGATGGCGGGATCAAACGCCCGCACCTGCGCGCCCGCCGCCAGCAACGCGCCACACAGTTCCATCGCCGCGCTGCGCCGCAGGGTGTCGGTGTTGGGAGTATACGTCAGCCCCAGCACGATGATCTTCCGGCCGCGCAGATCCCCCAGCCGGGCTTGCAGCCGTTTGAACGCCCAGCCGCGATGCAGATCGTTGCTGTGTTTGATGGCCGGGATCACGGAAATGGATTCGCCATGAGCCGCCGCCAGTTTGGAGAGAGTGACGACATCGCGCGCCAGCGTGCCGCCCGCAAACGGCCCGCCCGGCCCCAGGTAAGCCTTGGCGCCGATGCGCGCCTCGCTTTTCAACCCCTGCGAAACCTCCTTCGCGTCCGCCCCGGTCAATTCACAGAGCCGCGCGATTTCATTGATGAAGGTGATCGAAAGCGCGAGGAATGAATTGAGCGCGTGCTTGACCATTTCCGCCGATTCCGTGCGCATGAACAACACGCGCGCGGTGAAGGGCGCAAAGAGTTTTTCCAGCAGGGCTTTCTTGGTTTCGTCGCGGATGCCGACCACCGCCCGGTCCGCTTTTTCAAACGCGTCAATCGCCTTGCCCAGCCGCAGATTTTCCGGCGAACAGGCAAAATGAAACTGCGGGAACTCCGCCTCCAACCGGCGGCACGTGCCCACGGGCATTTGGGCGGAAATCAGCACCAGCGCCCCGGGGGCCAGATGCGTCAGCGCCCGGCGGAGATTCGTCAAAACAAACTCGGTGTCGGATTCGTCATTCTCATTCACCGGCGTGTCGTAACACAACCAGAGCAGTTCGCAGCCCGCCAGGGCCGTGGCGGGATCGGCAGTGAAGGACAACCGGCCGGCGGCGAGTCCCGCCGCGAGCAACTCGTTCAAACCCGGTTCCAGCAACGGAGCCCGGCCGGCCTGGAGCCCGGCAATGTTGGCGGCGTCAAAATCCAGGCCGGTGACCTGAAAATGACGGCCACAACACGCCGCCGTAACCGTGCCCAGATGCCAGAGTCCCAGAACGGTGATTTTCATGAGTGGCGTTGTTCGTACACCCAGCGGTTTTGGCGCAGCCATTGCAGGGTGCGGATGATGCCCTGTTCAATCGTCAGGGCGGGTTTCCAACTGGTGGCGCGCACCCGCCGGGTGTCCAGAAAAATGAACGGATTATCCCCCACCCAGCCCCGCTGACCGCCGGCATATTCCAGCCGGGGCGACAAGTTCAACTCGCGGCAGATGCAGCCAATCGAATCGGTCACCCGCACATATTCATCCGTGCCCAAATTAAAAATGGCGGTGTTATGTTTGGCCGTGCGCGCCTCGCCCCGGCGGATGACGTGCAGCACGGCGTCCAGACAGTCGCCCACATAAAGATACGATTTGCGCTGCGTGCCATCGCCGAGAACTTTCAAATGGTCCGGGTGCTCGGTGAGCTGTTTGTAAAAATCAAAAATATGGCCGTGGGTGTAGCGCTCGCCCAGGATGGAAACAAAGCGGAAAATATAGCCCTCGAATTGATACCCCTCGCAATACGACGAGATCATCCCCTCCCCCGCCACCTTGGAACTGGCGTAGAGCGAGGTTTGCACCGGAAACGAACAGTTTTCCGGGGTCGGGATCGTTTCCGCCTCGCCATAAACCGAACCGGTGGAACTGAAGGCGATGCGCTTGATGCCATTGGCGCGCATGGCTTCGAGCACGTTGAAGGTGGCGATGGTGTTTTGCTGCAAGTCCTTGCCGGGATGCTCCAGGCCAAAGCGCACATCCGCATTGGCCGCCAGGTGAAACACAAAATCACAACCCGCCATCGCCCGCGTGAGGGCGGGCAGATCCAGATTGTCCCCCCGGATCAATTTGAACCGGGGATTTTTGAGGGCTTCCACCAGAAAATTTTCCTGGCCGGTGGAAAAATTATCCCACCCCACCACCTGTTTGCCCTCGCGCAAGAGTCGGTCGGCCAGGTTGCTGCCGATGAAACCCGCGACGCCGGTTATAAATGAAATTTCCATGCTCGCTGCGGAGTCTAAGCAGAACTGGAAAAACCAGCCAGATTTTTCCGTCCGGTTTAACGTGCGTCCACCTTGGGCAGTCCAAACTGCGTCAGCCGCTTGATTTCCCACCAGCGGTTGAGCCGCAACCGGAAAAAGCGCAGCATCCAAAAATCGGAGCGCTTCCGAAAGCCGGCCACCTTGCGGCGGCGCTCGGCAATGTGCCCGCGCAACCGCCAGCAATCCAGCAGCGCATTCCAGAAACTCGCGCGCACGAAAGACCAGCGCTTGAGCAGTACGCTGCCCACCAGCGTTTCGAGCAGTAACAGGCACGTTTGCGGGATCACCGCCAGCAGGATCAGATGCTGGCCGTTGACCAGCAGCGTCAGCAGGCTGTTGCGGTTGGTGAGAAAGCGCTTGCGGTCGTTCGTGCGGAATTCCACCACCTGGATGCCCCCCTGCGGGTTCACTCCGGCCGCCCCGCGATGGTGCAGTTTGGCCGGGAAAATGCCCGCCACCTTGTACCCTGCGATCCAGACCCGCCACGATAAATCCGAATCATCCGAATAAATGAAAAATTCGGCATCAAACCCGCCCACCTGCCGGAAGACGTCCGTCCGAATCAGATACGAGCAGCCGCCGGGAATGAAGATCTCCCGCGTGGCCGTCACCGGCTGGGAAGAACTCGGCAGGCCGAACACATCAAAACCAAAAAAACCGAAATCCTGGAAGGTGCTGTCCGGATAATTCAACACATAGGGGGTCGAGGCCACCGCGCCGGCCTGTTCCGTCCCGTCCAACAACAACTGCATGCAGTCCGGCTCCAGCCAGGTGTCGTTGTTCAAAAACAGCAGGTATTTCCCCTGCGCCGCCCGGGCGCCGACATTGTTGCCCTCGCAAAAACCCAGGTTGGACTGATTGCGGACGATGCAGGCCATCGGGAAATCCGCCAGCAACTGGCGCGCCGCCGGCACGGAGGCATCCGTGGAACAATTGTCCACCATGATGACTTCCATCTGTTCCACAATGCTCTGGGCTTTCAGCGACGCGAAACACTTCGACAGCCATTCGACGCCGTTGTAATTGAGCACCACGATGCTGACCCGCGGGCTGCCGCCGGTCCGTCCCATCCGTTCGATTATACTTTCCATCGGTTTTAGCAAAGCTTGGCCGGACAATAGATTGGCTGGCATAATCCCCCATTGCGACCGAAAGTCAAACCGGTATTCCGGACGCAGCCTCGCCACCGGTGCGGATGGCCGACGCCGGCCCAGCGACCGCCCCGGCGGCGCATGGTGCTGAGCAACCGGCACATCCGGCCTGATCCTTTTCTTCAAAGTTTGAATTTTGGAGTTTGAAATTTCCCTTCCGTCCCCGCAAATCCCGGCTTGCCGACGCGCGGCATTTGCGCAATCTTCCAATTATTCATGAATGAGGAAGCCCGTAAGTTCCTGCTGTTTTTGGTGATCAGTCTGACCCTCCGCGGGTTCTATCTGTTTCTATTCTCCAATTGTTATTCGTTCGATCTGGCGAATTGGAACCAGGTGGGGGACGTTTTGCAGGCGGGGGGAAATCCGTATCATCTCACCGGCGCGTTGAACTGGCCACCGGTTTGGATGCAGCTCGTCTTCCTCTTCAAAAAAATCTCCCTGGGCCTGCACTGCACCTTGAACGACCTGGTGCGGACCTTTCTGATACTCACCGAAAGCGTCCTGGCCGGGCTGTTGTACGCCACCATGATCCGGTTCGGGGAGGTAAAACACGCCGCCAAAATACTGATCCTGGGCCTCGCCATGAATCCCATCGCCGTCTTCCAGGTGTGCCAGCATTGCAATTTCGACGTGTTGGTCGGTTTTTGGATTTTGCTGGCCCTGTTCATGCTCCTGCGTTTCCAGGAACAACACGAGGCCGGGTTCTGGCTGTGGGCTTGTTTTGCGCTGGGCCTGGGGGGCGTCACCAAGGTGGTTCCGCTTTGTCTGGCTCCGCTGCTGTTGCTGTCCGTGCGCAAACTCAAGTTCGCCGAACAAATGCTGGGGGCCGCCCTGTTGCTGGTTCCCATCCTGCTCGCCCTGAGCATTGTGTATGTCCTGACGCCGGCGGACATCGAAACCAAAGTGCTGGGCTACCGGTCCACGCCGGGCACTTTCGGACTTTCCGGCTTGTTCACGATTTTTGGCGCTCACCGCCTGCTCGAGGTCTGGCCGCTCGCATTTGAAATCATCTATGGGGTCGGCTGGCTTGCCCTTGGGGTCTGGCTGCCGACCAGGGAAACGCTCGACCGGCGGCACTTCGCAAACATCGCCGCCGCCTTGCTCCTGGCCATTCCCGCCCTGGGGCCGGGCTACGGGTTGCAATATATTTACTGGTTTTTACCCCTGCTCGTGCTCCTGTATGCCTGGGGAACGCGCAAAACCAGGCTGTTTCTGCTCCTCCTCTATGCGGCGGCGGCCATCCCTTACACCATCGCTTACGGCCTGAATTACAAAACTTACGGGGCGTTCCTGCTGGACCTGATCCAAAACGAAAAGCTGCTCAAATGGAGCGCGGCCATTTCCTCGCCCACCGCTGAAACCCTGCTGGGGCTGCCGCTCTGGCTGCTTTACACCGTCTTCGTTGTGGGGGTTGCCGCCCAAACCAGCGGAGAAATCCTGCGCGATTTCAAACAGGGTTGGCGCCGGCATCGGCTTGATTCTTGATCTTTGGTCATTTCGGGAAATTTGCTGCCTGCCCCCAATCCTGCGAATCGCGGATTGCCGCCGCGCGCCATTTGCGCCATCCTGCGCCCCATGGCTGAACGACCGGTGACAACCCTCAATAAAGCGGACGCGGCGTTGGAAATGACGCTGCGGCCCTCCCTGTTCTCTGATTTCACCGGCCAGCCCAAGGTCAAGGAACGGCTGGAAATCGCCGTGGCGGCCGCCCGCCAGCGCGGCGAGGCCCTGGATCACATCCTGCTCAACGGCCCGCCCGGCCTGGGCAAAACCACCCTCGCCAACATCCTCGCCAAAGCGATGGGCGCCAGCCTCAAAAGCACGAGCGGCCCCACCATCGAAAAAGCCGGCGATCTGGCCGGGCTCCTCACCAATCTCGAGGAGGGTGACGTCCTGTTCATTGACGAAATCCACCGCCTGCAAAAGACCATCGAGGAATACCTCTACCCCGCCATGGAGGATTTCAAGCTGGACATCATCATTGACCAGGGGCCCAACGCGCGCAGCGTGCGGCTGAACCTGCCGCGCTTCACCCTCATCGGGGCCACCACGCGCAGCGGCCTGCTCTCCGCCCCCCTGCTCACCCGCTTCCCCATCCGCGAACGGCTGGATTACTACCAGTGCGCCCAACTGGAAAAAATCGTGGGGCGCTCCGCCAACCTGCTGAACGTGGCGATGGACGCCGCCGGCGCCCACGAAATCGCCCGGCGCAGCCGGGGCACCCCGCGCATCGCCAACAACCTGCTCCGCCGCGTGCGCGACTATGCGCAGGTCAGGGGCGACGGCACCATCACCGCGGACATTGCCGACCACGCGCTGGCCATGCTCGAGATTGACCAGAACGGGCTGGACGAAATGGACAAG
>CAZUBG010000013.1:0-48996 GCA_964618545.1 uncultured Bifidobacteriaceae bacterium | reverse complement strand
GAGTCAAATTGGGGCGGCACTTTTTAGCGGGCGTTGGGTTGTGGTTAAGTATTGCTACTGAAAAACGCAGAGAGCGCAAAGACGGGGCATTTTTGACCACGGATGGGAAGACGCCAAAGCGGAAAGCAAGAAATCGGGAAAGCGGGAACGGGAAACACAGGGGAATCTGAACAAAAGCAAACGAAGGAAACGAAGAAGGGCGGGGGATTTAAACCGCGAACGACGCGAAATACGCGAAGGAAGACGGGATTTTAAACCACAGAGCGGAGAAAAGGCGGGGATGGTTAACCGCAAAGAACGCAGAGAACGCAGAGAGGGAAAAGGCAAAGGCAGGCCACGAAGCTTGCTGGCCGCAGATGGGGGCATGAACGCGGCACGATTATCCGGTTGCTGTTGATCCGGGCCAGCAGATCAAACGGGAACCCAAGCCGGCGGGCGGGAAAGCCGGCCGCGCCCCAGCACGAACCGCCATCAGAAGGAAATATGACAATACCATTAACTGACCGCTGTCTGGGGCGGCGCCTCACTTTTTGAGAATGCGCGGGCGGTACAGGACATCCACCACATTGCGGAGATATTGCTCGTCGGTGATGCCCTCCACCGCTTCCGGGGGAAATTCCACCAGCCCGCGAAAGTGCGCCCCCAACCGCGCGAACAACCCGGCGCGCGCGGCGGGTTCAAACTCCTCCCGCCGCAGCAGGGCCTGCAGGGCCAGCCGGGCCTCCACGGGCGAGATGAGCTGGCGCAGCCGGGCCTCCAGGTGCGGATGCCGCCGCAGCGAGTTGAATTTGCCCGCCGTGATCTGCTCCGAATCCGGCGGCGCGATTTTCGGGGTGCGAATGACGATGGTGTTGGCGGCCAGATCCCCCAGCCGCTGCGCCTTTGGGCTCAGCCACGCCGCGGTTCCGCCCACCAGGTAAAACGCCGGCAGCAGGTCCACCGCGCGCAATAAATTCCGGATTGCAATCTGGCTGAACTGCACGCGCAATCCCTGGGCATCCACCACCCGCAGGCGCAGCAACCGTTTGCCCACCGTCTGCCCGCGCCAGAACCATTCACAGACGATGCCGCAGCCAATCTGCAGCGCAAAGAAAATCAGCGTCCCCACCGCCGCGCCAAAATCCAGGCTCACCACTTCCAAGACTTGAATCAAGATGCCGGCCACCGACACCAGCGCGGAAATGCAGGCCAGATCCACCGCATAGGCCAGAAACCGCGCCACCGGACTCGCCAGCAGAAAGGAGAAGACAATCCCCTCCGGCGTGCGGATGATCAGCGTGTTGGTGCGGGCACTGCTCATGCCCCGTCCTCCGGCTCGGAGGGTTGGTCCGGGCCGGACCCGGATTTCCACAAGAACAGGCTCAACGCCGTCAGTTCGACCCCGCCAAAGCAGATCTTCAGCGCATAGGGAATGACCGGCTCATGGTATTGGGAGAAAAAGGATTCCACGAACCCCGCCCAGACGAGCATCAACGCCACCCCAAAAAACAGCGTCGTCAGATCCCCCGAAACGGCCCGCAACCGTTCGGCCATCGTTTCGCGCGTGCCCCGGCCGATCATCGCGCGGCCCAGAATCAACCCCGCCTGACCGGCGATGAGAATCGCCGGAATCTCGAACGAACCGTGCGGCAGGAGCCAGCCGACCAAGAACGGGGTCTCCCCCGTGCGAATGTAATCCACCGCCACCGCTCCAAGGATGACGCCGTTGTAAAAGAGCATGATCAGGGTGCCCACCGCCCACGTCATGCCCAAGGCCATCGTGGAGAGGGAGACGCGGGTGTTGTGCGTCATCAAAAAGGCCGAGAACTCCGCCTTGCCGCCCTCCAGCCGGTCGGTTTTGGCTTTTTCCTCGCGCGCCACGCGTTCCCGGGGATCCATTTGCAGATGGGCATAGGGCAGCAACACCGGTTTGGCGTCGGGATCCAGCGCCAGGGCCAGGCCGCCAAAGGCCGCCCCGGCGATGGTCACCGCCACCGCCAGCCAGAAGGCGCCCGCCTGCCGCCGGAAGGTGCGCGGGAACACCACGGTCAGCCAGTGCCACGGGCGGAACCGGTGCGGCTGGGCGCGTGTTTCATGCACCTCGCTGTATGCCTGGGCGACCAGGGTTTCCAGGAACCGCCGCGTTTCCGGCTCGGAGGCAAACGTGTTCAGGCGGGCCAGATCGGCGGCGGCGCGTTCATACAGATAGTGAAACCGCCGCGCCCGGGCGATGTCCATCGGCGCGCCCGGCGCGGCCTCGAGCTGTTGCAGCCACTGCTCCAGCTCGCGCCAGTACGGCTGTTCGGTGGCGATGAATTTGGGCAGGTCAATGATCATGGGGCGGGGTAAAAGCGGAAGGGTGCATCCACACACTGCCTCGGAGCGCGGCTCGGTGAGCCGCAGCACGCCGATGGGCGGGGAAAGTGAAAGCGGTTTTCAGGCCTGGATTTGCCAGGTGTGCGCTGCGGGTCACAGACCCGCGCTCCGGCAGCGCCCGCCGACTTTTCGGGGGTAGTGTGCGGATGCGCCCAAAGCGGCAAGCGGGAAAGCGGCAATTCAGGGTTCATAATCGTGGTTCAGAGGAGTTGACGCCGGCGCACCTCCAGATATTGGGTGACGACCTGCGCGCTCAGTTGCTCGTTGGCCAGGAGGTTGAATTGGACGCCGTGCCGGCCCAGGGACTTTTCCAATTCCAGCAGTTTTTCACGGATCAGGTGGCCGCCCAGCCGCTGGTACAAATCGTCCACGGTCGCCGCCGGTGCGTCAAACAACGGCCGGGCGCCGGGCGGCTGGATCATGTTGACCAGCATCAGGTGCTGCCGACACACCAGGCTGGCATTGTGCGTGAAATTCTCGGCCAGCACCGGATCATCCAGCGCGGTGAGGAACACCAGCAGCGCCCGGCGGCGCAGCCGGGTGCGGAGGAAGGCGAAGAGCTCGTCATAATCCGGCGTGACCATCCCCGGGGACAGCGTGTACAGCGTGTCCCGGCACAAGGTGTAATGCGCCTGCCCGTTGCGCGCGCGGATGAAATCCAGCACGCGGTCGCTGAAGGTCAGCAGCCCGAACAAATCGCCCTGCCGTTCCGCCGCCCAGGCCAGCACCAGCGCGGCGTTGATGAAGCGTTCCAGCGTGCTGACCCGCGTGCCGGGCCGCGCCGGGTTCTCCAGTTCCCGCGCGCTCAGCCGCGAGGCGTCCAGGATCACATACACCTCCTGGGTGCGCTCGATCTGGTAAACCTTCGTCACGGGCCTCCCCCGTTTGGCCGTTGCCTTCCAATGAATGTCCTCGAAGCTGTCGCCCGGGATGTAGTCGCGCAATTTCTCAAAATCGCGGCCCTTGCCGGTCTGGCGCAGGGTGTGGATGCCGAGGGTTCCGCGGTTGAGAAACAAGGCGGCCACTTGTTTGCGTTCCCCCGTCAAATCCGGATAGACGCGCAGTTCCGCCCGCAGCGGCAGGGTCCTGCGGAGGGACCAGAAGCCCAGCGGCGAGGCTGCCTCCACGTAACAGTTGGCCAGCCCATAGTTGCCGCGCCGGCGGGGGGTGCAATCCCAGCGCGCCAGCGAACGCCGTTTTCCGCCCGGCACCAGCACCCGGAGTTCCTCCCGGTCGGACTCCACTTCGCGGGGCAGCGGCAGGCCGATGCGGATTTCCCGGTCCCGGGCCGTGTCATTGTTGAAGTAGAGCGCCAGGTGTCCCGGCCGGTCCTTGGAAAGGCGCGTCACCGGGTCGGCCTCCACGGACAGGTGATCCAGCCGGCCCGGGGCGCAGGCGGCATCGAACAGGACCAGCACCACCAGCAAGCCGATCAGCAGCAGCGCCGGCGGCAGGCTGGCCGGCCACAAGCCCGCCAGCGCGGCCAGCGGCGCCACGAGCAGCGCCGTCCACATCAGCAACCGGGTGCGGGGAACGAGCCTCATAACCGGTCAGCGCGGCACAGCCACTTCCTGAAGGATTTTTTGAATGACCTCCGCCACGGTCACCCCTTCGATTTCGTATTCGGGACGGAGCACCAACCGGTGTTCCAGCACCGGCCGGGTCATGAGCTTGAAATCGTCCGGCGTGACAAAATCGCGGCCCGCCATCGCCGCATTGGCCCGGCCCGCGAGCAGCAGGGATTGCGTCGCGCGCGGTCCCGCGCCCACCAGCACGCTCTCGTGCCGGCGCGAAGCGCGGATGATGTCCACCAGGTAACCCAGCAATTCCTCGCGCACCGTGATGCCGTCCAGTTCCAGGCGCAACCCCGCCAGCGCTTCGGGGGTGACCACCGGTTGCACGGCGCCCGAGGCCAGCGTGGCCTCCGGCGAGGTCCGGCCAAGCATCCGCTGCGCCAGCAGCAATTCCTCGTCGCGTTCCGGCGGGTTCATGGTGATTTTCAGCATGAACCGGTCTTTCTGGGCCTCGGGCAGGGAATAGGTGCCCTCGTATTCAACCGGGTTTTGGGTGGCGAACACGGTGAAATTGGCCGGCAGCGCGTGCGTCTCCCGGTCAATGCTCACCTGCCGCTCCTGCATGGCCTGGAGCAGGGCCGACTGCGTTTTGGCGGGCGCGCGGTTGATTTCATCCGCCAGCAAAAAACTTGTGAACACCGGGCCGCGCACCAGGGTGAATTCGTTCCGCTGCAGGTTGAAAATGTTGGTGCCCGTGATGTCGGCCGGCATCAGGTCCGGCGTGAACTGGATGCGCGAAAAATCGCAGCCCAGGACCCGAGCCAGCGTCCGCACCAGCAGCGTTTTGGCCACCCCGGGCACGCCTTCAATCAGCGCGTGCTGCCCGGTGAAGACCGTGATGAGCGCCCGGTCCACCACCTCCCCCTGTCCGATGATGACCCGGCCGATTTCCTGGCGCGCGCGCGCCAGCACTTCTTTCAACTGATCCAGATTTTGATTCATGCAATGTTTGGTGTTAAAAGGGTTCAGTGGTGGCGCTGCAAAATGGCGCTGATGGCCCGGTACGCCGCCACTGGCCGGCGCTGGCGCCCGGGGCGCGCGTTTTCCTGCTCCATCAGGGTTTCAATTTCCCGCCGGTGTTCTGGTTTAAGGGAGGAACGACGGCTCGTTTTTTGCCATTCCTCAAAGATCCGGTTCATCACCTCCCCGCGCGGAAGGCCGCGCCGGAGGAGGTTGATAAAGCCGCTCATGGCATCGCGGCCGGCCACCTGTGGAACCCCTTCCTCCGGGCCTTCGTGGGGCGGGGTCAGGCACGTCGAGTTCTTCCAGACAAACAGGCCCGCCAGCAGCAGCAGGCTGAAGAATAAGCCGTGCAAATGATACTTCCGCAGGAGCGAAGCCACGCCCGGGTCCACCAGCACCCCCAGGTGCGCCTCGTCAAAAATCACCTCGCGCCCGCCTCCGATCACCCATGCCAGCAGTCCCGCCTCCCGGTTTTTCAGCATGGCCTCGTTGCTGAAGCAGTATGAATCCGCCACCAGCAGCACCGAACCCTTTCCGAGCCGGCGCTCGGCCATGACGGGGAGTTGCTCCCGTTCATAAACCGTCCGCCAGCCGTTGGTGAGATTCGCAAAATACAGGGCCGTGTGAAAGACCAGGGTCGGCGGCAATCCGTCCGACGGCCCGCGGAGCCGCGCCTTGGGAAACACCACCGCCTCATCCTCATTCGTGGTCAAATCCTGAAACTGAATCCGGAATCCCCACTCCGCCTGGAGGCTGGCGTATTCCACCAGGCCGCGCCGGTCGTCCTCCGGCTCGTCCTTGGCGGGCTGGTCCCCGCTCTTCTTTTTGTCCCCGGCCGCCGGGTCCGGTTTCGCCGAGGGCGGTTGTTGTTTCCGGGGCTTGGCGTCGCCCTTCTTTGTTTCCGATTTCTTCTCTCCGGCGGCGAAAAGTTCGTTGGTGCGCGTGGTTGGTGTTTCGCATGCTTCTGGTAAATACGCCAGCACCAGGCGTCCGCCACTGTAGACAAACTGCTGGAGCGTGTTGAATTCCGCGCGGGGCAACTCTTCCAGCCCAAACGGTTCCGAGCCCAGGATCATCAGGGTGCGTTCCTGCCCGTCGTTCTCCTTGAAGGTGCGCTCAAAACACCGGTGCGCGGTCAGGCCCGGCACCCGGTCCAGGCTTTCATAAAAAACGCTCGTCCCCAGCGGGTCGGAACGCAGCGTGGAATAAGGCGGATAGACATCCCCGCGCGAGAACCGCAGCGCAAACAGGCGCATCATCCCGCCGGCCAGTCCGGCGGCCAGCAGCAGTCCGCAAACCCCCATGGCGGTTTTCCTCAGCACGCCCGGATCCTTTCCAAATTCGCCTGGAATTGGGCGTAGGCCTCGGCCGACAGGGTATAAAGCCCGTACCAGACGCGGTCGAACACCGCCGCGTTTTCGTCAAACGCCCGCCGCAATTCCGGCTGCGGCCGCGCCCGCCGGGCCACTTCGATCTGGTAATCCCGGTTCGTTTTGAAGCGCGCAATGCTCACCAGTTCCCGCGCCGCCAGATGCGCCAGGCTCGCCAGGTACAACGCCCGCATCGCCCGCCGCAAATCCCCCTGCGCCGCCAGTTCGCGCGCCAGTTTCAGCCATTCGTCCTCCGGCAACTGGCTTGCCATCACGTTTTCATCCGCCAAATCCGGCTGCGCCGGCAGCACTTCCGCCGTCACCACCTCCTGCCGGCTCCACGCCTGCCGGCCGTAACGCCAGAGCAGCACTCCCAGTGCGCCGGCGGACAAGGCCAGCAGCACCAGCGCCATCCCGCGCAGCCAGGCCATCCACGATCCGCCCGCCTTCAGCGCCGAATCCGGGGAGGGCGGGCTTTGCTTGAATACCTTGTTGAACCAGTCCACCACCTTTTCAATCCAGTCGCGAACCGCGCCCGCCCATTGCCTCAGCGTGTTTCCGAGACTTTGGAAAAAGGCCTGCAGCCATCCCGCCCGCGGGTCGGCGGGGTCATGGGCTTTTTCCCGGGGCAGCCGCCAGGTGTATTTGTCCCCGGCCAGCGTCGCTTTGAGGGCCCGGTCCAATGCCGCCGGCGTCGTGGACGGGGCCGGACTGGCCGCCGGGACCGTCACAGCGGCGGGGGGTGCCTGCGCCACGGCCACCGCCGGGGTTCCCATCGTCAGGGCCAGCCAGATCACGGCCGCCGCCAAAAAGCCGGCGGTGCGCCGCACCCCGGCCAGTTCGGCCAGCAAATCCGCGCCGTCCTGCCGGGCTTCCCCGTAAAAGCCACGCAGGGTGTAAACCATCTTGATCAATGGATCCAGCACCAGTCCCGCCAGCGCCAGGGTGGCGGTCAAAAACGTGCTGTTGAGAAAACTGTGATAACCGCCCTGCGTGAAAACCGTTTCCACCCCCAACAACATTTTCAGCAGCCATGGCAGCGCCACGACCGCCACCATCGCGTTCAGCCACAACATCACCCCCAGCAGGCCCAGCACCAGCACCAGCACCACATTCTGCAGCGGCCACAGTTTCGCGAGGCGTCCGGCGCGCTGCATCAGCTCCCGCAGCGCGGCCGGCTCGTCGCCGTTGCCGCAGACGGTCACGCTTTCGTAAAAGGCCAGCGTCCACGCCAGCGGCAGGAACGTCAGCGCCGCCAGCGGGAGCAACAGAAGTTTGGAAGGCTGGATCGCCGCCTGCGTCAGCAACACGCGTCCGGCCCGCGCCCCGCTCCATTTCTGCGGCGTCCGCCCCGCCAGTCGCTCGCGGAGACCCGAGACAAAGACCGTTTGCCAGCATTTCATCCAGACGAACAGCGCCGTCACCCCCAGCGCCAGCCCGCCGCAATGCCGCGCCGCCCGGGCGTCAAAACGCATGTCCGCCCAGAAATAGAGCAGCCCGAGCACAAACGGAATCGTCCCGGCATAATACGCCAGCCACAGTTTCGCCGGCGTCCGGCGCAGCTCGTGAGCGGCCTCCTCCAGCAGGTCCAGCGCCGGCAACCCGTTCTTGCAGGCGTTCTTTTTCATTCCTGTCCAAACGGGGTTTGCCACAGGGTGCCATCGTGGAATTGATTGGGGATGGACAACAATATCCGGCCCAGCCAATAAAAGACCAGCCACCCCGTCAAGCAGCTTAGGATGAGTCCCGCCGTGTGCGCAAGCAGCGTCCGCGAACGGCCGGCGACGACCGGGGCCAGGGTCTGTTTGAGGCAGGCCGCGCAGAGGATCCGGTCCTCGTGCTCCACCACACATTCCCGGCAATAAAACCGGCCGCACTCCGGACAGCGCGCCACCGCCTCCCGTTGTTCGTGGTTCAGGCAGTGCTGCAGGTGCAGATTCACCGGGGCCGGAGGCTGGGGGGCAAGGGGCGTCATGGCGTGGTCAGCTCAGAGTTTGGGGGGCGGTTCGACCCCCGTGGCCACCGCCGCCTTATCCCGCCAGTGTTTGCCCAGCAACAAATTGCCCCAGACACACAGCCCCAGGGAAACCGCCGCGCCGAACACCAGCAAATCCAGAAACCACGGGGTTTCCCTTGGTTTGAGGGCCGCCAATGCCTGGATATAACCCCATTGCGCGTTGTTGGCTTGTCGGGTGGTCGTCACCATGGACAGCATAATGATGTATCCCACCAGATCGGTAACCAGCAGATAAATTCCCACCCCCCAGGTCAGCGATTTCAAGGCCGGTTTCAAATCGGTTTCGTCTTGTTTGACCAGCGCCAGAATCACCGCGCCCATCAGTGCCATTTGATTGATCATGGCCAGAAGAATCACCAGTACCGAGGGTTGGAATATTTGCCAGACCGTGATCAGGGCATCCAGCAGCAGCAGGCTGTAGAGAATCCGGTGCATCCGGCTCCGGTACGGTTTGATCACTGAGACATACCGCAGCGGTTGCCCGGGCACCGGTTCAGGCAGCTTTAATTGTTGCAGGATGGACTGAAACCGGGCCGCCACTTCCTCTCGGCTGACCATCCCCTGGGCCTGCTCGATCAGCGGTTGCAACCGACCGATGATTTTTCGCGCCCGGCGCAGCCGCCGCAACGACGGCAATTCCTCTTCCTGCACCGCCGTTTTCAGATGACACATGCAGGTCGGGCCGGCAAGCAGATTCACCAGCAAAATCAGGCCAAAGATGCCACCGGCAATCAGCAGGGCCACCTCGCCGCCCCCCGATCCCTTGGTCGCCGTGGCCAGGGCCGCCGTCAACAACAGCAGCCCGCCGGTCAAAGTTCCCAGGATGAGGTTGATGATCTGCCAGCGCTTGGTTTTGACCAGGATCAGCGACTGGATGTCCCGGAAGTAGAACCGCCTGCCCGATTCCTGATAACCGGCGGACAGTTCCACTTGCAGCAAGTGATCCCGGGCCAGCCACAACGTGCAGCGGGTCCGCGAGAAAAAAGAGGACGTCTGCCCGCGGCCCGGCAGCCTCACATATTCTTGGTCCTCCGTGGTCATGGGTGTTTATTTCGTGGCGAGATAAATGAAAAACGCCGTCCAGCCCAGAATCTGCAGCGAGGCGGCCAGGATGGCGAGCGAGAACCGCAGTTTGGCCCGGCGCGGCAGCAGGCTGACCGGTGAATTCCAATGCCGGGCCGCGTAAATCAGCGCGATGGGCGCGGTGATGAGGGTCAGATAAAAAATCAACAGCGGCCCCAGCGCCAGCATCAGGGCCAGCCGGTCATGGCGCGTAAACTGATTCTGCAACTTCTTGATTTTCCCCTTCTCCTTTCCGCTGGCCAGACAGTTGGGGCAGACATGCTCCCCGTCAAATTCCACGTCGCACAGCGCGCATAGAAAACGCCCGCACGCCCCGCAGACGATGGCGGCTTTTTTTTGCGGGTGATAAAAACAACCGGCCTCCCCCTCCGCCGTCACCAATTCCGGTGGTGCTTCCGTTTCCGTGCGGAACAGCGCGGGGAACACCAGGAATTGCAGCGGCCGCTGGCAGGAGGGGCAGGGGGTCAGGTCCGGCCGACCGCACAGCTCCGCGCCCAGCACCGTCTTGCATTGCGGGCAGGTGATCAGTTGGGCGGGGGAAGCCATGGCTTCGGAGGGTCAGCTTTTGATCACCCGGGTGTCGCACATCCGGTCGTGCAGCGTCCGCTTTTCGTCGTCCCACAACATCATCAAAAAGCCGATGCAGAGAATCAGTGAGCTGACAATGTAACCGAAAAACCGCCCCGCCGCCTTCGCATAGCTGACGGGTGAGCCGTCCCCGTTCACCACTTTTATCTTGCACGCCATTTTTCCCGGGGTGGCCCCGAATTTTCCAATGAAAAAAGTGAAATAGGCCAGCCGGAACAACAGCCCCATCACCATGGCCACCAATTCGATGACGATGGTCGCGCCCGGACTCTTCACTCCCATGGTTGCCCCCATCACCACGCCAATCACCGCGCCGATGACCAGGGCCGCCACCCCCGTAATGATCCCGTCCAAAAAATACGCGGCGAAACGCAGCCAGAAGGAGGCGTAATCCATGCCCCCGCCCACCTTCACGCCCTCCCGGAGTTTTTGCAGGAAAATGGGTTTGCACGCCGCGCACACGTTCAGGCCGTTGTATTGAAAGACCTCCCCGGCGGGAAATAGTTTCCCGCATTCCGCGCAGATCACTTCGGTTCCAACGGTGGCGGCGTTGACGGGTGGGGGGCTTCCGGCCGGGCTGGGTTTGACCGTGCGGTACGGCTGCCAGTCCGCCTGGCCCTCCCGCCAGACCAGGGTTTCCGAATCAACCCTGCCCGCCTGTGCCAGCGCCTGCAACTCGGCGTCCGTCACCGGCCCCCGCTGTTCGCCGTTTTCCGTATAGTACCACATAACAAGAATTGGTTGTTTGGTTTTTCCAGTTGTGCTGAGTGAATCCATGTCGTCCATCCTTGACGGACCTTCACGGATTTTCCACAGGCTTCGCCATTGCCCGTGATTTGTCAAGCGCCGGGCGCGGCAAATCCGGCAGGCAAGGGATCCGCGGTTTTCGGGCCGGCGGCCCGTTGAGAGTGCGGGGACAAGTTGCCGCTTTTACACGAGACGACAGGTCGTCGAGTTCAAAAACGCAAACCTGCCCGGTATCCGCCGCCAGTTCGAGAGGCGCGGCCCCTCGTCCACCCCGGGCATTCCTCCCGCGAACCGTCGGCGAACCTTCCCCCTATCTGCTGGCCTTCAAGACCGGAATCCCATAAGAGTAGAGTCCATGAAACCCAACCTGGTCATCCGCCCGGCTGTTCCTCATGACCTCGCCGGCATCAACGCCATCTACAATTATTACGTGGCGCACTCAACATGCGTTTGGACGACCCACCCGTGTTCGGAAGCAGAACGCCTGGCGTGGTATCAGGAACACGGCCCGTCCATGCCTGTTTTGGTTGCCGAACAGGGCGGACGGCTCGTCGGTTGGGCCGCCCTCGGCTCCTTCCGACCGGCCTATACGGCCGCCGGCACCTTGGAAGATTCCATCTATGTGCATCATGATTTTCACCGCCAGGGGATGGGAACTCATTTGCTCCAAACCTTGATTGAGGCGGCACGGCACGCGGGTCTTCGCTCCCTGCTGGCGAACATCTCTGCCGACCAGACCCCGAGCCTTCGACTGCACGGGAAATTTGGGTTTCAGCCGGTTGCGCATTTGCGGGAGGTCGGCCAAAAGTTCAATCAACGGTTCGATGCCATTTATTTGCAATTGCTCCCGGCCAACAGCGCACCAGCAGCCGTCGCCACGAACCCGGCTTGAACACTCACGGGATGCGCATCAGGCGCAGGCAGCACACGGGCTCGTTGCCGGGGCGCGAATCATGGTTCCTGGTGTTCGACCACCAGCATTTCGACCGGGCGCCGGTCCGCAACCAGGTCCAGCCCCGCCTGCTCGCGCAGCGCACGGATCAAGTCCTTCTTTTGTTCGCTCCGGTTGAGTTTTCCATTCCAGTGAAGCTCGAGGTTGTAGGTCTCCGTCAATCCGGTTTCATCCACCACCGGCTCGTTGAAATAATCCGCCGCCAGCGTCGAAACCACGTCGGCGCCATCGGGGCCGGACATTTTGTAACCCGCCAGCGCGAGGCTGTCCGCTTTTTCGTAAATGCGCACGCCGCCATCGGCACTGACCGTCAGGCCGGGGGCCGGCGCGGGGGTCTTTTTCATCACCAGCACATCCCGGTCGCGCGTTTCAGAATGCGCGACCAAGCCAAACTTCTTTTTGATTTCCGCGCGGAGCGTTTCGCGCGAACGTTCAGGCAGCGTCAGCAGCAGGTCGAATTTCCCCTTCGGCAGACCGGCGGGCAGCACCATTTTTTCGAGCCCGACCCCATAAGCCGACGAAAGAATCTCCCCGATCGTCGCGCCCCGGCGCATGAGTTTTCCTTCGGGACCGAAACTGCCGGCGGCAATAATATAATCCCCCAGCGCCGCATATTTGCTTGGCCGCAGCAGGACCACCGGCGGGGCCTCCATCAAATGGCCTGAATCCATTTCTGTGAAATAACTTTCGAGGGGTGGCGAAGCAAAGGTCCTGATTACGAGGGTGGCGGTGCCGACGGCCAGCAGGGCGGCCAGCCCCGCCACCAGGGCGGTTTTCATTTTTGTCCAGGCCATAAGTTTCAGTGCTCCTGTCACGAGGGTTGGGGTTGCCGGGGAAATGGCCGCGCTCTTGGCCAGCGCGAGAGTGGTGGCCGTCCGGGCCAGCGCCGTCGGCGCTGCCTGAACGGAATTGGTGGAAATCAGGCCCGTCAGGGTCGCCGCCGTGGAGGTGACGCCGTGTTTGGAAAAATAACGCTGCAGTTTTTCCAGCGCGCGGTCCACCCGTTTCCGGGCGGCGCTTTCGTTGGCCCCCAGCGCCGCCCCGACTTCGCGGATGCTTTTGCCGTCAAAGAACCGCAGCACCACCGCGTGGCGGTCGGTTTCATTCAAGCTGGCCATGGCCTCGTCGAGCAACGGGGCGATGTGCGGCCAGACCCCGGATTCCTCTTCGTTGAGGGCGTTTTGCGCATGGGCCTCCTGTTCGCGCCGGGCGCGCCGGATTTCGCTGCGGAGATAAGTGACCGCCGTCAGGCGGGCGGCCTGGTACAGCCAGCCGGACAGGAGGACGTGCCCGCCCAACTGCCGGGATTTCCGCGCGAGGATGACGAAGACCGCCTGGGTGATTTCCTCGGCGTGCTGCGGACTGCCGGTATGGCGCAGGGCGACGGAATAGACTTTGCTGACATGGCGCGCCACCAGCGTGGCAAACGCCTCCTCGGAAGCCTTTTCCACATATGCCCGCAACAGAGTGCTGTCATCCCATTCCTGCATTCACCTATAAATGCCGCAGATTGTGAAAATTGGACAATCTATTTCGCCGCACCAGGCGCGGGCAGGCGCATCCACCCGCCAGCAAGCGTTCGCGCCCGCCAACCAGCGGCCTGCTCCCACGCGGCCCGCGGACGCGGTGGCGCCGGCTCAGCCGCTCTCCGGCGGGGCGGCTTTTTCCCTTTGGATCAGCCCGGCCAGTTTTTCGCCCTCGCGGACGGCAAAATTGGTTCCGCGATCCTCCGGGAAAATCTGGGAAAAGTTCGCGAGCCAAACCCCCGGCAGAGGGGTCCGGTAATCCGGAATCTTATCCGCATAGGCGGTGTCCACAATGTGCTGGGCCGCCCGGAACCGGAAGAGGTGGCGTTCGCCCAGGCGGCGGGCGTCAAATTCGGGGAAGATTTTCTTCAGATAGCCGAGCCAGAGCGCGGCCAGTTCCTCGTCCGGCAGCAAGAAGAGTTTTCCTGCCGGCGGCAGATAGGCCCCGAGATAATAAACGTTTTGGCCGCCATAGAAACTCTTGTCCACCAGCCGGGTGTGGTTGATGAACACGAGAAACGGCGCGTCCGGCTCGTTGACGTTGACCCAGTAATATTCGCCGAGGTTCTGGTCGCTGGTGAAGACCAGGCAGGCCGCGCCCAAATACTCAATGCTGCGGAGTTTGGCGGCGTAGTCCCGCAGCGCGTCGCCGGGGGGCAATAATCCGGCCAGGGCCGGTGACGGGCCGGTGAACAGGCAGGCCTCAAACGGCACGGTTTGGCCATTGATGACGGCGGTGCGGTCGGAGGAAATTTGTTGCACGGCCGCCCCGGTCTGAATGGTCACGCCGCGCCGGCGGAGTTCCTGTTCCAACGCGGTGATGACGACGTTGAAGCCGCCGCGAAAATAGCCCAGTTTTTCGCCGCCGCCCGGGGACCGCGAGTTGGCGCGGGTGTGGAGGCGGGCCCAAAACCAGGCCATGGAAACCCGGTCAAAGTGGCGGTGGAATTTGCCCTTGAGCAGCGGCGTCCAGATGCTGGCCATGGCGCTGGTTCCGCAGGCGCGGGTCATCCAATCAAGGGCGGTTTGGGATGCGAACCCGCGCCAGTCCCGGCGGTGTTTGAGATACAGCGCGGCAAACCCCGTCCGCAACCGGCCGGTGAGGCTGCAGGGGGAAAACCGGAGCAAATCCAGCGGCGTCCTGAACGGATGGATTCTTCCATCCCGGTAGATGCTGACGGAACTGTCACACCAGACCAGCTTGTCCTGCAAGCCGAGTTCCCGGACGAGCGCCAGCATGTGGGTGTCGGTCAAAAACAAATGATGATAGGTTTTTTCCAGGGAGATGCCGGCCAGCGGAAACCCCGCCGCCAGCCCGCCGAGCTGGGGGGAGGTTTCCACCAAAGTGACGGCGCAGTCCCGGTCCGCGGCGAGCCGCAGGGCGGCGGTCAGGCCGGTGAAGCCGCCGCCAATGATCAGAATGTGGCGGGGGGCGGACATCAGCGGGCCGGGCGGAAGGAGAGGAGCCGGTTGAGGTTGTATTGCACGAGCACGACAACGCCGAGCGCGGCGAGTTTGGCGAGATATTTATCCATGGCGTACCCGCCAATCAGCAGGCGCAGGAGGCCGGCGGAGAGCAGCCAGCCGAGCAACGCCACCCCGAAAAAACTCGCCAGCCGCCAGCCCAGGCCGTCCGTGACGCGGAAATTGAACCGGGCGTTGAGGAGGAAGGACAGCAGGGTGCCGCCGGCATAACCCGCGGCATTGGCGGCCTGATAATGCAGCAGGCCGGTTTTCACCAGCAGCGAATAGGTTCCAAAGTCCAGCGAAGCGCCGCCCGCCCCGATGGCGCAGTACAACAGGAATTGTCTTTGCCGGAGCAGCAGACTTTTCACGCGGGGGGTTCGGTTTTTTCGGGGGCGGGCAGGCCTGCGGTCTCGCGGATGATCCAGAGCGGCCGGCCTTTGACCTCGTCGTAAATGCGGCCGATGTACTCGCCCAGGATGCCCAGGCAGATCAATTGGACGCCGCCCAGAAACAGGATGGAAATCACCAGGGTGGGGAATCCCGGACCGGGTTTCAGCCCGATTTTATCAAACTGCACCGCGAACACTTTTTGCAGGAAGGTGAACACGGCGCCCAAAAACGCGAGCCCGGACACCCAGAACCCCAGGTAGGTGGCCAGCCGCAGCGGCACGGTGGAAAAGGAGAACAGGCCGTCGAGCGCGAGTTTCAGTGATTGACGGAAGGTGTAATGCGCCGCGCCGGCGGCGCGTTCGCCCCGCTCGATTTCCACGGAGGTTTGGCGGAAACCGCACCAGGAGCGGAGTCCGCGCAGATAACGGTTGCGTTCGGGCAGGGCGTTGATGACGCTGGCCACGCGGCGGTCGAGCAGACAGAAATCCCCGGCATCGGTGGGCAGGGAAAACGGGGCCAGCCGGGTGAGGACGCGGTAAAAGGCCCAGGCGAGCAGGCGTTTCAGGAACGGGTCATGGCGGCGTTTCCGCGTGGCAAAGACCACTTCAAAGCCGGCGCGCCATTTTTCCAACAAGGACACAATCGCCTCCGGCGGGTCCTGCAGGTCGGCGTCAATGACCACCACGGCTTCGCCGGTGGCGTGAAACAAACCGGCGCTGACGGCGGTTTGATGGCCGAAATTGCGGGCAAAGGCCAGGCACCGCCACCGGGCATCCCGCTGGTGCTGCTGCTTGAGCAGGTTCCAGGTGCCGTCCTGCGAGCCGTCATCCACACAAATGATTTCATAATCGGCCCCCCAGGACGGGGCGGCGGCCTGCAACCGCTCGAACAAAATCGGCAGAACGGCCGCTTCGTTAAAGCAGGGCACAATGATGGAGATTTTCCGGGACACTTGTTTGCGGGGCCACACTAACATTTTGCCCCCCCCGGGCAAGGAGAAACCCAAGCCTCCTGCCTTGCCACTGGGGAAACCGTGTGTTAAACGATGGCTGCCCGATGAAAATCCTCTACGATGACAGTATTTTTGTGATGCAGGCGCGCGGCGGGGTTTCCCGGATCATGTGTGAAGTGATCCGGCGGGAGCTGGCCCGCCCGGACGTGGAGGGTCGGGTGTTCGGCGGGTTTCACCGGAATTATGAGTTGCAACAACTGGGCCGGGAGTTTCCGGGCAAAGTCCATGCGTGGCTGCTGCCGCAGACCCTGGTCCGGCAGCGGATCTTCCTGCCGGTCAACCGTGCGCTCTTTGTTCCCTACGCCAGGTGCTTCGCCCCCGAGGTCTGTCATCATACTTATTACCACCTCCCGCCAGTGCCGCCCCACACCCGCGTCGTCATCACGGTTCACGACCTGATTTGCGAGGTGCTGAATCCGGACGTGAAAGGTCCCGAGGTGCTGCTGCGGGAGCGCGCCCTGCGCCGGGCCGACGGCATAATTTGTGTCTCGGAAAACACCAAGGCGGACCTGCTGCGATTTTACCCGCTGGGCGACAAGCCGATCTTGGTGGCGCACCATGGCAACAGCCTCCGCCAGACCACTCCCCGGGCTCAGGAATTGACTACCCCCTATTTGCTCTATGTGGGCACGCGCGGCGTCGCTTACAAAAATTTTGGACTGGTGCTGAAAACCCTCGCCGAAAATGAGCGGCTCAAGCCGTTCGCTCTGGTCTGTTTTGGTGGCGGGGCCTTCACCCCGGTCGAACTGGCGGCCATCCGACAGGCGGGCCTGACGGGCCGCGTCCACCACCGGCAGGGATCCGATGCGGTGCTGGCGGGCTGTTACCAGCAGGCCACCGCCCTGATCTATCCCTCGCGGTACGAGGGTTTTGGCCTGCCGCCGATTGAGGCGATGGGTTTGGGCTGTCCGGTGCTGGCAAGTTCCGCCCCACCCATGCCGGAAGTCATTGGTGACGCAGCGCTGTTTTTTGATCCCGGTTCGGCGGAACAGTTGTCGGCCGCCCTGGCCCGGCTGCTGACCGAAAGCGGTCTGCGGGCGGCGCTGATTGAGCGAGGCCGAAAGCGGGAACAGCTTTACTCGTGGGACACGACCGCACGGAAAATTCATGAGTTTTACCGGTCGCTGCCAGCCAGATCACCCTGACGCAGCCGGGGCGGGCGCGTGCTTTTGAACTCGACGATCCCCTCACTGCGGGCTTCTCCGGCGGAAAATTCAAAATAGGGCTATGCACTTGACGCATGTTCGCTCCGACGACCACTCCAAATTGGGCATTGAAAATGCCGTTCGACTACCATTTCGTGCAGTTACAAGCGTCAAGTGCACAGGCCTAATTCAAAGAATCAATCAGCAGAATTCAAAGAAACTTCAAACTCCAAAATCCAAACGCAAGGATGACAAGGATGAGTATGGGGGAGGAGATTCCCTTGTCCCCGGTTGCTTCGCGTCCCGCCACATGACGACCGCCGTCAGGCCCATCCCCCGGGACCGCCCTGCGCGGCCACCCAGCGGATGGCAAAGCGTTGGAACTCGGGCGTGGTCTTCAGCTCCAGCTTTTCCTTGATGTGCGCCCGATGGACATCCACCGTTTTGGGACTCAGGTGCAGGTGGCCGGCGATTTCCTCGGTGCTCCAGCCCTCCCCAAATTGTCGCAGCACTTCCAATTCCCGGTCCGACAACCGGGCTTCCGGTCCGGAGCCGGTTTCGCCGGCCCGCCCCACCATGGATTCCAGCACCCTGGCGGACATCCGCGGACTCAGCGCCACCTGGCCGCTCAAAACCAGGCGGATGGCGCCCGCCAGCCGCTCGGGTCCCTCCGCCTTCATGACGTACCCCCGTCCGCCGGCCCGCAGCACCCGCGCTGCGTATAGCGATTCGTCCTGCATGGACATGGCCAGCACGGGCAGTCCCGGATGCTGGGCGAGAATGTCCTTGATGAGTTCCAGTCCGTGCTTGTCCGGCAGCGCCATGTCCGTCAACACCAGGTCCGGGTGCAGTTTCGCAATCGCCTCCATGGCTTCGCGGGCGGTGCCCACCTCGCCACAGATGATAAAATCCGGCTCCCGCTTCAGCAGGTCGGCCTGGCCCCGGCGCATGAGGGGATGATCATCCACGAGGAGAATCTTTTGCTGCCGGTTCGCAGGGATGTTTTTTGGGGGTGACATGGTGTTATTGGCAAAGCCTCAGCGGGCAAACCGGCCTGTTCAACTGGTCCCGGTCACCGGGTCCGCCGACGTGAGCACCACCCGGGGGACGGAGCAAACCACTTCGATCCCGCCGGTTTGATGCGGTTGCACCGCCAGGTGTCCCCCAATGAAACGGGCTCGTTGCTCCATGGTGTGCAGGCCCACGCCGCGGGGATGGCGCGGCGGGGTTAAGCCGAGGCCATTGTCCCGCACCCGCAGCTCCAGCCCGGCGGCCTTCAGCATCAGCGCCATCTCAATCCGCGTGCCACGACTGTGCTTGAGCGCGTTTTGAACAGCCTCCTGTGCGATGCGGTAAAGGTGGCTGGCGATGGTCGGGTTGTAAACAAGCAGGGCGGTTTCCCCGGTGAAGACACATTCCATGCCGCGCCCGGCAATCCGTTCGGCCAGGTTTTCCAAGGCCTGGACCAAACCATCCGGCTGGGGAGGAACCGCAAAGAGCTCGTGGGCCAGATTGCGCGCCATGGTCAGGGCGGTGTCGAGTTCCTTGGAAATCTGCCGCACGGATTCCAACTGCGGGGCCCGGGCCGCGCGCAAGTCACGCTCCAAGCCCTTCATCAGGAACAGCAGCCCGCCGAGTTGCTGCCCCAGGCCGTCGTGCAACTCCCGCGCTATTCGGCCGCGTTCCTGCTCCGCCGCCGCCTCCACCGCCTGCTCCAACCGGCGGCGATCGGAAATGTCCCGCGCAATTTTGGACGCCCCCACGATCCGTCCCTGCTGGTCGCGGACCGGGGAAACCGTCTCCGAAACCTCGATCCGCCGGCCATTTTTGTGCAGGCGCACCGTTTCGTAATGACTCACATTTTCGCCCCGCGCAATCCGGGCGAGAATCTCCTGCTCCTCCCCCGCCCGTTCGGGCGGAAAGAGCAGCAAGGCCGGCCGGCCCAGCATTTCCGCGGCCGACCAGCCGAACAGTTTCCGCGCCCCCTGGTTCCAACTCGTGATGATGCCGTCCAGCGTTTTGCCGATGATCGCGTCGTCCGACGACTCAATGATCGCCGCCATTTTGGTCAGCAACTCCTCCGCCTGTTTTCGCGCCGTGACGTCCGCCCGGATCGCGACGTATTGCCGGGGCCTGCCCAAGGCGTCCAGAAACGGCACGATGGTGGTGTCCACCCAGTAAAAGCCTCCGTCCTTGGCCCGGTTTTTGATTTCACCCTTCCACACCCGGCCCTGGCCGATGGTCGCCCACAAATCGCGCATGAACTCCTTGGCATGCCACCCGGAATTGATCAGCCGGTGATCCTGGCCCAGCAATTCCTCGCGCGCGTATTTTGAGATCGTGCAGAACTTGTCGTTGACGTAGGTGATTTTCCCGCGGGGATCGGTGATCGCCACAATGGCGTGTTCATCAAGCGCGGCTTTCAACTCGGCCAATTCGGCCTTTGGATTCGGGGAATCAACGGAACTTTTCATGGCGGGCCGGTTTTATCAACGATTCAAGCGTAAACATCCGTGTCAGACCTGAACATATTTTGATGGTGCCATGACAAAATAAGGTTGTCAACCCTTCCCGCCGGGACAATGCCCGGCGGAGACCCAAAACCCTCCTGAAACATTGCGAAACCCGTCCATTCTGCTATGCTTGGCCCGTTGAAAATCGCCCTGCTCCAGTTGAATTCAACCATTGGCGCCTTTGCCGCCAACCGCCAAAAGCTGTTGGACGGCTACGCGCGGGCGTGCGCCCAGGGCGCCGAGTTTGTGCTCGCCCCTGAATTATTTCTGTGTGGCTATCCCCCCCGCGACCTTCTGCTGCGCGCTGATTTTGTGGAAGCCAACCTGGCGGCCCTGTTGGAATCCGCCGCGCAAACCGGCCCGGTCCCCCTGTGCGTGGGGTTTGTGGACCACAACCCGGACCGCCCCGGGCGGGTGCTGCGCAATGCGGCGGCGGTGTTGCAGAACGGCAAAATCATCTGGCGCACCGCCAAGAGCCTGCTGCCCACCTACGATGTGTTTGATGAGGACCGGTATTTCGAGCCGGCGGAAAACATCGCCCCCTTTGAATTCAAGGGGCGCAAACTCGGCATCACAATTTGCGAGGACATTTGGAACGACGCGGATTTCTGGCCGGAACGCCGCTACCGCCGCGATCCGGTAAAGGAATTGATCGCCCGGGGGGCGGACCTCATCCTCAACCTTTCCGCCTCGCCCTGGCACGAAGGCAAGGAGAAAACCCGGTTGGAGATGCTCCAACGGCTTGCCCGGGACGAACGCCTGCCGCTCGTCCAAGTCAATCTGGTGGGGGCCAATGACGAGCTGATTTTTGACGGCCACAGCGTCGCCTTGAACGGCCGGGGCGAACTGCTCGCGCGCGGCCGTGGCTTTGCAGAGGATGTTTTGGTGGTGGACTTGAATTCAGCGCCGTCCGGGATGACGGCGGATTTTCCGGTGCGGGAACAACTGATTCACGGGGCCCTGACCTTGGGGATCCGGGATTATGTGCAAAAATGCGGTTTCAAATCCGTGCTGGTGGGTTTGTCCGGCGGGATTGACTCGGCGCTGGTCGCGGCCCTGGCGACGGACGCCCTGGGGCCGGAAAATGTGCGGGGGGTGGCGATGCCCTCGCGCTACTCGAGCGGGGGCAGCCTGAGTGACGCCGAGACGCTGGCGAAAAACCTGGGGATCCGTTATGACGTGCTGCCGATTGAGCCGGTTTTTCAGGCGGTGGAAGCGCAACTGGCCGGGGTTTTTGCCGGCACCCAGCCGAATGAGGCGGAGGAAAACGTGCAATCGCGCCTGCGCGGGCTCGCCCTGATGGCTCTCTCCAACAAATTCGGGGCGCTGGTGCTGACCACGGGCAACAAATCCGAAATGGCGGTGGGCTATTGCACTCTTTATGGGGACATGTGCGGCGCGCTGGCCGTCATTGCCGACGTTTTTAAAACGGATGTTTACCGTCTGGCCGGGTGGATCAACCGCGCAAAAGCGGTGATTCCCCGCGACTCCATTTCCAAGCCGCCCAGCGCGGAATTGCGGCAGAATCAGAAGGATCAGGACTCCCTGCCGCCCTACGAAATTCTGGACGGCATCCTGGCGGCCTATGTGTTGCAAAATTTGGGGCCGGACGAAATCATCCGGCGCGGTTTTGCGGCATCGGTCGTGAAAGACGTGATCAACAAGGTGACGTTCAGCGAATACAAACGCCGGCAGGCCGCGCCCGGCCTGAAAATTTCATCCCGGGCCTTTGGCATGGGGCGGCGCGTGCCGATTGCCCAGCGATTTCGTGCGGCGATTTCGACTTTAACCACCTGAGCTTTTATCACAGACTCCCTTCCGCATGCTCATTTCCATCATCACCCCGAGTTTTCGGAATTCCGCCTGGCTCAAACTGTGCATCGCCTCCGTGGCGGACCAGGAAGGGGTGCAGGTGGAACACATCGTGCAGGATTCTTGTTCGGATGATGGGACGCAGGACTGGCTGCCCGGGGATTCACGGGTGAAGGCGATCATTGAAAGGGATTCGGGCATGTATGATGCCGTGAACCGGGGTTATCGCCGCGCCACCGGTGACATCCTGGCCTATTTGAATTGTGATGAACAATACCTGCCGGGAGCGCTGAAAGCGGTTCATGACTTCTTTGAAGAACACCCGCAGGCGGAAGTGCTGCTGGCCGGCTCGATTGTGGTGGATGGCGAGGGAAAGTACGTCTGCCACCGTCACTCCCTGGTGCCGAATCGCCTGCATGCCTGGTATCGCTTCCCGGTGTTGACGAGCTCGGTGTTCCTGCGTCGCAAGGTCATCCACGAGCGCGGCCTGTATTTTGACACCCGCTGGCGGGATCTGGGTGATTTTCACTGGATGCTTTCCCTGATGGAGAACCGCGTGCCCATGGCGGTGTCCAACACCTTCACCTCCGTGTTTGCGGACACGGGGGAGAACATGAACTTAAAGCCGAACGCCATCCGAGAAAAGGACGAGACGATCTCCCGCTGCCCCACCTGGGTGCGCTGGCTGAAGCCCGTTTGGATCCTGCATCACCGGTGGCGCCGGCTGGCCGCCGGGCATTTTACCCAGCCCCCGGCCACCTACCGGATTTACACCCTGAAAAATCCGGGGCAACGGACGCTGCTGGAGGTGCCCAAGCCGACCGCGGTTTGGTGGAACCGGCTGTGAACCCGGCCAAACCCTGCGAGAAATTACAGGTGCCGCTCCACGAAGGTTTTCACGCGCGGCCAGACTTCATCGGCCGAGATGTTCCAGAGACATTCGGGTGCGGAAAACCGGCAGTAATCCGAGCAGGGCTTGTAGGGGCAGGATTTGCCTTCCATCCATTCGGCCTGCGGGTGGAGCGGGGCGAACCATTCCAGCAGCGAAGGTCCAAAAAACGTGAAGGTGGGAACGCCCGTGATGGCGGCCAAATGGCCCGGGCCGGAGCAATTGCCGATGAACACCCCGGACTGATCAGTGAGCGCCAGCAGTTCACCCACGGAACTCGGGCAGATCAACCCGGTTTCGCCGGCTTTTCGCCACCAATCCGATTGATTCGGATCGCACGCCACCAGCACACAATATCCCTGTGACCGCAATCGCCGGACAAGTTCCTTATACTGTTCCAATGGCCAGATGCGGGCCGGCAACCGGGCGCCACTATGCACGAGCACCTGCTTGACGGCGGGCCGCATGGGGGCCACCAGCTTTTCGCGCGGCGGCAATTGGACCCCCAGCGCCTGGCCGGCGATGCGCCAGTATTCGTAGTGATGCGCCAGCGGATTGGGCAGGGCCAGGGGTTGGGTCAGAAAAACGCCGCTTTTGATGCGGGGGAAGCCCAACCGGTGGCGGACACCAATGCCCTGAAGTAAAACGTGGTCGCGCGGATCCCATCGCCCGGACAATCCGTATGCAAAGTGTTCCACCCCCAGCTTCCGTCCCAGCCGGATCATTTCGCCAACCGGCCAGCGCCAGAACTGATATTTGTTTTTAAAGGCGGTCCAGGGCGCCGTAAAAGGGAAGATTTTGACCCCGGGCCACAACCGGGGCTGCAATTCCAGGGCAAACGGTTTGGCCAGCAGGCTGAGGTCGTATTTTTCACAGGCCGCGCGCAGGAACGGCGTGGCGATCACCAGATCCCCCATGCCCCACAGTTCAATGATGAGCAGCTTTGGTTTTCCGGGGGAAGGTTCGCTCCGGTCACCGGGGAGCGGGACGGAATTCATCGCAGGTAGACCGGGCGGGGCCGGGCCAGAGGACGAAACGCCAGTACGGGCGGTCGGGTCTCCTGCACCGGCTGTTCCGGCCGGCAAACGCCGTTATTCAGGGCAATACTCAGGCCCAGCGAGCCCACAAAATTCGGCAACTCGCTGGCGATTTGCATGCCGCCCAGACAGGAGACATAGTTCAAGACTTCCCAGAGAAACAACATCATGAGAAAGGCGTTCACCGTTTGCAACTCCGGGGGGCCAAATTTTGCGTTATGATACAACACCCAGAGCCCGGCCCAAAAAAACCATAAAATGGCCAGCACCCCCCAGATGCCGAAAGGAAGGATGAGGGAAAGCATCCCATTATGGTAATCGCCTGCCAAAGCCAGCGGGTTTTGGCTGGCATCCATTTCGGCGGTCTCTTTGGTCAGCATGAGATTGCCAGTCATCATTTCGTCGTACTCATCGGCTGAAAAAGCCAGTCCCTTCCCCAGCAACAGGTGTGGCGGAATTTCCGGCAACAACGCCGTCCACATGGCAAGCCGCCACTCCGTGCTGGCATCGGCCGACTGTTTGGCTTGCGCATCCAAATCGAGGGGCAAAAAGGCCAGCGCCCGCTGAAAGGTGTAGGGTAGCTTGTTGGCGAGCGGAACCAGCGCCGTGCCTCCCAGGGCGGCCAGCAAAATCAGCACCAGCATCATGGGCGTGCGATGCAATCCCTCCCAGAAAAACATCATGATGAACACCGCCGTATATTCCAACAGCGCGGACCGGAAGCCGCCGATGAACGTTAAACCCAGTGTGATCATGAGAAACAGGATCCGCCAGGGTTTGCCGGAGAGAAAAATTCCCCGGACCCCGTATCGGGCCATCATCAGAAAATACAACCCCAGCCCCACGTTGGTGAATCCCTGCAGGCGCGTCACTCCGATTTCAAACCCCTCATCCTGGGAAATAGTCGGTGGGAAAACATAAAATAGCGGAAGCATCCACGAGGGGGCAATGGGGTAAAAATTGCCCACCAGAGTGGTCAACTGGCCCAAAAAGAACAAGGCCACATACAGCGGCATCTTTTCCCTGGGAATGGGCCGGGCGGTCAGCGCAAAATAGCTCGCGATGCTGATAAACAGGTACGCATATTTTTTCCCGCCATAAACCGCGGAGCCCATGGCACGCACCCCGATGCCTCCGGTCAATTCCGCCGTAAACACAATTACCGCCAGAAAGACCAGCAGAGGCCAGGTCGTCTCAGGAACCCGGATAAAGCGCATGTCACTACTCATGATCCGTTCCAGAATGGAGATGCCCAGACTGACAACCACCATCACCAGCCAGAAATTAGGGTGACCGGGCAAAACACACACGGACAGGGAGGCGGACCAGCTAAACACCAGCAATTCCTTGTGCCATTTCAGAAAAATGGGCGAGGCAATGACCACTCCCAGCACCCCATAAAACCCCAGCGTGCCCAAATCCATGGGGTTGGCCAGTGAGCAGCCGACGAATACCGCCAGCGGCACGCAGACCGCGTAAATGATCAGCGACCGCAGAATGGCCGGCACGTTGTTGTTATTCATAGGCTGACAAAAAATCGTGAAGGGAGCCGTTTAAACGCCGATCATGACTTTGCCAATATAAGCCATCCCCCCAACCCGCCGCAACCGGAATTCCTTGGGATTCTGGCTTGGGGGTCCGGGGTTTTGAACCGGGGCGGCGGCCCACCGGCTCGCTGGCCATCCTTCGGGTTGACAGTTTGCATGGGGATGCGGAAAAGCATCCAGGCCAGACAGTTTTTCGGATGGCGCATTATTGATTTGCCAATCAAACCACAGTCAGAATATTAAATCATAGGATTTCGCGCGTGATGCCGGTTTCCAGCGGGGGTGTGGGACAACGTTGATCTGTTTGTCCGTCCCTCCCATGAAATCACGTCGCATCGGGAAACCGGCTCGTGCAACAATCAAAACGCCAGTTTTGTCCACGGCGGACAGGCCAGTCGTTTTGAGAGAAACCTGACGGGGTTGGAGGTAATCTGTGTCTCTGTGGTTGAGAAAAAGCCGCCCCCCGCTTCTGTGGTTTTCCATACCTGAAATCCATGGTCAAAGCCCGTCTTTCTTTTTTACCGTTGTTCCCGTGAAAATACCGGTGAGGCGGCAACCCCGCCGCCTTCCTGCTCGCGCTAACGCGCTCGCCACGCCCGTTGAGGGTGCCGCGCCTGCAGGCGGACGTCGCCAACCTGTAGGCCGGGGTCCCCTGACCCGGCGTCACTGGAAATTATTTTCACCCGCCCGGGCCGGTTTTTCTCCCAACCCTTTGGCTGACAACAGGTTAACCCACGCAAAAAAATTTAAACTATTTTGAGCCATACCCTGCGGATGTCCCACCCCCGGGGGTAAACTGTCAGGCATGAAGATGATCATATCTTTATCGGAGGGCGGTGTGGTGCCTGAAAAAGGGGCGGACGGCCCGTCCGCGCCGCCTTGTCGAACCTGCCCGGGCCTCCGGTTTCAGCCTTCAGCTTTCCGGTTTTCGTTTTTCCCATTCCCGTCCCGCTCCGGTTCAAATCGGGGTCTGGAACGGAAAAACTCGGTTAAACACGCAAAAACACGGTTAAAAAAAGCCCCGGGCCGTCCGCCCGGCGCCGTCGGTTGGTCTTTCAACCAATGCTCAAGGAGAGAAAGCCTCGAAAATTTTTCGCGCATTGCGCCCATGACCCGGAGCGAGGAACAAGACGGGATTCGAGTCCCTGCCCATGAACCTCTGTTAATATTGGAGGGCGGACCGGCCGGCCCGCTTGGGAGGGCGGCGGCAAGACCTGCACCTTACACGCAGCTTGGGCGAGCCGTACCGCAGGTTTCCAACCTGCTGTATCGCCGATTTCCAAATCGGCAGGCCGTCCAAGGGTCGAATGCACCAGCTTGCGGTGCAGCCAGCGGGTTTGGAAACCCGCGATACGGCAGACTTGGAAGTCTGCGGTACGAAAAAAACGCCTCGTCCCCGCCGCTGTATTTGAAAACCATAGATGCGTGTAAGGTGCAGGGCAAGACGCCGCTTTTGGACGAGGCGACATGTCGCCTCGGCCAAAAGCGCGGACTTGTCCGCGCACTCCAAAAACGTCTCCTCCGGGACGCGGTAAGTGGCCCTGGCAGCCCCCAACGCAGGTTCACGGGCGCAATGCGCGCAAAATTTTCGGGGCGTTCTTCCCATGAACCGCCTCTCTTTACCAGGTTCATGGCCCCAATGTGCATCCAATTTTGGAGGTCGAAACGCCCCGTGAACCTTGATCAGGTTCAGGGGTTCAAAGCGCGAAATTTCGGTTGGGCGAATTCTCATCCCGGCCTTCTCCCCCGGGGAGGGGAACGGTTCGGCCGGCTCTGGTGCCTACGGCAGTTCCAGTGGTGGTCCGCCCAGAGGTTTATCGGCAGGGAGAATCATCGCCAGCCTCACAGAATGACGACGATTCCAGTGGTCGAACGTCGGGAGGGGAATGATAAGTGCGGCAAACGCCAGTTTGCCGCTACGTCCGCAGGCGGGCCGGTTTTGCAGAAGGGCAACGATTCCAGTGATCGGATGGGCTGAACGCGATGAAGATGACTAAAAAAGCGGGTCAAATCCTTTTCGCATTGGAGTTCCCAATCTGCGGGACGGTCCGTGGGTCGGGCGCGCCAGCCTGGCGAACGGTCTGCGGGTTGGGAAACCCGCGACACGGCAGACTTGGAAGTCTGCGGTACGAAAAAACCGCCTGTTCCCGCCGTCGGATTTGACAACCATGGATGGCTATAAGGTGCTGGACCTGTCGCGGTACTCGCAAAGGGCCTTCGGCCCAAACACCGTCCGCCCCTTCGGGTGGCGCCAAAGATTGGCGTGCGGCTTGACTTCCGTGGCGGTCTAGGGTTTAACAGACGGCGGAAACAATCCACCAACTCTCATGAGAATCAATCCACTGGCCGCGGCCTGGACCCGGCTGACCTGTTTGCACCCCAATGCCGCCCTGATCGCCCTGGTGGGTGCCGGGTGGCTGGTCGCGCCCGCCGGTTCCGCCCGGGCGGCGGAGCGGCAGTGGCTGCCGCATCTGGTGCCGGCGGCGGTGACGAATGCGCCGGTGGTGCGACCCAGTGCCCGCTGGGAGCGGCTGGATCTCACGATTGCGCTGCCGCTGCGAAACGGCGGGGCGCTCACGAATCTGCTCCGGGACCTTTATGACCCGGCGAGCCCGAATTACCACCACTTCCTGACGCCGGAACAATTTGCCGGGAAGTTCGGCCCGACGGAACAGGATTACCAGGCGGTGATCAACTTCGCCCAGTCCCACGGCTTGTCGGTGACGGGCCGGCATGCCAACCGGACGCTGGTGAAGGTGCGCGGAACGGTGGCGGACATTGAACGGACGTTCCAGGTCACCCTCAATGAGTATCAGCACCCGAGCGAATCCCGCACGTTCCGGGCTCCGGATGTCGAACCCTCGCTGGAACTGGCGGTGCCGGTGCTGACGGTGAGCGGGCTGGATGATTTTGTGGTTCCGCATCCCTGCTGGCACCCCACCGCATCCGGCCAGGCGAAACCGGCGCTGAGCGGTTCGGGGCCGGGCGGGACTTATTTCGGCCAGGATTTTCGCGCCGCCTATGCGCCCGGGGTGCCGCTGACGGGCACGGGTCAAACCGTGGGGTTGGTGGAATTCGATGCGGGCTATTATCCCGGCGACATCAGCGCCTATGAGAGTCAGGCGGGCCTGCCCAACGTGCCGGTGAGCGCGGTGCTGCTGGACGGGTACAACGGGGCGGCGGGGGGTAACGGAGGCGTGGAGGTGTCGCTCGACATCGAGACGGCCATTTCGATGGCCCCCGGACTCAATGGCGTGCTGGTTTACGAAGGATCGAGCCCGGATGACATTTTGAACCGCCTGGCCACGGACGATTTGGCGCGACAAATCAGCGCTTCGTGGACTTATGGCACGGACGCGGCGAGCGACCAGATTTTTCTGCAATTTGCGGCGCAGGGACAGACGTTTTTCAATGCCTCGGGGGACGGCGGGGCGTATGCGGGCGCGCCGGCGTCGCCGACGGATGATCCGAACATCACGGTGGTGGGGGGGACGACGCTGACAACGAGCGGTCCGGCAGGCGCCTGGGTGTCGGAAACCACGTGGACGCCGGACAGCGGCGGGGGGATCAGCACGCGCTACGCCATTCCGAGCTGGCAGCAGGGCGTTAACATGTCCGCGAATCAGGGGTCCACGACGATGCGGAACCTGCCGGATGTGGCGATGGTGGCGGATAATGTTTATGTCATTTGCAACAACGGCCAGGGACTGACGGTGGGGGGCACCAGTTGCGCGACGCCCTTGTGGGCGGCCTTCACGGCACTGGCGAACCAACTGGCGCTGACGAACGGGGAACCAGCGGTGGGATTTTTGGCCCCGGCGGTGTATGCCATGGGCCAAGGGTCGAATGCGTTGAGTTACGGGTCCCTGTTCCACGACATCACCACGGGAAACAATGAGAATCCGGCCAGTCCGGCGCGTTTTTCAGCGGTGGCGGGATACGATCTCTGCACGGGCTGGGGCACGCCGACGGGCTCGAATTTGCTGACGGCACTGGCCCTGGCGGAGCCTTTGCTGATCACCCCGACGGCGGGGGTGACGTTCAGCGGAGCGGCGGGCGGTCCGTTCAGCCCGGCCACGCAGACGTTTTTGCTGACCAACCAGGCGGCCGGCACAATGAATTGGAGTCTGGCCAACACGTCGTTGTGGTTCACGGTTTCCCCGAGTGGCGGCACGCTGGTGAATGGCGGCGCGGCGATGACGGTCCAGGTGAGTCCGACGGCGGCGGCGGCGCTGCTGCCGGCCGGCAGCCATTCGGCCACGCTCTGGTTTACGAACCTGACTGACCGTTATGTGCAGACCCGCCAGGCCAGTCTGGCGGTGGTCACGCCGCCGGTCATCACCGAGCAACCCGCCAGCGAGGCGCTGCCGGAAGGAATGACGGCCAGTTTCAGCGTGGGCACCGGGACCAATGCGCTGATCCATTTCCAATGGCAGGAGAACGGGACGAATTTGACGGACGGAGGCAATCTCTCGGGCTCACTCACCAGCAGCCTGACCGTCAGCAACGTGACGTTTGCCAGCGCCGGCACCTATGCGGTGATGTTGAGCAACGCGGCCGGGACACTGACCAGTTCCAACGCCCTGCTCACGATTGTTCCGTCCGCGCCGATCTTGGTGGAGCAACCGACCAACGAGTCCGTCGTGCCGGGAGGGTCCGCGACGTTCAGCGTGGCGGTGGCGGGGAATCTGCCGGATACCTACCAATGGCAGATGAATGGAACGAATCTGATTCCGAGCGCCACTGACTCCGGCGTCACGAACCGGAGCCTGACGGTCAACTATGTAATGCCCCCCAACGCGGGCACTTATTCGGTGATCGTCAGCAACAGCCTCGGCTTCATCACCAGCACGGGGGCCACGCTGACGGTGATTTCCCTGACGCCGGCGGGGGTCACGCTGACGAGTCTGGCTTCGTTTTCGAGTGGCCGGTATCCCTACAGCCCGCTGGCCCAGGGCGGGGACGGCAATTTTTATGGCACCACCATCGAGGGCGGCAATTACGGCCTGGGCACGGTGTTCAAAGCCACCCCCAACGGGGGGCTGAGCACGCTGACTTCCTTTTACAGTTACAACGGGGCCATTCCTTACGGCGGACTGGTTTTGGGGGCGGATGGGTATTTTTACGGCCTGACGGATGGCGGCGGCGCTTACAACGACGGGACGGCCTTCCGGATCAGCAGCAGCGGGGTGATCGCCAGCCTGGCGTTCCTGACGGGGAATGACGGTGAATTACCCGTGGCGGGGCTGGCGCAGGGCAGCGATGGGAACTTCTACGGCACGGCGTATGAGGGGGGCGTGTACGGTTACGGGACGGTGTTCCGGATGACCACCAACGGGTTGGTGACGACGCTGGTTTCGTTTGACGGGACCGACGGCAGCAATCCTTCGTCCGTGCTGGTGCAGGGCGGCGACGGCAATTTCTACGGCACGACGGAATACGGCGGGGAGAACGGGGGGGCCGGCACGGTGTTCAAAATGACCCCGACGGGCCAACTGACGGTGCTGTATGCGTTCAGCGGAGGCAGCGACGGGTCCATCCCCAACGCCGGCCTGGTCCAGGGTGTGGATGGCAGTTTCTACGGCACGACTTATGAAGGCGGGGCCAGCGGCGAGGGCACCGTTTTCAAGATCGAGTCTTCCGGCGCATTGACGACGCTGCATTCCTTCACCGGCGGGAGCGACGGGGGCACGCTCTGGGGCGGAGTCGTGCAGGCTGCGGATGGCAATTTATACGGCACCACGCAAGAGGGCGGTCTGTATGGTTTTGGCACGGTTTTCCAAATCTCCCCCACCGGCGAGTTCGAAACGCTGGTTCAGTTTGACGGCTATCTCGGGTCGAATCCCTCGGCCGCGCCCATCCAGGGGACGGATGGCAATTTGTATGGCACGACGGAAACCGGCGGGGCCTCCGGGGAAGGCACGATCTACCGCGTGACCATCAACGGGCCGCTGCAAATCACGGCCGAACCGGAGGATGAGGCCACCGACCTCGGGGGCGCCGCGCTGTTCACGGTGGCCGCCTCGGGGGGTTCGCCGGTATTTTACCAGTGGCAGCAGAACGGAGTGAACCTCACGAACGGGGGGGATTTTTCGGGGGTCACGACGGCAACGCTGAGGATCACAAACGTGATGGCGGGTGACTCGGCGCTTTATTCGGTGGTGGTCAGCAACAGTTTCAACGCGCTCACGAGCGAGGACGCCGTTCTGGAGGTGATCTATTCCCCGCCGGACATCACGACCCAGCCCGTCAGCCAGACGTGCGTGGCGGGGACCACGGCGCAGTTCTCGGTGGCGGCCCAGGGAAATCAGCCGCTGGCCTATCAATGGCAGGAGAATGGGACAAACCTGACGGACACGGGCAACCTTTCCGGCTCGGCCACCAGCACGCTCACGCTGGCCGGGGTGACGGCGGCGAATAGCGGAAGCTATTCCGTGATGGTGAGCAACGGACTGTTTGCGGTGTCCAGCGCCAAAGCGGGGCTGACGGTGGTCAGCGCCACGGTGCCGGGAGCTTCCGCAACCAATGTGTTTTTCAGCGGGGGCGGGGACGGGGCGTTTCCCTATGCAGGTCTGGTGCAGGGCAATGACAACAATCTCTACGGCTGCGCCGAGGGCGGCGGCGGCAGTTACCAAGGCGCGGTTTTCCGGATGACCCCGGCCGGGATGCTGACCAACCTCCACAGTTTTGCCTATGGAACGAGCAGCGGGGAGGATCCCTATGCCCCGCTGGCCCAGGGAACGAACGGCAATTTTTACGGCGCCACTTTTCTGGGCGGGGCCTATGGGGAGGGCAGCCTCTTCCTGATGACCACCAACGGAGCGGTGACGTTCCTTCACTGGTTCACCGGCGGGGTGGACGGGGAGAATCCCCAGAATGGCTTGCTGCAGGGCGCGGATGGCAATTGGTATGGCACGACCCTGGAGGGCGGCGTCAATGCTTACGGTTCGGTCTTCAAGCTGACGGCCGGCGGTGGGTTCACCACGCTGTATTCGTTCACGGGTGAAACCGACGGGGCTTATCCGAACTGCGCGTTGGTGCAGGGCCGCGACGGGAATTTTTACGGGACGACGCTGGAAGCCGGCGGCGATGGTTTTGGCACGGTCTTCAGCCTGACCACGAACGGCACGCTGACGACGCTGGGGTCGTTTAATGGGGCGAATGGCGGCTATCCGCAGGCCGGGGTCATCCAGGGTGCGGACGGCCGGTTCTATGGCACGACGTATGAAGGCGGGGCCGGCGGTGCGGGCACGGTGTTCAGTCTGACGACCAATGGCACGCTGACCACGCTGGGTTCATTCGGTTCCACGAATGGCGGCAATCCGGCGGCCGCGTTGGTGCAGGCCACGGATGGGAATTTTTATGGCACGACGACTGCGGGCGGCGCCGGGGGCCAGGGGACGGTCTTCAAAATCACCCCCGGGGGAGCGCTGACCACGCTGTTGTGGTTTGATGGAATCAACGGGGCCGATCCGCAAGCGGCCCTGGTGCAGGCGAGCAATGGCAGTTTTTACGGCACCACACCCCAGGGCGGAGTGGGTTACAATCCTTCGGTGGGCGGAGGCAACGGCGTGATTTTCCGACTGACGCTGCCGATGTTCACCAGCAATGCATTTCCGGCGGTGCCGGCCATCGCCTGTCTGCCTTATACGGCCGGCCTGCCGGCTGTGACCACGGCGCCGGCGGGCGACCCGCTCACGTTCGCCAAAGTGAGCGGCCCGGCCTGGCTGGAGGTGGCCGCGAACGGAACTCTCACCGGGACGCCCACCAATTCGGACATCGGCACAAATATATTCGTGGTCAGCCTGACGGACACCAACGGCCTGTCCGCGACCGCCAGCATGGACGTGGTGGTGGCTCCGGATCCGGCGCCGGGTTTCCTGAGCAATCCCTTTGCCGAGCCGTGGGCGAATGCGGGCGAGGACTATGCTGAATCCATGGCCACCAACGCGACGGCCCCGTACCTTGCGGCGGGGGATGTGCTCACGTTTGCCAAGGTCAGCGGTCCGGCCTGGCTGAGAGTGGCGGCCAATGGCGGCCTTTCCGGCGCGCCGGAGGAAACCGACGGCGGGTCGAACACGTTTGTGGTCAGCGTGACGGACTTGGGCGGCGGGTCCGCCGCGGCCACGATGTCATTGTATGTCAACCGTCCACCGTCATTCACCTCCCCGGACTTTACGAAACCGGCGGCGACGGCCGGCCTGCCCTACGCGGGCACGGTGGCCACGAATGCCACGGATCCCGATTTGGGGGCCGGGGACATGCTGGCGTTTTACAAGGTCACCGGTCCGGCGTGGCTGAATGTGGCGACGAACGGCGCGATTTCGGGCACCCCGACGAGCGCGAGCCTGGGGGCCGGTTCCTTCCTGCTGTTGGTGGTGGATTCCGGCGGTCTGGCGGCGGTCGGAACCCTGGATCTCCAGGTCAATGCGGACACCCCGCCGGTGTTCCTCCTGAATCCGTTCACCGGCCCGCCGGCCCGGGCCGGCCAGGCTTATTCCCTGGGGATCGCGACGAATGTGACGGATCCGAATTTTGGCGACGCGCTGACGTTCGCGAAGGTCAGCGGTCCGGCCTGGCTGAGCGTGGCCGGCAATGGGGTTGTGTCGGGCACGCCGTATTCCAGCAATGCGGGCGCCAACCGTTTGGTGGTGAGCGCCTCGGACGTTGAGGGCTTGTCGGTGAACGCCACGCTGAACATCACGGTGACGGCGGTTCCGATGGTCGGAACGATCACGCGGCAGGGAAGCAATCTGCTGCTGGGCTGGAGCGGCGGCGTGGCGCCGTACCAGGTGCAGAGCGCGACGAATCTGGCCGCTCCGGTGTGGCAAAATGCGGGCGGTCCGCTCAGCGCGACCAACCTGCTGCTCAACCCGGGCCAGGCGGTGGAGTATTATCGTATTCAGGGACAGTGAGGCGGGGATGCCGCATTGTCGTGGTTCTTGACAATTTCCGCGCCTGCGCCACACTGGTTTTAAACTGCATTCGATGATTCTGGCCACTTCAAACAAATTCAAGCAGGTGCTGTGCGTGAATTATATCGCCCGGGTGCGTCCGGCCGAACTCAAGCAGAGCCGGGAAGAACTGAAGATCCTGCTCACTGATTTGCGGCCGGGTTTCGGTTTCCTGGCCAATCTGTCCGCCTTGGAATCCATGGGGCTGGATTGCCGCACAGAGCTGGGGCGGAACATGGATTTGATTTCGCAGAACGGCGTGGGGCGGGTGATCCGGGTCATTCCGGATCCGACAAAGGATCCGGGGCTGAATATTCTGGGGTTCTTTCACTATCCCAACCATCCGCCGATCACCACCTGCACAACGCTGGCGGAGGCGGTGGAAAAGCTGCTGACGGAACCGCATCCTACCGCGCCGCCGAAACCGCCGAAACCGACGACCTGAGGCGGACGGGGGGCAGGCAACCCCTTGCCGAATCCCGCTGGGAAAAAACATTGTGCGTTTATCCGCCGCCCAACCGCCCAGTCCCTGCTGAAGCCGGCTCCGCTAATGATGCCCACCCGTTGAAGAGGCGTTAATCACTTTTGATAATACGCTTCAATTAAATTCTTAATTGATTGCCTTTTTGACGGATTCAGCCGATGTTAAGTGCCTGACAGCAAGAATGTTGTGCAAAGAGCCAGCCGGGATCATCAAGGACGGTGTTTTGCCCGGGGAAACGGCCGGGCAGAACAAAGCCGACTATTACCGGTGGCCCGCCTGCAAACCATCTCAGAAAACGCCTGCATGAACCCGCCGCTCAACCTGCTCATCATCGAGGATCAACCGGACGATTTTCTCCTGCTGGAACGCCATTTGCAGCACCACGGCCTGATCGGCCGCCGCCAGCTCGTCACGGATCTGGAGGATCTGAAAGCCGCCCTAGAAACCAGCGGATGGGACGCGGTGTTGTCCGACTACCATGTGCCCAAGCTGGATTTCAAGGACACGCTCCGGGTGTTGCAAGCGCGCCAACCGGACCTGCCTTTGATCCTGGTGTCGGGCAGCATCGGCGAGGAAAAGGCGGTGGAACTGCTCAAATTGGGAGTGTGGGATTACGTGAACAAGGATAATCTCACCCGGCTGGTGTCGGCGTTGGAGCGCAGCCAGCGGGAATCGGCGGACCGGCGGGCGCGGCAGGCGGCGGAAGCGGTGTTGCGGGCGGGCGAGGAACGTTACCGCTCGTTGTTTGAAAACATGCTTAATGGCTTTGCTTATTGCCGGATGATTTTTGAGCAGGACCAGCCGCGGGACTTTATGTACCTGGCGGTCAACCAAGCATTCGAGAAGTTGACCGGACTGAAGGACGTGGTCGGCCGACGAGCCAGCGAGGCCATTCCCGGCATCCGGGAAGCGGACCCGGAATTGTTCGAGATTTATGGCCGGGTGGCGCGGACGGGAGTTCCGGAACGGTTTGAAATCCATGTCGAAGCCTTGAAGAACTGGTTCATGATCGCGGTGTACAGTCCCGGTCGGGACTATTTCGTGGCGGTGTTTGACGTGATCACGGAGCGAAAATGCGCGGAAGCCTCACTCCGGGAGAGCGAGGTGAACTTCCGCACGATGTTTGAGATGGCCGCCATTGGCATGGCGCAGGCCGACCCATACACGGGACGGTTTCTCCGGGTGAATCAGAAAATGTGCGTGATCACCGGGTACACGATGGCCGAACTGCTGCAGAGGAACTTCCCTGAACTCACGCACCCGGAGGACCGCCAGAAAGACTGGGAGGCCAACCAGCGCTTGGTGCGCGGTGAGGTGCCGGATTACCGCCTGGAGAAACGCTATGTGCGCAAAGACGGGACGATTGCCTGGGTGAACGTGAACACGACTCTCATCCGGGACACAGCCGGGCAACCGGTGCGCACGATGGCGGCGATTGAAGACATCACCGAGCGCAAGCGGACCGAGCAAACCCAGGCCCGGTTGGTCACGGCCGTGGAGCAGGCGGCCGAAACCATCGTGATCACTGATCTCGAAGGCGCGATCCTTTACGCCAACCCGGCGTTTGAGAAAAGCACCGGCTACACCCGCGCCGAGGCGCTGGGCCAGAATCCCCGAATGCTGAAGAGCGACCGGCAGGATGAGGAGTTTTACCGCCGGATGTGGACCGTGCTCGGGCGCGGTGAAACCTGGAACGGCCATTTTATCAATCGCCGCAAGAATGGCACATTTTACGAGGAAGAAGCCACCATCACGCCCGTGCGGGACGCGGCGGGACAGGTGGTGAATTATGTCGCCGTCAAGCGCGATGTGACCCGGGAAGTGCAACTGGAGGCCCAGTTCCGCCAGGCGCAAAAAATGGAGGCCATCGGGACGCTCGCCGGGGGGATTGCGCATGATTTCAACAACATGCTGGCCGCCATGTTTGGCTACTGCTACCTGCTGAAGCAGGACTGTGCGGGCAATGTTTCAGCACAGGAAAACGTGGGCGAAATCCTCCAGGCCGCCTCCCGGGCCAAGGATCTGGTGCAGCAAATCCTGACGTTCAGCCGCCAGCGGGAACAGCCGCGGGCCGTGATCCGCCTGGATACCGTCGTCAAAGAGGCGGCCAAGTTTCTTCGCGCGTCGCTGCCCGCCGAACTCAAAATCGAATTAAACCTGGCAGAAGATGCGCCCGCCGTTCTGGCCGACCCCACGCAGATTTACCAGGTGGCCATCAACCTGGCCACCAATGCGCTCCACGCCATGGAGGGCCGGCCCGGACGCCTCATCATTCAATTGGATTCCTTTGTGCCCGACGAACCCTTCCTGAAGGGGCACCCGGCATTACAACCGATCCCCTATGCACGGTTGACCGTCACCGACACCGGTCGCGGCATGGATCCCCAAACCCTGGAACACATCTTTGAACCGTTCTTCACCACCAAGCCGGTCGGCCAGGGCACCGGGCTGGGCCTGACCGTGGTCCTGGGCATTGTCCAGTCCCACGAAGGGGTTATCATCGTTGTAAGCCAGCCCGGTCAGGGGTCAGCCTTCAGCCTGTTTTTCCCGGCCCGGACGCCAGACGCCACGCTGACGTTATCCGCCGCCCCCCCGCTGGCCCGCGGCCAGGGTCAGAAGATTTTGTTTGTGGATGATGAACCCGTGTTGACGGCCATGTACCAACGACTGCTGTCACAGTTGAATTATCAGGTCACCATCAGCAACAGCGCCCACGAGGCGCTCCGTTGGTGCGGCGAGAATCCCGCCCGGTTCGACCTGGTCATCACCGACCTGACCATGCCGGACCTGAACGGGTTGGAATTGGCGCGCCGACTTCACGCCCTGCGACCCGGGCTGCCCCTGATTTTGACCAGCGGATCCAGCGGGCCTCCGGATGAAGAGAGCCGTCACGCCGCCGGCATTGGCAAGCTCATCGAGAAACCGATCACGCTGCCCGTGCTTGCCGAAGCCGTGTTTCGCGCACTGGCCAAAACCTGAATTCATCAGTTCTTGACAAATCCGAAAGTTGTGGGATTGGTATCACTGTAGTATGCAGCCTAAGCCGGCCTGCCTTCCTGCAAGCCGGCGCGGGGGAACCACCTTCCCCGGAATCCTGGGAAACCGGGCGTTCGGGGACGGGGCGCAGGGTCGCGGGCAACCGTGACCCAGGTCACTTTCAAGACCCAGCCCGTCAGCTAACCCCGCCGGCCTTTGGAAGGGCGATCCTCTAGCAGCCTGTCGGACTTAGGGGTTTTTGCCCCAAAAACGGTCGTTTTAGACCATCAAAACACCTTCGCGGAAAATCAAAGTCGCTCATATGTCATTTGTGAGCGTCGTATTTTCTAAGTCCGACAGGCTGCTAGTCCCCGTGGGTGCGGGTCACCATGGTTTCCCAAACTGAACGCGTTGCCTGGTTGGCGCGGCGACAACCCGCGTCCGCCGGCAACCACATCGGAGGCGGGTGATGATGATGAATCTACGATTGGGCTTCGGTTGGACATGGTTTGGTGCGGAGCTTGGTTGGTATGGGCTGGGCCTGCTGGTCCTGCTCATCCTCTCCGGCTTCGTGCTGATTCGCGAGCGTTCGGTGGGAATTGTGATCAAACGCTTCTCCGCCCGCAGTCTGGCGCCGGGATGTTTGATCGCCCTCAATGGCGAAGCCGGCTATCAGGCGGATGTCCTGGCCCCGGGCCTGCACTTTGGTTACTGGCCCTGGCAGTACCGCGTGCTGAAAGCACCGGTCACCGTGGTGCCGCAGGGTGAAATTGCGCTGGTGATAGCCGCCGATGGGGCGGCGATCCCGGCCGAACGCATCCTGGGCCGGGTGGTGGAATGCGATAAATTCCAGGACGCGCGCAAGTTCCTGCGGTTGGGCGGCGAAAAGGGCCGGCAACTGGGACTGCTCACGGCCGGAACGTATCGCATCAACACCGCACTGTTCACCGTGATCAACTCGGCGACGGCACCGGAACATGGGATGGCGGCCCAACAGTTGCTGCTGGCGCGGGTGGAACCGGACATGGTGGGCGTGGTGACCACCCTGGACGGACGCTCGATCGAAGCCGGTGAAATTGCCGGTCCCGCGATGGCCGACCATAACAACTACCAGAACGCCCAGGTGTTTCTGGATCAGGGCGGACGACGCGGTTTGCAGGAGCAAATCCTGTTGTCCGGCACCTGGAACCTGAACCCGTGGTTTGTGCAGGTGGAGCAGGTTCCGATGGTGCAAATCCCGATTGGATATGTCGGCGTGGTCATCTCGTTCGTCGGTCTGGCGCACGAGGATGTCAGCGGCGTGGAGTTCAAACACGGCGACCTGGTGCAGGTGGGGCACAAGGGCGTGTGGGTGAGCCCGCTTTATCCGGGCAAACATCCGCTCAACACCCGGGTCATGAAGGTCGAGCTGGTGCCCACCACCAACATCGTGCTCAACTGGGCGAGCCGCACGGAGGCGCATAATTATGACGCCAAGCTCTCGTCCATCACGGTGCGGTCGCAGGACGGGTTTGCGTTCAACCTGGACGTGGCGCAGATCATCCATGTCGGCGCGCTCGACGCGCCCAAGGTGATCTCCCGCGTGGGCTCCATGCAAAACCTGGTGGATCACGTGCTGCAGCCGATTGTCGGGAATTACTTCCGCAACTCGGCGCAGGACTACACGGTGCTCGACTTTTTGGGCGCCCACAGTCACCGCCAGATCGAGGCGGCGCAGCACATCCGGACGGCACTGGCCGCGTACGACGTGCAGGCGATTGACACGCTGATCGGCGACATCAATCCGCCGGCCTCGCTGATGGAAACACAGACCGAGCGCAAGCTCGCCGAGGAACAGCGCAAAACGTATGAGGTGCAGGAAGCCGCCCAAGTCCGGCGGCAGCAGCTGGTGCGGCAAACCGCGCTGGCCGACATCCAGCAATCAATGGTGGGTGCCGAACAAGGCGTGAACATTGCCGAATTAAAGGCCAACGCCAGCGTCAAGCAGGCCACCGGCGATGCTGAGTCCACCCGTCTGCGGGCGCTCGGTGAAGCCGAAGCCATCCGGGCCACCGGCACGGCCAAGGCCGAGGCCTACCGGGTGGGCGTGCAATCGCTCGGCGCGCAGGGCTATACGGTCATGCAGCTCATGCAAATCGTCGGTGACTGCAACGTCCGGATCGTGCCGGAGGTGGCCGTGAACGGCACCGGGGCCGGCCAGGGTCTCGTGGAAGGTCTCCTCGGCGTGATGCTGAAGCAGCAGAACGAGAAAGCGGAGTAGGATGGGGCGGATGCCAGTGGGGAACGGTTGCTGCGGCGACCGTTCCCCATCTCTGCATTCATCTGACGAAACAAACAATCTCCCGGATGATTCAGAGCCCCGGTCCATGAACAGATCCCCATCGCCGACAATGGCGTGCGGCGGTTCAGGAAGCGAAGTCCCGGGCGAATTCCAACAGTTCCTGTTCGTTCAGGTCCGAAACGGCCCAGCAGGTCATGCCGGCCTGGGTCCAGTGAACCAGGTTATAGCCCTGGCGCGGGGCCACTGCGGCAGGCGGGGTGGCGGTTTCCGTACCTGGCCAAATGAAGAGGTTGATGAGGTGCTTGTGGCGCTGGAAAACGAGCGCGGCCACGGCACGGTTCCCAAGGTAATCCAACCGACCGCCGATCAAGGGGAATTCCTGCGCGGCCAGGTCTTTGACCGGAGGGGCGAAATCCAGTTTGCCGTCGAACCACGGCTTAACCGTATGCTGGTCGGTGGAGACGACATCCAGCGCGTGATTTGCCATCAGGGAGCGGATATGGCCGGACACGAGTTCCTGCGCCAGTTGATCCCGCCCCGAGGGCCGGCTCAGCGAGACGGCCAATAACAGCGCCAGACAGGCCAGGGTCGCGCCGGACATGGCGGTGCCCAGCCAGTTCCACGAACGAACATTCCAGAATGGCGCTGAGGGTTGCCGGCCGGTCTGCGTTCGCAGTTCCGCCAGGAGGTTGCTCCGCAGTTCCGCGGGGGCGGGGAAATAAAGCGCCTCGCGGCCCACGGCCTTTTTCAGACTTTGCAACTCACGCCACGCCCGGGTGCAGGCGGGGCAGTCCTGCAGGTGGCGTTCCAGTTCCAGCGCGTGGACGGGGTCCAGTTCGCCATCGGCGTAAGCGGCGACAAGGGGTTCGGCTTGGAGACAATTCATAATGGGCCTCCCGGTTTGAATTCGGCGGCCAGGTGTTTTTGCAACAGCTTGCGCGCGCGCGCCAGCCGTGACATGACGGTGCCAATGGGCACGTCCGCCAACCCGGCGATTTCCTGGTAACTGAATCCTTCCATTTCGCGCAACACCACAATTTCCCGGAATTCCACGGGCAACGCGGCAACGGCGCGCCGCACGGATTCGGCGTCGCCCTGGCGGGAATGCAAAGCCGCTGCCGTTCCAGACGGGTCCGCAATTTCCAGCGCCTCCTCATCCAGTTCGAGGGTGCCTTCCGGCGGGCGGTTTTTCCGCAGCCAGGTGTAAAAAGTATTGCGGACAATGGCGAGCAGCCAGGCGCGGGCATTGTCCCCGCGAAAATTGCCAAAAAACCTAAAGGCGCGCAGGCACGCCTCCTGCGCCACGTCCTGCGCGTCCTGATCGTTGCCGGCCAGCCAGCGCGCCAGGTTGTGGGCGGCATCCAGGTGCGGCAGCACGGCTTGCTCAAAAGCCTTCAATCGTTCTCGTTCGTCCACTGGATATTGTTTGGATTTCGTTGCATCAAAAGGCAAGACCATTCCACCGGCAGTTTTATTCCCGGGAATAATTTCCAGTCTCCCGCAGTCTGGAATGGCGCAACCACTTTTAACCATGAAATCAAAATCAAAAAAACCAGCCTTTACCGAAACCCGGCACCTCGCGGCGGAGGCCGAACCTCTTGAACAGGATCATCAAAACGACGGCGTGGACCGGCGCGGCTTTTTGAAGTGCATGGCCTGGGTCGGCACGGGCATGTTGTGGACGGTCGGCGGCGGCCTGCTCACCTCGAACATTCTGAGTCCGTCGGAGGCGGGGGCGGGCGTGGGGATGGCCGGTGCCGCCGGTGATTTCAGTTTTGTGCAAATCAGCGACAGCCACATTGGCTTCAACAAGCCCGCCAACACCGATGTGGTGGCCACGCTTCAAAAGGCCATTGCCAAGATCAATGCGCTGCCCCAGGCCCCGGATTTCATTCTGCACACGGGCGACCTGACGCATCTGTCCGAGCCGGAGGAATTCGACACGCTGGATCAGTTGCTGAAGACGACCCGCGCCGGGCGGATTTTTTACGTGCCCGGCGAGCACGATGTCATCAGCGACAATGGGCGGGAGTTCCGGTCCCGGCACGGCAAAGACACGCTGGGGGCCGGATGGTTCAGCTTCGACCAGCACGGCGTGCATTTCATCGGGCTGGTCAATGTGCTGAACATCGCCGAGGGAGGGCTGGGGGTGTTGGGAGAAGACCAGTTGCAATGGCTGGCCAACGATGTCAGCGGCCTGACGGCGAGCACGCCCATCGTGGTGTTCGCGCATGTGCCGCTGTGGTCGGTTTATCCCAAATGGGGCTGGGGCACCCAGGACGCCGAACGCGCGCTGGGCCTGCTGAAACGGTTCGGCTCGGTGACCGTGCTGAACGGGCACATTCATCAGACGCTCAAAAAAGTGGAGGGGAACGTGACGTTTCACACCGCCATGTCCACCGCCTTTCCCCAACCCGCCCCCGGGGCCGCCCCCAAACCCGGCCCGATGAAAGTGGAGCCCTCGATTCTCCCCACGGTGCTTGGCATCACGGAAGTGAATTATGTGGAAAACCAACAAGCTCTGGCCGTGGTGGATGCCACCCTGGCCTGAGCGGTGCGGTCATGAAAACATCGTATTATATAATGCGCGGCGGGCGCGGGGTTCTGTTCGCCACATTACTGATCCTGGCCCGGCCGGAGGCCCGGTGCGAGGGCGGGCCGCTTTCCCCGGTGGCACCCCCCCGGGACGCGGCCGCCCATGGCCGCGCTTTGTTCCGGATGAATTGCGCCCATTGCCACGGGGCGGACGCCACGGGTGACGAAGGGCCGGATTTGCACGGCCTCGTGAAGTCCGATACCCGGCTGGCCGCGATCATCACCCAAGGCATCAAGGGGGAGATGCCCCGGTTCAGCGCGAAGTTTTCGGACGCGGAGGTTCAGGCGTTGATTGCGTTTCTGCACTCGCTGAAATGAGGTGCCGGGCCCAGCAGACTGAATCCCGCAGACCGCGTGGGTCTGCGGGATGAGATTGAGCGCGCCGAGGTTCAGTTGAGCGCGATGTCAATCTGCCTGGGTTTGGCTTCCTCGCTCTTGGGCAGGGTCACCGTCAGCACGCCGTCCTTGTATTGCGCTTTCACCTGGTCCCTCGTAATGGATTCGGGCAGGTTGATGGAGCGCTGGAAGCGGCCATGGAACCGTTCGGTGTGATACGCGGTGGCGGTTTCAGCATTGGTTTCGCTCTTGCGTTCGCCGGTGATGGACAGGGTGCCCTGCTCCAGGGAAAGCTTGACGTCCTCCTTGTTGACGCCGGGCAGTTCGACCTTCACGACGTAACTGTCCTTTTCCTCAATGACATCCAGGGCGGGAGCCCAGGCCGCATCGGTGGCCAACGCGGGCGCGTTGAAGAAATGTTCAAGCTCTGCCTGAAAGTCCGGCGAACGGTCAAAGCCAGTGCAGGCATTCAGCGGGAAACTTTGGAATTTTATCAGGTTCATATTTTTGGTTTGGTTTTTTGTTTGTTCTTAACTGTGATCATCCACGTTTAACGGTTTCGATCCTTTGTTCCACTGATCAATGTCGAAGCTTTGGCCGTGCCAGGCTGAAAAATGGCGAAAAACCAAGGAAATCCTGGCCATGTCACTGGTTGAACCGAAATCCGAGCGCCAGGATGACACACTTGTGGCACAGTTGGCGTGACATAAGCGCCAGACTGGCCCTGGTTTGAACATTTCAACCGTGGACTGACCCAAGGTTGACTTTTTTTGCTTTTGGCCGGATGCTCAGTGACATCAGATTTATGAATGCTTGGAATTTGCTTTCATACCGCTTTCGACGATTCCTGTTGTGGGCGGCGGGTTTGCTCTTGTTTTACACTGTCCTCGGCTTTCTGATTTTGCCGCCCATCCTCCGCCGGGTGGCGGTGAAACAGTTGGCCCAACAGTTCAACCGCGAGGTTTCCATTCAAAAGATCCGCCTCAACCCGTTTGCGTTTTCGACGACCGTGAGCGGTTTGTTGATCAAGGACAAGGATGGCCAGCCGTTTATTTCCTGGGACGAGGTTTACGTCCACTTTGATGTGTCATCGCTGTTGGGCAAGGCCTGGCGGTTCAAGGAGATCAGCACCACCCGGCCCTTTGTGCGGGTGCAGATGAATGCGGACCGGACGTTTAATTTTTCCGATCTGATCACAAAGTTTTCCACCAACGCTGCGCCCGCGAAAAGTGCGCCCGCCAAACCGATGGTGCTGTATATCGCCCGGCTGCAGATTGGCGGGGCCACCGCCGCCTGCACGGATTTCACCACGCGCGAGGCGTTCCGGCGCACGCTCGGCCCGCTGAACATCACCCTGGACAATTTTCGCACGGATCCGGACAACAAGAATCCCTACGCGTTCACCGGCACGACGGACGCGGGCGAGGAGATTTCCTGGAGCGGTTATTTCTACCTGTCGCCGCTGCGGTCACAAGGGGAGCTCAAGCTGGCCAACTTCACGCTGAACAAATACGCGGCGCTCTACCAAGACCTGGTGCGGTTTGAAATTCGCGGGGGAACGATTGCGCTGGATGTAAACTACCGGTTTGACCTGAGCGCCGACCACCGCGAGGCCGCCGTGGAGAACACGGCGTTTGCGCTCCACGATTTCAAGCTGGGCGCGCCCGGCGACACCAACAATCTGGCCGAATTGGCGGCGCTGACGGTCACCGGCGCCAGCGCTGATTTTCAGGTGCGCACGGCCACGGTGGGAACGATCACCCTCGACGGCGGCAAACTGCGGTTGAACCGCGCCCGGGATGCCTCCATCAATGTCGTGGAAATGGCGAAACCGTCGGAAACCGCCACGAATGTGCCGGGCGGCATCCTGTTTTTGCTCCGCTCGGTGACGAATGCCGTGACGATGCTGCTGCAAAGCACCAACCAATGGAGCGGGCTGGTGCGCAGCGTGGCGGTGACAAATTGCGCGCTGCATTTGGAGGATCATGTCAATTCGCGGCCGGCGCGGCTGGACTTAAGCGACCTCACGTTCAGCGCGAAAAACATATCGAACCTGCCCGGCACAAACCTCACGGCGGAACTGACGGTGCGCTGGAATACGAACGGCTCGATCCAATCGGCGGTCACCGCCTCATTTTTGCCGCCCACGGCGGAGGTGCGGCTGGATCTGGACCAGCTTGATCTGGGCACGCTCGATCCGTATCTGGAGCCGGAGCTGAATTTGTTCATCCTCGGCAGCAAACTCGGCCTGCACGGAACCCTCCATTTGCGCACCCCGGCGAACGAGTTGCCGCAGGTGACTTTTCAGGGCGACGCGAGCCTGGACGATTTTCACACGGTGGACGGCGTGCAGGCCGAGGATTTGGTGAAATGGGATGCGCTGCAGTTCAACGGCATTGTTGCGAACCTCAATCCGCAGTCCGTGTTCATCCGCGAAATCTTCGTGGACCACGCCTACGCGCGGCTCATCATCGAAACGAACCAAACCCTCAACGTGCTCAACGCCCTGCGGTTGACCCAGGCCGCCGCGCCGGTGACGAATAAAACGGCCGCCGTCCCGGGTGCGGCCGGCACGAATGCGCCGCTGCCACAACTGGCCATCGGCGCGATCGTCATCTCCAACACGGCGGTCAGCTTCAGCGACCGCTCGATCAAGCCAAACGTGGACGCGGGCATTCAGCAGATCAACGGCCGCATCGCCGGTCTTTCCACGGAACAACTCCGGCACGCGGACCTGGCGCTGACGGCGCAGATTGACGGCGTCGGCCCGGCCAGCCTCACCGGGGTGATCAATCCCTTCAGTGACACGCAGACGAACCACCTGAAAATCTCCGTGAAGGATGTGGATCTGACCCCGGCCAGTCCGTATTCCGGCAAATTCGCCGGCTATGGCATCGCCGAGGGCAAGTTGAATCTGGAACTCGCTTATGATCTCACCGGCAAACAATTGAAAGCCGCGAATCTGATCACGCTGAACCGGTTCACCTTTGGCGACAAAGTGGAGAGCCCGGAGGCCACGCATTTGCCGGTGCGCCTGGGCGTGGCCATCCTCAAGGACCGGGAGGGAAAAATTGTGCTGGACGTGCCGGTGGAGGGCAGCCTGGACGACCCAAAATTCCGCATCCGCAAAGTGGTGATCCGCGCGATTGTGAACATTCTGGAAAAAGTCGCCACGTCCCCGTTCTCGCTGCTGGGGGCGGTGTTCGGCGGCGGCGATGAACTCGCTTACCAGGATTTTGCACCGGGCAGCGCGGACCTGACGCCGGTGGACCGCACCAAACTGGATTCGCTGGCGAAAGGATTGTACGCCCGGCCCGCGCTGGGCTTGGAAATGGCCGGGAGCATTGATGCGGACGCCGACCGAGCCGGCCTGCAACGCGCCGCGCTGGACCGGGAAATCCGCACGCGGCAGTGGACGGCGCTCCGTCAGTCCGGCCCGGCCACCAATTCGGCGGAGCAAATCGTGCTCACGCCCGAGGTCCGCGCGCACTGGTTGGAGCTATTGTATACCGCACAGTTTGGCACCAATGACCTCACCGCGCCGTCAGCGTCCGCCGTCACGAACCCGCCCCCGGTTGTCAGCACGGCTACGACAACAACCCACAGCTCGGAAGTCATCAAAGGCGTGATGCTGTTGTTCCGGCGGCCGCCGCCGACCAACGGCACGGCCCCGGCCGCCCCCATCAACTCCCTACCCGTCATGACACCGCCCCCCGATATGGAAGCCCGGCTGCTGGCGACCTTTCCGGTCAGCGAAGCTGATTTGGAAACGCTCGCCGCCGCTCGCGCCCGGACCGTGCAGGCTTACCTGCTGCAAAGCGGCAAGGTGGAGGCGGCGCGGCTGTTTCTCAAAAGCGAGACGACCGAAAATCTGCGCCGTCAGGGCAGCCGGGTGTATTTGCAATTCAGGTAAGAGGTTGTTGCGGGTGACTTGGAAAACTGATTTGTGGCCGGGGCAAATCACCACCATCATCTTAAACTGTGCAAGAATCCCCAGCTTTCAACCAGCGATACGGAAGCTCCCGCAAGCGTAAACAGGGCCATGACTCCCAGTACGCTGCGAAGCGCAATTAAAAGGCGGGCTTTGCCTGTCCTCAGAAGGATGAATGCCAGATAAAGCACCCAGAAATTCCACGCCACTAACAATGCCGCATTATGCCATTGGAACCGCACATCCGACCCGCCGGACTCTGGCGCATTCAGGATGAAATAAAGGGCAATGATCGAAAAGCATGGCAACCACCGCCAGCGGTTTTCCCGATGCCTCAGCAGGAACATTACCGCCAAGACATACGATGCGATGTACAGGGCCGCACAGAAAAAGCCAGCGGCGATAGTAATTGATTCGCGATCCTCCATAAGCGGTCTAACAACCATCACTCCGTAGTTTTCGCTTAATCGCGGATCGCATGTCACGGTTGTATTTCAGGCGTTCGCGATTGTCAACCGCGCGTTGTCCAATTCTCGCCCATGAATATTGAGCCGAGAGATTTTAAACCAAAAAACGGAAAATCAGATTCCCAGTCGGTTCCCCAGGCCTGCAAGCACCGTTCTCATTTTGTCAGTTGCGACGGTTTGGATTTGTTGCAAATGGAACGCGCCCGGTTTCAGAAATGATTCGGGGATGATTAGTGTCCAACGGTTGCCTCGTAGTGCGGTGGTGTGGAGAAGCAGCTTGACGAGGTCCGGTTCGTCATTGGAAGGCGTGGCGGTGAGTACGAGAGCGGGCCGGACCTTGGCCACCATGCCGAAATCCACCAGCCAAATGTCACTGGGATTGACGGCTGGCATTCTGGTCCTCCAAACGGTCGAGTATCAAGGCGCCCTCCAAAGCGGTTTGATTGCAAAGGACCACGTCCGGGTTTTCGTTGGCGATGGCCAGCAGCACTTCCCGGATGGCCCGCCGGTCAGTCAATGACCATATCCGCCCTTGTCGAATCGGGGTATTCCTGCTACTGTAGGAATGCGAATGCAAGTGATGAGATTCTGGATTTTTTGGTGGAACAAATTCCGGCGCAGTCGCTGGCGAATTTCAAAGCCTCGGATGGGGCTCGCCAACGGGTCTGGAGTTTGATCACCCAGGAAAAGGAATCCGGCCTCCGGCCCGGCGAGAAGGTGGAATTGGATGACTATTTGAAGCTAGAACACCTGGTCGTCATGGCCAAGGCGAGGGCTTTGGCGCCAAGACATGGCTGACGCCATCAGCCAGCAGTTGCGGCGGGAAATTCGGGCACGGGCCGGCGGACGCTGCGAGTATTGCCTGATGCTTGAAGGACTGCTGATGGCAGGGTGCGAAGTTGATCACATCGTCAGTCGCAAGCATGGAGGCACCACTGAATTATCCAATCTGGCTTTTTCCTGTGCCCGCTGCAATCCTGCCAAAGGGACTGATGTTGGATCAATTCATCCGGGCAGCGGACAATTCACCCGGTTATTCAATCCAAGACTGGATCGCTGGGACGAGCATTTTGTGGTGGAGGACGCCCACATAACCGGTCTGACTCCCATTGGACAAGTGACTGTCACCTTGCTGCGCTTCAACGAGGTTAAAAGAGTTCTTGAACGCATCCTGTTGCAGCAAGCCGGGAAATTGTGAGATGGTTTTCCGAGAGGGCGGCTCCCCTACCTTAACCAAAAAGCCCCGGACGAAATTCGTCCGGGGCTGATGAAGCTTTAGCCGTCGCTTAGTCGAACGCGTGACCGGCGCAGCACAGCACGTCTTTGACTTTGTGCCGGACGAGATCTTTGACGGCCTGGCGGGCCGGTCCGAGGTATTTGCGCGGATCGAATTCGCCCGGCTTTTCCGAGAAGACTTTGCGGATGGCGGCGGTCATGGCCAGGCGCAGGTCGGTGTCAATGTTGACCTTGGTGCAACCCACGCGGCGGGCGACTTCGATGTCGGATTCCGGCACGCCCTGGGCGTCAGGCATCTTGCCGCCGTACTTGTTGATTTCCACCACAAGGTATTGCGGCACGCTGGAGGCACCATGCAACACCAGGGGATAATCACCGAGATTGGCTTCGAGCAGCGCCTTCTTGATGGCTTTGAGGCGTTCGAGGTCCAAATGCTGTTCGCCCTTGAATTTATAGGCGCCGTGGGAGTTGCCGATGGCGATGGCGAGCGAGTCGCAACCGCATTCCTTGACGAACTTGACGGCCTCGTCGGGGTTGGTGTAGTGGCCGCTCGTGGAGTGGCTGCCGCCTTCTTCGCCGTCATCGAACTGGGCGCCGACGAGATGACCGAGTTCGGATTCAACGGAGCAATTATATTTGTGGGCGTATTCGACCACTTTTTTGGTGATCTCAATGTTCTTTTCAAACGGCTCATGGCTGGCGTCAATCATGACGCTGGTGAACCCTTCATCAATGCATTCCTTGCACAG
>CAZUBG010000012.1:0-53038 GCA_964618545.1 uncultured Bifidobacteriaceae bacterium | reverse complement strand
CGAAAACCGGGTTCGCGCGCAATGCCCTTGATCTCAATCGTGCCGTCGTTGATTTCGGACACCTCCAATTGAAACAATTTGATGATAAACTTGGGGTCGGCGCGGGATAAAATGATTTCCGGGCCGTGCGGCCCTTGTTCCACCGCCTTCACATAGCAGCGGATGCGTTCGCCCACCTGGTATTCCTCCGTGGGGACGCGCTCGCGGTTCGGCAGCAGGGCCTCATATTTGCCCAGATCCAAAACCACATCCGAACGTTCAAACCGCCGCACCGTCCCGCTGATGATGTCGCCCACCCGGTCCTTAAATTCCGTGAAAATAAGCTGCTTTTCCGCCACCCGGATTTTTTGCATCAGCGCCTGCTTGGCGTATTGGGACGCAATGCGGCCGAAACCCGTGGGCGTCACCTCCAATTCCAGTTCGTCGCCAATCTGCGCTTCCGCCTTCACCCGCCGGGCGTCAAACACCGAAATTTGGTCGTGCTTGGAGATCACCTTTTCCGAGACAATCAGCTTTGCAAACGCCCGGATGTCGCCATTTTTCTGGTCAATATCCACGCGCAATTCCCGGGCCGGGCCCACCGCCTTCTTGGCAGCGGACAACAATGCCTCCTGGACAGCGCCGATCAGGACATCTCGATTGATGCCCTTCTCACGTTCCCAAAATTCAAGGACTGCCAAAAAATCAGCATTCATACACAACAAACCGGGCTTTGAATCCAGCGAACAAAAAAGTCGGAGATGGTGATCATCCGACTTCGCGCGCACTGGTCAAGCCAGCAAACTTTACCGTTAGAATGATGATTATAGAAGTTCGCTGAGGTCCGTCAAGTGAAAATGCAGTCCAAATTTCCATCCCCAAAGGAGCGCCACCCGAAGTCATGGCGGTGTCCCGCCTCCTCCGCCAGCGCCACCGGCGCGGCCCTGGCCCGGCCTCCAGCACGCCGCGTTCCAACCTGTTTGTCGGCGGGAGTTGAGCCGGGCCGCCCGTCTCAATTATTAAATGAGGAGCCGCCTGTCGAACAGGGAAGCCCGTTCAGTGCAGATTTGCACCCAATTGCCGAGCGTCGGGGTGACGGAAAGGGTTTTTAATTGGTCTATTTCGCATGGCGCAGTTTTTCCAATTCCGCCCGCAAGGTCATCCAGTAGTGCCGGTCCTCCGCGCGTTCGGCGGATTCTTCGGCTTGCAATGCCCCGGCCAATGGACCCGTGTCGCCCCGCGCGGCGTGTGCCAGCAAGGGTCTCTTGGAGACCAAACGCCGGCATGCTCCGGGGTGAAGCCGGGCGGTTTCGATCAACAGTTCCGGTGTCCGCAGTTCCTGGAGCCAGAACCGGATTTGGGCGGCGGTCGCCCGGGCTTGGTTTTGAAAATAGTGCGCCTCCACCAAACGGCGGATCATCGGCCAGTCCTTGTCGCGCTGGGTCTTTTTGGCCCGGACCAAGTCGGGCAGGGAGAGCAACTCGCAGGCCGTGCCGTCCGGAAGTTTGAGGGACGTGCGGCGTTTCCAAAGTCGGGAGAAGACCGGCACCCCGCGCATTTTGGACATGATGTCCACCCGCATTCGGAAGGCGTCCGGATGCTGACAGCGAAAGTGTATGGCATGTCCGTGCTGCAGATGTTTCAATTCAAAGGGCGGGACGGCAATCGGTTCGGCTTGCAACTCCGCCAGCACCCGGCGCAAAAGCGTCAGATTCCCGGCTTCCGCCAGGATGACGAAATCCGTGTCGCGGCTAAATTCGGCCGCGCCGTAAAACACGCACGCCTGTCCGCCCATGAGCAGGGCTCGGACGCGGTGCGCGTGCATCGAAGAAAGGACTTTGCGTATCGGGTTCGGGATCAAGTGAGCCTCCGAGCGCGAGGTAGGTTTGCCAGAGTTTCTCGCTCTCCAGCCAGCGTTGAATCGGGGTGAGCCGATACCACTCGGCCCACTCCCCTTCAACCAATTGCTCCGGCTGAATCATGCCGGAGTTTTAGCAGATTCACCCCGGCCTGTAAACCCCGCGCTTTTGAGTCGCCACCGCCCGCCTTCCCCGCTAACCTGATTTCATGGCGGAAACCAATGCTCAACGCATCCACAGCCTGTATGTCCACGTCCCGTTCTGCGCCCAGAAATGCGGGTATTGCGCCTTCTTTTCCGAAGCCGCCAGCGGCGAATTGATCAGCCGTTATGTGGCCGCCCTCGTCCGCGAGTTGGAAATGGTGGCGGACGATTTGCAGCCGCACACCCTCTTCTTTGGCGGCGGCACCCCCTCTCTGCTGAATCTCCGGCAGTGGGGGCAAATTCTCAAGACCCTGGAGCGCACCCATGGCCTCGGGGCGGGCGAATTCACCGTGGAATGCAATCCGGCCACCGTCTCGGCCGACAAGGCTAAATTGCTGCGCGATTTCGGCGTCAACCGCATTTCCATGGGGGTGCAGTCGCTGGATGACGATTTGCTGGACCGGTTGGGCCGCGTCCATTCGCGGGCCATGGTGTTCAAGTCATACGATGTTCTGCGCGGGGCGGGGTTCGAGAATGTGAACCTGGACCTGATGTTCGCCATTCCCACGCAGACCATGGAAATCTGGCGGGACACCCTCAATGAGGCCATGGCCATGCAAAGCGAGCATCTGTCCAGTTACGAGGTGATCTACGAGGATGACACGCCGTTGTTCACCCAGCTCAAGGCCGGGCAGTTCGCCGTCAATGAAGATCTGGCCTGCGACATGTATGAGGAGTTGGTCGCGCGCGCGACGCAGGGCGGGTTTCAACAGTACGAGGTCGCCAATTTCGCCCGGCGGCAGCGGGCGGGCGCGGCGGCGGTGCCGGACCGGCCGCCCGAAGACCCGCTGGCGGGCATTCCGGCGCTGGCCTGCCGGCACAACGTCAATTACTGGCGCGGCGGTTCCTTTTACGGGCTGGGACCGAGCGCGACGGGTTATGTGCGCGGGGTGCGCACGAAAAACTGGTCGAACACCCAGTTGTATTGCGAACAACTGGAAAAGGGCCGGCGCGCCGTTGAATCAAGCGAGGAACTCTCGCCGCTCAAACGCGCGGGGGAAACGGCCGCCTTCGGTCTGCGCATGAACGCGGGCTGGCCGTTTGCCGAGTTCCAGCGGGTCACGGAGTTTGATCTGCGCCGCGAGTGGGCGTCGGAAATGAGCCAGTTGGAAGAACGCGGCTGGGCCGTGTGCGATGCCCACCGGTTTCACCTGACGCATCAGGGGTTGCGGTTTGCCGATGCGGCGGCGGAATTATTCCTGCGGTAAATGGGGCGGGGCAGGGGGAAAATTCAAAACCAATCCGCAAAATTCAAAGAAACGGACGGAGCGTGCCGTCATGATATCGGGGCGCTTCCCCCCAGCCCCGTCAGGGGCGATATATTTGCAGCACCCAATCCCAAAATAATATGTTTAAGCTCCGTCAGGAGCGGCCTCTTCGGCTCATGCCCAATCCTTGCCCGCAAGTTGCTAACACCGCCGAAGGATGATCCCCCGAATATGCCGCCCCTACGGGGCTTTTGGGTTTTGTGCGGTGCGGTGCTGCAAACAGGTCGCGCCTACGGCGCGGGGGTGCCTCGGCCGGTCGTCCCGCTGCCATGGGACCTGACGCGGGGCTCCGCCGCCCCAAAATCTCAGATGACTGTTGGAACCATCGTATTTCTGTGAGCCGACCAGGGCCCCGAATGTCCGCGGACCTTGGCATTCTGGCAGGCACCCGTCCGCGCGCAGCGTCTTGTCGTGCGGCAGTCCTCTGCCGCTTTTGCGGGCCAGCATCCGGCCACCCCGACCATCCATTCCGCCAACCACCGGACGAACCATTCTCCTTCTCCTCGGGGGAGAAGGCCGGGGTGAGGGCGGACATGGATTATTCCCGCAGGGACTGGATTCCCTCCCCGGTTCATGGAGATGGCGAGCATGACCTGTTCCCACTCACGATGCTTTCATCCCTCATCATTAGCATCTTCGGGCTGCCTAACCGGTTTTGAGGCTTGGAGTTTGAAATTTCCTTGAATTTTGAACTTTGCTTTTTGAAGTTTACGCACTTCGCGTCCGGCACAAATATTGCCAGGCAAACAGGGCGGTCAACAGCGCCAGTCCCCCGCAGATGAGATAGGGCAGCCCCATGTTCACATAGAACAGGGTGGTGGCGAACAAGGGGCTGAAGATGCGCGCCAGACTGCCAAAGCTTTGCGCCACGCCCAGGTTGGCCCCCTGTTCATCCGCCGGCGAATTGAGCGAGATCATGCCAAAGACCGGCGGCCGGTTGAGTCCCGACCCGATGGCCAGCAGCGCCAGCACCACCAGCAGGCCGGTCAGGGTGGTTTGACAGGGCAGGGCGGCCAGGCCGACGGCGAAGATCAACATGCTGACGAAAATCAACTTGGGTTCCCCCAGCATCTTCACCAGGCGTCCGGTGAGGCCTCCTTGCAGGAGCGCGGCGATCACCCCGCAGTAGGTGAACAGGTAGCCGATGCGGTGATCCTGGCCCCTGGCGCCAAAACCCAGCTCGTGCCGGGCCAGCAGTGGGAAGGTGGCTTCAAAGCAGGTGAAACAAAACGTGGCCAGAAAGAAGACGGCCACCAGCACGCCCAGTTTCGGCTGGGCCAGGGTGTGCGACCATTGCGTGAATTTGGGGCGCGGCGCGTAGGGTGCGGAACTCGGCACGCGGCTTTCGCCGAGGATGAACCAGCCGAGCACGAAATTGGCGAGACAAAGGCCGCCGGCCACCCAGCCCGGTCCGGTGCGGCCAAAAGCCCCCATGCAAAATGCGCCGATGGCCGGGCCAAAAATGAAACCCAGGCCGAACGCCATGCCAATCAACCCCATGCGGGCGGAACGCTTTTCCGGGGGCGAAACATCGGCGATGTAGGCGGAGGCCACCGAGAGGTTGGCCCCGCAAATGCCCGCAAAAATGCGCGAGACGAGCAGCCAGACCAGCCCGGTCGTGCCGGTCATGCCCGAGGCGATGGCGAAGAGGCTGTACGAGCCGGCGGCCCCGAGATTGCTGATGAGCATCACCGGGCGGCGGCCAATGCGGTCCGACAACCGGCCCCAGGCGGGCGCAAAGAAGAATTGCATGGCCGAAAACGAGGCGATGATGGCCCCGATGATCAGCCCCCGGGCGGAGAAGCCCGGACGGAGATCGTCCTCCGCGAAGCCCGGCAGCAGCGGCAGCACAATGCCGAACCCGACCAGGTCAATAAACACGGACAGGAAGATGACTAAAAGTGATGGCTTGCGTTTCATGTTCTTAACCAGCTCCCAGTTTAAGGACGGAGCGCGGCGAGTCAAGCCACGGCGACAGTCTCCCGGAGTGCGGCCTTCATGCCGCTTCATCATCCGGCAGTCCACCGCCCCGGTGAACCTTCCATTGCCAAGCCTCCCCGGAAGGCCATTTGGGAGTGCGGCGACAGGTCGCCGCTTTTGCACGAGACGACACGTCGCCGGGTTCAAACCCGCAAAGCCGCCGGGCCCCACCCGCCTCTGCGGGAGGCAGGGGCAAAACCGGCCGAAAGAAAAAAAATCAACCGGTCATTTTCGTTACCTAGTAACGTGATCGGCCTCGGAATCTGCTTGACACCATTGGCAACCCATTGGTTTTAGGCCACTTGCGAGGCAAATGCCGGGTGCGGCAAAAAGAGCCAAATCTCGTTACTGAGTAACACGACCAGGGAGATCGTGATTGCTGAACAGACGCAAACGAAACGAGGCCAGGCGGGGAGTTGGGACCGCGGATGGACGCAGATCACCTCAGAGGTGTGCAAACGCAGCCATGCCGGGATAGGAGACGCCCCCGGTTTCACCCCGGAGCGCCGGCTTGCAGCCGGCTTTGGTCCAGCGGACACGGCGCGTGAAACCATCCGGGCAGGTCATTGGACGACATAGGCCGGTCACAGGCCGGCGCTCCGGCGGATGGCCAGCCAGTGCGCCCTTTTCCCTGGATGGGGCGGTCGCTGCCGCGCCGCCCTAATATTGCCTTTGTGCGGCGATTGGCTGCTCCCGGAAAGCCAATGTTGACGCATGGGAAAACATTCCCCGCCCCCCAATGGGTCGTCGGCGGAAAGGAAATATGACAAGATCAAGAACTGACGAATTTACTCGGGCAAAGTTATTGGAGCCAAACGATTACCAAATACGAGCCATCCCCTTTATCGCCTTTCACAGTTTTGGTGGGCAAACCAAGCGCTTCGGATGGGTTTGGGCAACCGCTACCGATTAAGCGGAGGCCCCAAGGGGGCTTTGATAGAGAGACGAGACCGCTGGCGGGTTCCGAAGTTGCTGGTTCCGAAGTCGCTTGTCAATCCGGGGTGGGCGGGTTAATTTGCGGGAATGGGATTCCGATGAATGCAACTTTACTAAAACGCCTGTTCGTGGCAATCCATGGCAGCCACCCTGTAGACGTGCTGGCTTTGTGTGATCGGATCATCGGGGAAGAGCGGCGGCTGGGCCACGATAGGCTGGCGGAAGATCTTCAAGCCATTGCGGTGGAAGCACGCAAGAAGAACCTTGCAGGTTTGGTGGCCCAACCACCGGCAACCAGTAGTTCCCTGGTGCCCTTGCCGGCCAGTCGGCGGGATTCATCACCGTTGGTACAGGTGATTCCGCACGAGCAATTACGGCACCAAATGATCCTGTCTGATGAGGTTGAGAAACGATTTTTGCGTTTGGAAAAAGAATATGCCGGGCGGAAACGGCTGGAGGCTTTTGGACTGCGGGCGCGGAATCGGGTGCTGTTGCATGGGCCCCCCGGCTGCGGGAAGAGCCTAGGGGTGGAACGGCTGGCGTGGGCGATGGGACTACCGTTGCACAAGGTGCGGTTTGACACGCTCCTTTCCTCCTACTTCGGGGAGACTTCAGTGAATCTTCGGCGGATTTTTGATTCTGCCAACCAAACACCCTGTGCCCTGTTCCTGGATGAGTGCGACACGATTGCGCGCGCGCGAGGCAACCAAAATGATGTGGGCGAGGCCCAGCGGATTGTAAACATGCTGTTGCAAATGCTGGATGATTACCGGGGCGACGGGATGGTAATTGCCGCAACGAATCTTGAGGAGTCCCTGGACCGAGCCATTTTGAGACGGTTTGACGAAGTGGTTCTGATTCCCCAGCCAGGAACAAACGAGATTGTCCGCCTTTTGAAAATGACCTTTTCAGCGATTCGCGTGGATGCCGGCATGGCTTGGGAGCAAATGGCGACAAGGCTCGACGGGATGCCCTGCTCAGACATTGTGAAGTGCGCGCAGAACGCAGCCAAGAAAGCGGTGTTGACGAGCCGTGAAAGCGTGACGCCGAACGATTTGGAAGCGGCGTTCATGGAGTTGCACATGCACGCGTAAACATCGCGTCAGGGTCGAAGAATGCCAAAAAGTAACTTTCCCCATCTCACGTTGGTGAGCATTGAGCGCGGAACCGCCCGACTACCCGGCGGCGGCAAACCCGATCCGCGCGTGGCTCTTAACAAAACGCCGGGGAAACGCGCCAGACACTCGACGCACCTACTGACAAAGGCCAGGATATTACGCAATACTGGGCAAAAGTGCGGCAGGACCGGGAGCAGATGGGGCTGCCACCAATCAAAGGGGGGATTCCATTTCTGCTAAAGGTGCCGGAGCAACACGACAGCCTGCTGCTTGCTCTGGGCGGGAAATTCGGTGTGGAGATGGTGGCCGAGTTCAATGAAGGATTTATTCTGGTGGCGAGTGAGGACGTTGACCTCACAGCGCTGCAACAAATGGTGAGCGATTTCAAAATCGAGAAGCACGGCAGCGCGGCGGCGGCGGAAATTCCGGAAATTTATGAGGATGGGGCGGCGAAGAACCGGCTTCATGAGATATTGGATGCGCCACTTCAAGAGAAATGGCCGCTAAGCAATAAGGACATTTGGATACTGGACGTTTCGGTCCAGACGGCAAGCACGATCCAGCTTGGACATTCGCCGGAACAACGTCAGAAAGAGACCACTGCCGATTTCAAAATTCGGCAGGAGGAATGGGCCGCACGCCGGGACATGGTTGATCGGCAATGCGATGCGATTCAAATGGAGCGGGAAGAGGAGCTGACTCAGTTTGTCCGTTTTTACGGTGGAAATATCTTACAAATCACGCAAGAGGCTGGGCAGAATGGCGTTGTCAAACTACCAGACAGTTTTTCATGCCGGATTCGGATGTCGGGGTTGGGTTTCCATGACCTCATTCTAAACAATCCGCATGTATTTGAAGTTTCGATTCCTGAAGACATCGAACAGCCTGGCGGGCAGCATGTGCCAGCCGAGGCGCGTGGACCTCAGACCGTGAAAGCGCCAGCCGATGAAAGCGCAACGATTTGCGTAATTGATAGTGGAATCCAAGAAGGGCACAGGCTGCTCGCGCCTGCAATTGACACTTCAACGTCCCGCTGTTTTTTGCCCGGCAAGCAACCTGACGACGTGGCGGATAAAGTTGCACCCAATGGCCATGGCACCTGCGTAGCCGGAGCGATTCTTTATCCCCGTGACATTTCGACGTTGGTTGAACATCAACTGCCATTTTGGATTCAAAATGCGAGGCTGCCGGACGACAATGGCTGGTTGCCTGAAGCAGTATTTCCACCTGACGCGCTCCGAAATATCGTATTGCATTACCGGCATATTGTCAGTGACACCAGAATCTTTAATCATTCGATTGCCGCAAACGGAGCCTGTGGACTCAAGCGGATGAGTGTCTGGGCCGCCGAAATTGACTTTCTCAGCCATGCGAAAGACGTGCTGGTCATCCAAGCTGCCGGGAACATTGATGGCAGCAATACGGCTCCTCACAATTTGGGGATTTCTCAACATTTGCAGGCCGGGCGGAATTATCCGGATTACCTGTTGGAGCATTCGGCGCGCATTTCAAATCCAGCACAGAGTCTTCAGGCGATCACGGTTGGTTCAATTGCGCTCGCTGACTTCAATGATGGGAATCGGTGCTCAATAGCGACCTCTGGTCACCCGTCGGCGTTTACCCGAACTGGTTTGGGGATGTGGGCTTCGATCAAGCCGGAGGTTGTGGAATTTGGGGGCGATTATGTGCGAGATAATCATCAACCGCCAAATCTCACGAAGGTGCCAGAAGTTTGCCCCGAGTTGGTGCGGAGCACATTGACCGAACCGGGTAGTGCGTTCGGACGTGTTGCGGTGGGAACCTCTTTTTCAGCCCCACGAGTAACGGCGATTGCCGGTGCTTTGAACACACTGCTCCCAAACCAGCCAACACTCCTGTATCGAGCTCTAATTATTCAATCCGCGCGCTGGCCGGAATGGGCGGAAAGCGCGATGGATGAGAATAAGGCCAACATTCTCCGTTGCATCGGATATGGTGTGCCGGACATGAATCGCGCAATCGAGAACAGCGATTCGCGGGTGACGCTGATCACTGATGGAGTGCAACGTATTCATGCACGGGAAGCGGCGATTTATTCGGTGGAAATCCCTGTCGAACTGCGCCGTCCCGGCAGGGATTTTGATGTCCGATTAGAAATCACGTTGAGTTATTCCGCACTCACCAGGAGATCACGCAGTTCCCGGCGCGGCTATCTCGCGGTTTGGCTGGATTGGATTTCATCAAACAAAGGCGAGAGTTTGGAATCTTTCAAAACGCGTGCGCTAAAAGAGCAGGATGGAACACAAAGGCATGACGGCGCGGTTTCCTGGACACTGGGAAGCAAGAAGGAAAAGTCAGGACAGATTGATGGTGTGAGCCGGCAAAACGGAACGGTTCAAAAAGATTGGGCTCTCATCAAGAGTTTTGAGTTGCCTGAATTCTTTGCCGTTGCGGTTCGTGGACATCAGGGCTGGAGCACGGACCCTGGTTCGGAAGCATCTTTTGCCTTGGCCATAACCATCGAGGTGCTTGGCCAAAACATTCCAGTGTACAACCTAATCCGAGAGAAAGTGGTTGTAGAGGTGGAAGCGGAGGAGCGAGTTGAGGTGTAGCTCGTTAAGAGGGCGGCAAAGGGTCAATCCATCGTTTGCTTCGTGATCGCTGGCGGCTGGCTTGACGCGGCCATGTTTAACCGCGAACCGGCCCCCAGGTTTAATCCTCGGCGCGGCAAGACCGCAGCCTTCCTGCTCGCACTGGCGCGCTCGCCACGCCCGGGGTGGGCACCGGGCCGACAGGGCGGGGGCGCCAAGCTGTCGGCCGGGTCCCCTGACCCGGCGTTGGCCAGGCAGATACGGGTGGGTGATTTCATGCGGGGCGGAGAGCGCCGGTCATGAAGACTTCTGTCAAAAAACCCCGTCTTTCTTCATGGCCCTTCCCCATCCATTCGTCCCCGGAAAATGTTTCCATTCGGAATGGCCCGGCGCCGCCCGCCGGCTGGAAAATCATTTTTTTAGGTTGGACTTTCGTTGTCTCTCAACTATACTGGGAGGGTGGCATGAAAAGGATGACCTTTTTTCCGGCGCCCGGCGCCAGACCCGTCGGGGGTGCGTTCCGGGGGTGGCTCCGGCCGGCCAAATCCCCGAAACGCAAAAACCCGCAAAAACCCGCAAAAGAACGGATTGTTTTTTTAATTTGCGACGGGCCGGGGCCGGCCGGCCGCCCCGGGGCTGTGAAAGGGGTTTGATTCTTTCCGCAAAACCCGGCATTCTGCCGTCAGTGAACATCTCCGAACATCGTCAGGCCATTGATCATCTCGACACGCAAATCGTGCGCCTGCTCAATGACCGCACGCGCCACGTCCTGGCCATCGGCGACATCAAGCTCAAGGCGGGCGAGGAAATCTACGCCCCCCATCGTGAGCGCGCCGTCTTCGAACGGATCTGCCGGCACAACGAGGGGCCCATCACCGAGGAGCAGTTGCGCTCGATTTATCGCGAGATCATGTCCAGCGCGCTCGCGCTGGAGAAGACCATGACCATCGCCTATTTCGGGCCGGAGGCGACCTTTACGCACCAAGCGGCGATCCGCCGGTTCGGGGCCAGCCTGAATTACTCGGCGCAGAAGACCATCGGGGATGTGTTCGCGGAAGTGAGCAAAAACCGGGCTGATTACGGGGTGGTGCCCGTGGAAAACTCCACCGAAGGCGTGGTCACCCACACGCTGGACATGTTTGTGGACAGCGAATTGAAAGTCGTCTCGCAAATCGTCCTGCGCGTGCAGCAGTGTTTGATGAGCAATTCGCCGCGCGCGCGCATCAAAAAATTATTTGTGCATCCGCAGTCGCTGGCCCAGTGCCGGGGCTGGATTCAGGCGCATTTGCCGCGCGTGGAAATCATCGAGACCTCCTCGAACGCCCGTTCGGCGGAACTCGCCGCCGGCGAACCGGGCGCGGCCGCGATCGGCGGCGCGCTGGCGGCGGAAAAATACGGCCTGCGCCTGCTGGAGCAGGACATTCAGGACAACGCCGCCAACGCCACGCGTTTCCTGGTGCTGGGCCGCACGTGCAGCCCGCCCACGGGCGATGACCGCACCAGCCTCATGGTCAGCGTGGCGGACAAGGCCGGGGCGCTGCACCGGGCCATTGCGGCGTTCCGCCGTTACAAAATCAATCTCACCAAAATCGAGTCCCGCCCCAGCAAACGCAAGGCCTGGGAATATTTCTTCTTCATAGACTGCGACGGCCATTATCAGGACGCGCGGGTGACCAAGGCCATCGAACTGCTCGGCCAGCACTGCAATTTCGTAAAAATCCTCGGTTCATATCCCAACACCGACTAACCCCCCACGCCTATGGAACCCACCCCGAAACCGGACGAACATTTCATTTGGGGCATTGATCACGCGGCCTACGGGCCGGTGCCCCTGCCCACCCTGCGCGAATGGATCAAGGACGAGCGGGTTTTTGAGGACACCTGGGTTTTCATCAAGAGTGAACAGGCCTGGCGCCCGGCCGGGGTGATGCCCGAGCTTCGTCCGGACTTTAAAAAGCCGGCCGCCCCGGACAGTGCCGAGCCCGCTCCCGGCGCCCGTCTCAAACCGGGCTCGCTGCGCCGCATCAAAATCCTCGCGGGCCTGAGCGACATGCAACTGGCCCACCTGGTCCAGTTTATCGAGCCAATCAACGTTCTGCAATGGGCCGTGGTTTGCCGGCAGGGTGATCCCGGGGACGGCCTGTTTCTCGTGCTGGGCGGTGAATTGCGCGCGCGCCTCATGGCCGGTGATCAGGAAACCATCCTGGCGACCTTCGAAGCCGGCGACTTTTTTGGCGACATGTCGTTGTTTGACCAGGGCCCGCGCTCGGCGGATGTCGTGGCCAACACCGACAGCCTGTTGATTAAAATGACCGTGGCCAGTTTTGAACGACTGATCCGCGAGGCGCCGGCCCTGGCCACCCCGTTTCTGCAGGCTTCCGCCCGCACGCTCGCCGCCCGCATCCGGGCGGACAACAAGCGGCTGGCCCGTCTGACGCAGCAATTTTCCGCCAGCGTCAAACCCTGACCCATCGTTTGAAATCAAACCGCCCATCATTGAAAACTCCCCCGGAACCCCCGATCCACCAAAACCACCTGGCCAAGGCGCGCGAAGTCTTTGACATTGAACTGGCCGCGCTGCAGGCCGTCCGCACCCAGTTGGACGGAAATTTCACCGCCGCGGTGGAGGCCATTGTCGAAACCCTGAAACACCGGGGCAAAATCATCCTGGTGGGGATTGGCAAGTCCGGACTGGTGGGCCGGAAAATCGCCGCCACGCTCTCGAGCACCGGGTCCACCAGCGTGGTGCTTGACAGTGTGGACGCCCTGCACGGGGATCTGGGAATCGTCAGCGACGGGGACCTCATCATCGCCCTGAGTTATTCCGGCGAATCGGACGAACTGCTGAATTTGCTGCCTGCGCTCAAACGGTTTTCCGTCAGATTCATCGCGCTGACCGGCAGTATTAAATCCACCCTGGCCCGGCACAGCGACTGGGTGATCAATCTCAAAGTGCCGCGCGAAGCCTGTCCCTTTAACCTGGCCCCCACCGCCAGCACCACCGCCATGCTGGTGGCGGGGGACGCGCTGGCCATGGCCGTGTTGCAGGCCCGCGGCTTCAAGCAGGGCGACTTCGCCAAGTACCACCCCTCCGGCTCCATCGGCCGGGCCCTGTTGCTGCATGTCCGGGACATCATGCGCACGGGCGACCGCAATGCGGTGGCCGGCGAGGCCGTCACCATCAAGGAGGCGCTGCTGGTGATGACCGGCGCGCGCTCCGGCTGTCTGAGCGTGGTCAATGCGCGGGGCAAACTGACCGGCATTTTTACCGACGGCGATTTCCGTCGTCACATGGCGACCGACGGCCAATTGCTTGCCCGCCCGCTGAAGGAAGTGATGACCGCGAATCCCGTCAGCGTGCGCGACGAGGCGCTGGCGGTGGAGGCGTTGAAAATCTTCAACGAGCGCAACATTGACGATTTGGTGGCGGTCAACGCGGCGGGGGAACCCGTGGGCCTGGTGGATTTGCAGGATCTGCCCAAATTGAAAATCGTCTGACCCGGGTGGGGGCGGAAGGATGAACTTTGGATTTTGAGTGATTTGACCAGCGCTGAGCCGATGCATTCACGGACCGGATCAACACCCTCATGGATGGCCAGGCTGACCGCCCCGGCGGCGCTGGCCGTGCTGTTGGGACTGGCGGGGATTATCCTCTACTGGCCGGCCACGGGGTTCGAGTTCAGTCATTACGATGATCAAACCTATTACTCGCAAAATGATCACGTCACAGCCGGGTTGTCCTGGGGTGGTGTGAAGTGGGCTTTGGGCACGGACACCGCCAGCAACTGGCATCCGTTGACGTGGCTGTCGCTGATGCTGGATGCGGAGGTGGGCGAGGGCGGGACGGATGCCTCGGTCCCGCATTTGACGAACCTGCTGTTTCACGCAGGCAACAGTGTGCTGCTGTTTTTGCTGTTGTGGCGCGCCACGGGGGCAAAATGGCGCAGTGTCCTGGTGGGCGGTTTGTTTGCGGTCCATCCGCTGAACGTGGAATCGGTGGCCTGGGTGGCGGAGCGGAAAAACGTGTTGAGTCAGTTTTTCTTCCTCCTTTCGCTGCTGGCGTATGTGCGTTACGCGGAAGAGTTCCGGGTTCAAAGTCCCAAAGCGAGGGAATATTACGGGGCTGGCCTGGCCTTGTTTGCGCTGGCCTTGATGAGCAAGCCGATGGTGGTGACGCTGCCGTTTGTGCTGCTGCTGCTGGATGTCTGGCCCTTGAAGCGCGCGGTCTTTAGCCGGGCCCCGGGTGCTGGAATTTCTCTTCCCCGCCTGCTCTGGCGCGAAAAATGGCCGTTCTTCGCTTTGAGTCTGCTGGGTTGCGTGGTGACCTACCTGGTGCAGCAACACACCAACGCAGTGCAATCGGCCGCGGTTTTCCCGGTGGCCGGCCGGGTGGAAAACGCCCTGGTTTCCTATGTGCGTTATCTCGGTAAAACCTTCTGGCCGGTGGATTTGGCGGTGTTTTACCCGTATCCGGCCGGCTGGCCGGCGGTCCGGGTGGGGTTGGCGGCGGGGTTGCTGGGACTGGTCAGTCTGGCGGCGGTCCGGCGCCTGCGCTCCGATCCATGGTTGTTCACCGGCTGGTTTTGGTTTCTCGGCACGCTTGTGCCGGTCATCGGCCTGGTTCAGGCGGGCAAGCAAGCCATGGCCGACCGTTACGCTTATCTGCCGGTCACCGGGGTTTTCATCGTGGTTGTCTGGGGCGGATTTGAAGTGTTCAGCCGGATGAAGTTTCCGCGCGCGGTATTGTTTCTGCTGGCCGGGGCGAGTCTGACGGCCGGCGCGGCCGCGGCCCGGGGGCAACTCTATTACTGGCAGAACGACGGCGCCCTGTTTGGTCATGCGCTCGCGGTGACTGCGGATAACTCGCAGGCGGAGGTCACCCTGGGCGCTTATTTGGAAAAGGTGAACAAACCGGAGGAAGCCGCCCGGCATTACCGCATCGGCGTGGCCCTGGATCCCAATGACAAAAACGCCCACTTCGATTTTGCCAACGTGCTCGCGGACAGCGGCGATTCGGAAGCGTCCCTCAGGGAATATCGTGAAGCGCTCCGGTGCGATCCGGCGTTTTATCCCGCGTATTACAACCTCGGATATGAGTTGGAGCGGCTGGGACGGCGGGAGTCGGCCATTGTGCAATACCAAGCGGCGCTGCGGATCAAACCCGACCTCGCCGCCGCCAAGGAACATCTGCTCGGTTTGGGGGTGGCGGTGCCCTGAAAGCAGGTTGGGCTTGGAATTTGAAAGGTCGTCGGATTATGTTTTTTGAATTTTCCCCCTCGCCGCGCTTTCTGCGTTTGCGTTAAGCTTTCTGCGTGTCAGACATTTCCAAAAGTTGGCGTCCGTGGCTGATGATTTTACTGGTGATTCTCCTGGCGGGTGCCGTCCGGTTTCGGTTGCGGGAAATGCCACTGGAACGGGACGAGGGCGAATATGCCTATGCCGGCCAGTTGATTCTGCAGGGCGTCCCTCCCTACGAACTGGCCTGCAACATGAAATTGCCCGGCACATATTATGCCTACGCCCTGGGCATGGCCGTTTTCGGGCAAACCGTGGCCGGCATTCATTTGACCCTGCTCGTGGTCAACAGCCTGATCATTCTTTTTGTTTATTTGTTGGGACGTCGGTGATTTGGCGCTACGGCCGGATTGGTTGCCGGCGCGGGTTATGCGGTCATGTCGGTCAGTCCGCATGTTTTTGGGATGGCGGCGCACGCCAATTTTTTCGTCATTTTGTTCGCCGTGCCCGCCACGCTGCTCCTGTGGCGGGCGCTCGAAAATCATTCCCGGAAAACCCTGTTTGCGTGCGGAACCCTTTACGGGCTGGCTTTGTTGATGAAACAGCAGGGCGTGTGCTTTGGGCTGTTTGGCTGGGCGGTTCTGTTGCTGTCTGAATTTGGCCGGGAACCGTTCGCATGGCCGGTGATCCGGCGGCCCGGCTTTTGGTCTCGGGCGGCCAAAGACAGCTTGGTGTTTGCCCTGGGAATGTTGTTGCCGGCGGGTTTGACCGCTCTTTATCTCTGGCGGGCCGGGGTTTTTTCCAAGTTCTGGTTTTGGACCTTCACTTACGCCCATACCTATGTCACCCAGGTGCCCCTGTTGGCGGGATGGGACCTGCTCCGCATCCATCTCAAGGCCACGGCGGGGTTGTCCCTGGGGCTTTGGCTTTTGGTCGGGGTCGGAATCGTGGCCGGTTTGCGCGGCGACAAGTATCGGAAGCCAGCCCTTTTTGCGGCCATGCTCTGGTTTTTTTCGTTTCTGGCGACGGCCATCGGATTGTATTTCCGTCCGCACTATTTTATTCTCCTGCTTCCGGCGTTTGCCATTTTGACCGGCCTGGCGGTCGCTGCCGCTCAGGAAACGTTGCGTTCCTACTGGAACGACCGTCTGGCACGCTGGATTCCCTTGCTGGTTGTCGTCGTGCTGCTGGGCTGGAATGTGTTGTTGCAGTTTGAAGTTCTCTTCTGCTTGCCCCCCGATCAGACTTGTGTCCGCGTTTATCCCAATAATCCATTTGTCGAGGCCACCATTGTCGCCCAATACCTCCGGGAAAACGCCCCCGCCCAAGCGAGCGTGGCGGTTATCGGTTCCGAACCGGAAATCTATTTTTACACCCGGCTCCATTCCGCCACCACCTGTTTTTACACTTATCCCCTGATGGAGTCGCAGCCCTATGCCGCCACCATGCAGCACGAGATGATGCGTGAAATTGAATTCGCCCGGCCGGAATACCTCGTTTATGTGGCCTTTAACAACTCCTGGCTGGCCCATTCAGACTCCAATTTGGAGATTTTGTACTGGAAAAACCGGTACACCCGGGCGTTTTATCAGCGGGTCGGCATTGTCGAACAACGCCCTTCCGGCGAGATCATTTGTCATTGGAATGACGATGCCAAATTCTTTGACCCCGCCAACAACCATCATTTCGACATCTACCGGCGCAAACCGGATTGATTCCCGTTTGAATATTTTGGCCACCATCGCCGTCAAAGTGATGGTAACCAGAAAAATGATTGGCCACCACCGCCACTACCATGAATAATTTGAAGGTCCCGATTCTACACGCCATCCCTCCGGCAAATGGCGGCGGGATATTGAAACTGTCCGAAGGCCGCGCCCCCGTCGTTTTGCCGGCGGGAACGCTGTTCGGTTGCGCCCGAATCTTGCTCCTCCTGGCTCTGCCGGGCTGGTTAATGGTCCAAGTTTCCTCGGCCCAGGATGTCATTCAACCCACGGTCATCCCGGCCACCCTGCCGGCCGGCATCCTGCCCGGCAGTCCGCTGGCCCAGGTCGTCAAACTCGCCCAGGCCGCCGTGGATGAAGGCATTATACATGCCTATATCACCAATTCCACCAGCACTTTTAATTTGGATTCCGATAAAATCATTTATCTGAAGGACGCCGGGGTGCCCAATGATCTGGTACAGGCAATGATGCAGCGGGATACGACCCTCCAGGCTTATCTGACCGCCGCCGGCAGCCAGCCCACCCCGTCTCCGGTGACGTCCACGCTGACCCCGGCGACTCCCGCGCCGTCTCCGGTCATGCCAGACAGCACCCCAGCGGACCAATCCGCGTCCGCCCCGACCTCGGACGCGACGGTTAATTCTTTTTACGACGCCCTGGCACCCTATGGCGCCTGGGTGCTGGTTCCGGGGTATGGCATGTGCTGGCAGCCGAGTGTCACCCTTTACAATGCGGACTGGGAGCCTTATGGCGATCAGGGTAACTGGGTGTACACGGACAGCGGCTGGTATTGGACCTCGGACTATTCCTGGGGCTGGGCGCCGTTTCATTATGGCCGGTGGTTCCACCATGAACATCTCGGCTGGTGCTGGCGTCCGGACAATGTCTGGGGGCCCTCCTGGGTTACCTGGCGGTATTCGGATGATTATTGCGGATGGGCTCCGCTGCCACCCGGAGCCTATTATGTGGATGGCACCGGCTGGCTCTTCAACGGCGGTTTGGTGAGTCAGGACTATGACTTTGGATGGAGCCCCGAGTTTTATGTTTTTGTGCCGATCAATGATTTCTATGGTCCGAATCCCATCAGTCATCGCATCACGGGGAGCCTGGCGGGTCAAGTGTATCATCAAACCACGGCGGTCAATCATGGCGGGCGCAACGCCCACGGCTTCGTCAATCAAGGGATTGATCCGGGGCACATCACGCAGATCACCCATCTGTCCATTCGCGCCGTCCCCGTGCAGACCGCCACGGTCGCGAGCGGGCGTTCGATCCAGGGTGGATCGGCCCTGCGGACGGGCGTGGCGGATTATTCCAACCGCACACCCTCCACCCCCGGCCAGTTTGATCGTCCGGGCTCTGCGCCGTATTCCGGGCAAGTCCGGGCAATGCAGCCCGAAAACTGGCAGACCCAGCAACGATCGGCTGTTCCGGCGGAGGTTTATCGTTCGTCCGCCCCCGAGGCGGAGCCAGGCCGCATGGAACCCTCCCCGGAATCCCGGACCTTCAATCCCTCCGTCTCTGCCGAACGCCCGGAAGAACGTTCCGAACCCCAGCCTGACGCTCAGCCGGCCCAATCCCATAATAATAATTCCCAACCTGCGGCCGCCTCTTCATCCAAGTCGAACAACAAAAACGGGAATTGAGAAAGCGGGCCGGCGCAGTCGCGTGCCAGCAGCATGGCGGGGGCATTGAAAGAATCAAGGCCGGGATTTAAAATATCAATTAACCCCTTTCCCGCCGGCTGGGTAGAATCAAGGATATGAATACAACCCCCTTCTTCTCCGGCCTGGAAACCCCGGTTTTTCTCCGTATTCTGCGGTGGTCGGCCAGGATTTCGAGCCTGCTCATGATTGGCACCGTGCTGATGTTTGCCATGGGGGAGGGCATGCACTTGTCCCGGTTCACCTCGCGCGAACTGATTTTGTCGGCCTTCTTCCCCTTGGGCGTTTGCCTGGGGATGGCCCTGGCCTGGCGGTGGGAGGGTTTGGGCGGAGGCATCACCGCGGCCAGTCTCGCCGCCTTTTATCTGGTGGACCGCCTTTTTTCAGGCGGTTTTCCGCGCGGCGGCGCGCTCATTGTCCTGGCAGCGCCGGGTTTCGTGTTTCTGCTCTGCTGGTGGTGGGCGCGTTCAATCCGGGCTCGGGGCGATTGATCTCCAAGGCAAAGGCGGTATGGCACGGTTCCCGGGCGGGTTGCGTCACCAGGCAAGCCCATTTCATCGCAGGTGAATTCCAGTGGGGCGGTGACGCCCAGCATCTGCACACGGCTGGTCCTTCCCGACTCGTTGGCCGAGAGGTTGGCGAATGCGGCATCGCGCCCTGGGACAGCCGGTTTGCGCTGGAGGGAGAACCGGGATTGGGCCGAGTGATGAGTCAGACAAACATCCGATGGGCAGAATAAATGAAAAAGGTTAACTTATGGAAAACCAATTCATTATATCATGCCGAAAAGCATCGTGACGCTCAATCTTCGCAGAATCCGGGCCGTCCTCAAGTTGCCCGGCCGGGCCGGTGGGAGCGGGTGTTTTCCGGCCGCCAGTCATTCAGCCGGGATGACGGTCCCGGGATTTACGCTCATTGAATTGCTGGTGGTGATTGCCATCATCGCCATTTTGGCGAGCATGTTGCTGCCCGCCTTGTCGAAGGCCAAAGGCCGGGCCCTGGAAGTCAGTTGTTTGAGCAATCTGAAACAATTGCAGCTCTGCTGGATGATGTATGCGGATGACAATCATGACCTGATCGCCCCCAATGGAAAATCGTCGGAGAACGCCGCAAACTGGGTGCCGGGGCTCATGAGTAATGCCAGCGATGCCACGAATGTGCTGCTGCTGGAAGAAGGCGTGCTTTACCCTTACTGTCGCAAGCCGGGGATTTACAAATGTCCGGCGGATACCAAACCGAACCCGCAAAGCGGCGTGGTGACGGTGCGCAGCTATTCCATGAATTGCTACATGAACGGTTCGGATGTGGGCAACACCCACGACGGCCTGACCGGCTATGTGGTGAATCTCAAGCTTTCCCAGTTGCGCTGGCCGCCGGCTTCGCTCGCCTTTGTCTTTATCGAAGAAAGCCCCAACACAATTGATGACGGTCAGTTCGGGCTCAGTCCGGCCGGGCAAAACAACACGGTGGACACCTGGCTTAACTATCCGACCGCCAGGCACGACAATGCCGCAGGATTTTCTTTTGCCGACGGACACTCGGCGGATTTCAAATGGGTGGGCAAGCTTTTGTCAAACTTGGAACGAGCGACCCCCATTCCCCCGCCTCCCATCACCGCAACCGGGGTGGACCTGAACAGCGATCTAAGACGGGTTCAGTCGGCGCTGGCCCTGCCCGCCAGTTGACCTTTTTCCCGGTGCGGGTTTCAACTCTCGGCCTGCCGAAAAAGACCCCGGCCTGGCGGCTATAATTTCAACCGTTCGATATTGATTTGGGCGGGGTCGTTGACTCCCAGTTGGAGCAGGGCGGCATTCACGTAGAGGTCGGGATGGGGCGTTTCTTCGAAGTCGGCCCGGACCCGGCGTTCGCGCTCGAGTTCCTTGATGGCCAGCGTGTCCAGGGCGACCGGGTCGTGGCTGAACCAAAGTTGATTCAGGACGATGGAATAATGGAGCAGGGCGCGCGAGCCGCCTTCATACTGGCCCAGGAGGGCGTCGGTAATGTTCAACGCCACGCGGTCCCCCAGCACGGGGAGGGCGTAGATTTCGGGCACGGCCACGGCCATCCGATCCGGCGCGCCTTCGAACCGGAGGGTGTTGTCCACACTGCCCAAACTGAGGCTGTAAAGATGGCCGCTGACGCCGCAGGCTTCCAGGTTGAGGAGGGGGGCGATGCTGATGATCTTGGTAATCTGGTGGGTGACCATTTTGGCGACGTAGGATTTGCGGCCGATGCCGGGGCCTTTTTGGCCAAATTCGAGGTCACCCCAGACGAGGTTGCCGATGATGGCGGTGTCCGGGGCGTAAAACGATTTTGCATCGTAACCGTCCTGGTCGCAGGCGGCGACGCGCACGCCGAGTTGGCGGCCCAATTGAAAAAAACCGGCGGTCTGCAAATCATTGGCGTGTTTGTCCCAAATGAGAATGTTTTGCGGGGGCAGACCGGCGGCGAGGAGTCCGCGAACGACGGCGGTGACGACGGCCGGCCGGGTTCCGCTGAGAAGTCCGGCTTGGGAGCAAACCTTGATCCCAACGACATCCTGGGTGGAGACCAGACTAAGCCAGGCGGCCGCCACCGTGGGTTGCCGGGTGAGGTTGGTGAGGCCACAGTTCATCATTTCCCGGACAATGGCGTCGTCGGGCTGGAAGTCCACGATGGCCCCCGGGCCTTCCACCTCGCAGACGCGGGCGGGGTTGTGAAGGGTGTAATTGAGGTTGGTGTCCGCCGCGCGGCAGGGGGGCAGGACGAGCCAGAGGCTGGCGGCGATGGCCAACCAGACCCGGTTTCGGTGCATTTGTCTATGTGGGTTTCTTGACACTTTAGGCCGTCAATGTTAACACCAATTGAGATGCTGGCCAAAAAAAATCGGTTGCCCACCCGGATGTGGCTTGGATTGCTGCTTGCGCTGTTCGTGGCGGGGTGCATGCCGTCCGGTCAACGGGCGGTGCTGAGAGGTAAAAAGCTGCTGGATGCGGGCGATTATGTCGGGGCGGTGGAACAGTTGCGGATGGCGACAACCATGCTGCCGGCCAATGCGGCGGCGTGGAATTACCTGGGGGTGGCGTACCAAAAAGCGCGGCAGCCCGGGGAGGCCGTCAATGCCTATCAGCGGGCGCTGACCCTGAATCGTGATCTGGTGGAAGCCCATTGGAACCTGGGCATGCTGTATCTGGAGCAGAATAAGAACGATCTGGCGCAACAGGAATTCACGGCCTACACCCTCCGGCGGAACAATTCGCCCGAAGGCTGGCTGAAGCTCGGGGCGGTGCAATTGCGTCTTGGGCAGGCCGCCCAGGCGGAAAGAAGTTTCGGCGCCGTGCAAATGCTCGACCGTTCCAATGCGGAGGCTCTCAATGGTCTGGGCCTGGCGCGTCTGGAGCGCAAAAATCCCCGGGAGGCCGTCCAATACTTCGCCTACGACAACCAGATCCACCCCGATTACGCACCGGCGATCCTGAACCTGGCCGTTACCGCGCAGCAATATTTGCGTGATGACCGGCTGGCGCTGCAATACTACCATGCTTACCTCGCGCTGACACCTCGTCCGGATAATTGGGATGAGGTCAACGTGATCGTGAATACTTTGGAAGAGGGAAAGTTTGTGGCGGTTGTGCCGCCGCCGGCGCCGCCCGCCGAGGAGGTCCAGTCGAACGCCACCCCGCCCCCGGCGCAAGTCCAGACGCCGCCCCCCGCGCCGGTTCAGCCGGGGGCAAATGTCGTCCGCCGGCCAACGGTGGCGGTGACCCATCCGGTGCAGACGGCCAGGCCGGTGCCGGCGGTCAGGACGAATCCCGCTCCGGTCGCCGCCCGTCCCCCGCCGACCCCGGCCCCGCTGAGCGCCCCGCAGCCCATGGCGGCGGTTGCCGCCCCCACAGCACCCTCGCCCGACCATCCCCAAGTGGAGCCGCCTCCGCCGGGTGCCGTCCCCGAAGCCAAACCCGGTTTGTGGGACAAAATCAAACCCGCCCATTGGTTCGCAGAGCAACCGCTGGACGAGAAGTATGCGAATGGAGGGGCGGGCCCCTTGCCGGCGAACAGTGATGCGGACAGCCACATGAACGGGGCTTCGTCCCCGGGTTCGGCGGCGGAACCAGCGCGGCCGGCGAAAGTGGCGGTCCCCGTCTTCGCCCGTTATGGTTATCTGGCGCCCGCCCGCCCCCGGGCCGGCGACCGCCGGGCGGCTTCCGGGGCGTTTAACAAGGCGCGGATTTACGAGCAGGGGTCGCACTGGATGGATGCCATGCAAGCCTATCGCACGGCGGCGGAATTGGACCCGAGCTGGTTTGAGGCACAGTATAACTTCGGTGTCTTATCGTACCGGCTGGGCATTCACCGGCAGGCGCTGGGCGCGTACGAGATGGCGCTGGCGATCCAGCCCGACTCGGTGGAGGCGCGCTATAATTTCGCCCTGGCGCTCAAGGCGACGGGCTGTGTGCCGGATGCCATCAATGAATTGAAAAAAGTGCTGGCGACCAATCCCGGGGATGTTCAGGCGCACCTGACCCTGGCCAATCTTTACGCCCAAAAAATGCATGACACCGTCCAGGCACGGGATCATTATATAAAAGTGCTGGATCTGGACCCGGCCAATCCGCAGGCGGACGACATCCGCCGCTGGCTCTCCGCCAATTCACAGTAACCACCCTGTTCCGTTTGGACCGCCATGGCCGGCTTGATCACCCCCGAAACCCGCGAGCGCATCCGCGCCGCCAGCGACATTGTGGAGATCATCGGCGGTTACATCCCGTTGAAGAAGGCGGGGGCCACCTTCAAGGCCCTCTGCCCGTTTCACAAGGAGAAGACCCCCAGTTTCAACGTCAACCCTCAGAAACAAATTTTCCATTGCTTTGGCTGCGGCAAGGGCGGCGATGTTTTCACGTTCGTCAAGGAATACGAAAACATCGGTTTCATGGACGCGCTGCGGCGGCTGGCGGAACGGGCGAAAATCCCGTTGGAGTACGATCAGAATCCGGTGGCGGAACAATCGCGGCATCTCAAGGATCAACTGCTCCAGGTTCACGAGCAAATCACGCAGCGCTGGCAAAATGCGCTGGAGAGCGAGGCCGCCGGACAGGTGGCCCGGGATTATCTGGTCAAGCGCGGCGTGCCGGCCGAGGCCGTGAAATTATTCCGACTGGGGGCGGCTCCGGATGCCTGGGACGACACGGTGAACTGGGCCAAAAGCAAGGGTCATCCCCTGGCGCTGGTGGAACAGGCCGGGCTGATCCTCCGCAAGGAGGGCTCGGACCATTACTACGATCGCTTTCGGGGCCGGTTGATTTTTCCCATTGCGGATGAACAGGGCCGGGTGATTGGCTTCAGCGGCCGGGTGCTGTTGGGTGATGAAAAAACGGCGAAGTATGTCAATTCCCCGGAAACGCCGATTTTCACCAAGAGCAAGGTGTTTTTTGGCCTGCACAAGTCCAAGCGGCCGCTGCTGGATGCGGGGATGGCCGTGGTGTGCGAGGGGCAACTGGATTTGATCGCCTGTTTCATGGCCGGCGTGGAGAACGTCGTGGCCCCGTTGGGCACGGCGTTCACCGAACAACATGCGCGCCTGCTCAAGCGTTATGTGGAGGAGGTGGTCCTGTGCTTTGATTCCGATGAAGCCGGGCAAAAGGCGGCTGTTCGTTCCCTGGATCATTTACTGTCCTCGGGCCTGGCGGTACGCGTGGCCCTGGTGCCGGCCCCGGACGATCCGGACAGCTTCATCAAGGCCAAGGGCGGGGAGGCCTTTAAACAATTGATTGCCGGGGCGGATGATTTTTTTGATTATTACCTCAACCGACTGTGCCTCCAAAACGATGTGAATGGGGACAAAGGCCGGCTGGTCATTTTGCGCGACATGGCCGGGGCGGTGCAAAAGACCGGCAGTGCGGTGTTGGTGGACAAATACGCGCAGAAAACCGCCCTGCGGCTGGGGGTCACGCCGGAGTCCGTGCGCGCTGAGTTCAAGAAAATCGCCAAAGCGCGGCCTGCCGCAGTCCCGGCGGCCACCCCGGCGGCAGAAGCCCCTTCCGAAGACGTCAGTTTTGAAGAATTGGAACAACCCCGTCCTTCGGACAAGGAATTCTGGCTGCTGAAATTATTGTTGAGGCATGATGAACTCGCCTCCCCGGCGCAGCAGTTTCTGGATGCCAACTGGCTGCCGCATCCGCTGGTGCGATCCGTGGTGGAACGCTACCTGGCGGTCCATGCCAGGCAGGCCTGGCAGAGCCTGGGCGCGTTTCTGGGGGATTGCGAATCGGATGAAATGCGGACGCTGATCACCGAAGCGGTGGCGGAGGAGCGCAAGATTCCGAACCCCGAGCAGCAACTGGCGGATGTGATGCTGCGGTTGCGCAACGAGCATCTGGACCGCCAGATCGCCGGAATCCTGCAACAAGCCAGCCAGCCGGATATTTCCGATGAGCACAAAGTTGAGTTGTTGCAGGCCCAACAGGAGTTTCGCGCGCAAAAACGCTCGGTGCTGCTGCCGATTGGCGGTTAACGTCGCCGGTTGCAAAATGTTGACGGAGCATTATTTGCGGAGTATCTGTTAATACATGAGCAGAGCAGAAATCATCTCTGAAATACCGAAGTTGTCGCATGAAGCACGCCGAGAAATCATGCGCTGCCTCATTGAGACTGAGGATGAGGCTGTGACCCTGGCCGAGTGTGACCACCGGGCACTAGAGCGGTTCCAAATGCTTGACGCCATGGAAGCTGAGGATGAACAAAACGCTACCCGGTGAAATCTGGTGGGTGGATTTCGGCTTGGCCGCAAAGGTTCGGCCCGCGCTCATTTTGAGTGATTATCCCGGAGACGACGAATTGGCTTTGCTCGTTGTCATCCCGCATACCACCGCTGTGCGAGGCAATCGCTGGGAACTTGACGTGCCGAAGCCATTTCTCAAGAGACCCGGAATCTTCCATCTGCAACAAATTCAACCCATTTCACTCGCCCGCTTTGAAACCCGGTTGGGGGTGTTGACTATGGATGAATTCAGACGGGTCAAAGAAACTTTGATCCGTCTGCTGAATCTTGGCGGTTAGCGCAGAACTTATTTCGCCCCCTGGTCAATCCAAGCGCGGAGCAGGCCAATCTGACCGGCATTCAGGGGGGGGAATTTGGCGGCGTCTTTGGCGGGGGGCATCCAGATGTCATGATCCTCGGCCACATGCGCCGCCGCCTGAACGATCAAACTTTTGGCGCTGTCGCCCACAATGACCACCTTGCCGTTGCGGCTGCCCTTGAGAATCCCAGCGAGCGTGTCCAGATGCAGTTTGGCCTTGGGTTTGTCTCCGCTGTGGCATTTGGCGCAGGACTGGTCGAGGATGGCTTTGAGGTCGCCATCATAGGTCACGCCGGTTTTGGTGGCGGCGGGCGGCAGCGTCCCGACGGCGTCCTGAGCCGGGGCGGTGAGGGCCAGGACGAAAAGGGAAGACAACAGGGTGGTCAGTTGGATGTGAATCTTCATGGTTATGTTAATAATTAGCTTCGCAACTTCGATTTAAGACACGATTTCGGTCAAAAGGTTTCAAAAATAGATTTAAAATCAGCGCGCCGTCTTTCCCCGGCGGCTTGCGGGCGGGGAAAATTTGCGCCAAGCTGGGCGGACATGAGCGGTGAGAGCGATTTCGACGCGGCATTGGTGATTCTGGGCCATGGAACGGCCCTGAACGCCGAATCCGCGCTGCCGGTCCGGCAACATGCGGCCGAGCTGCGCCGCCGGGATCTGTTCGCCACGGTGCGGGAAGCCTTTTGGAAACAGGAACCGTATATCCAGCAGGTTCTGGCGGAATTGACCGCGCCCCGGGTGTTTATTGTGCCGCTGTTCATCAGCGAGGGTTATTTCAGCTCGGAAATCATTCCCCGGGAACTCGGTTTTGCGGGGCAATCCCGCCTGCGTTTGCCCGGACAGACCCGGTATTACTGCCCGCCCGTGGGTTCACACGATGCCATGACCGGGGTCATTCTGGCGCGGGCGAAGGAAGTGGTGCAACAGCATCCATTTCCGCGCGCGCCGAGCCCCCGGGACATCACGCTCTTCATTGCCGGGCATGGCACCGGGCGCAATGCCAGCTCGCGCAAGGCCATTGAGCGCCAGGCGGAATTAATCCGTGCCATGAATTTATACGCGGGGGTACAGGATATTTTTATGGAAGAATCGCCCCGGATCGCAGATTGTTATTCCCTGGCTCGGACCAAATACCTGGTGGTGGTGCCGTTTTTCATCAGTGACGGTTTGCACGTAGTCGGGGACATCCCGGTTTTGTTGGGCGAACCTGAACCACTGGTGCGGGAACGACTTGCCGCCGGTCAGCCCGGCTGGCGGAATCCAACGGAACGGAACGGCAAATTGGTCTGGTTTTCGCCCGCCGTGGGCACTGATCCGCTGCTGGCCGGGGTGATTTTGGAACGGGTTCGTGAAGCCGCAAAAGCATTGGAATAAAAAACAAGACGACTTATGACAACATTGCGTTGGGGATTTTTGGGCACCGCCGGCATTGGCCGCAAAAACTGGCAGGCCATCCGGCTGGCGGAAAACTGTGTGCTGACCGCCGTGGCCAGCCGGGATGCCGCCCGCAGCGGACAGTACATCAATGAAGGTCAGGCCGCCGCGCCCTTCGCCGTGCGGCCCCAAGCCTTCGGGAGTTACGAGGCTTTGATCGCCTCGCCGGACGTGGAGGCCGTCTATATTCCACTTCCGACCGCGCTGCGGGCGCAGTGGGTGATCCGCGCCGCCCGGGCTGGAAAACATGTCCTGTGTGAAAAACCCTGCGCCACCAGTGCGAAGGAACTGGAATCCATGCTCGCCGCCTGCCGCGAACACCACGTTCAATTCATGGATGGCGTCATGTTCATGCATAATTTCCGAATGTCAAACCTGCGATCCGTCCTGGACGACGGGGTCAACACGGGTCAAATCCGCCGGATCATGTCCATTTTCAGTTTTCATGGCTACGGAGAATTTTTTCAGAAAAACATTCGGATTCACACCGGGCTGGAACCGGCGGGTTGCCTGGGGGATCTGGGCTGGTATTGTCTGAGGTTCGCCCTGTGGGCGATGAAATGGCAGGCTCCGAGCGAAGTCACCGGGCGCATACTTTTGACGGATGGCAAAAACTCCAGCCCGCTGGAATTTTCGGGCGAGTTGTTTTTCGCGGATGGCGCATCCGCCGGTTTTTACTGCTCATTTCTGGCTCCCAACCAGCATTGGGTTAATGTTAGCGGAACCAAGGGGTGGCTGCGACTGGATGATTTTGTGCATCCGGCCAATCCGCAGGAGCCCTCCTTTCTGCTGAATGACGTGCTGGTGCCGGTCAAAGATGGGTCGGCCATTTTGAACCAGGGATCATCCCGGGCGCAGGATGTGAACATGTTCCGCAACTTTGCCAATCAGGTCCGGTCCGGTGGTCTCAACGAGGAATGGCCTCAATGGTCCTGGAAAACCCAAGTGGTGCAGGATGCCTGTCTGAAATCCGCCCGGAATGGGGGTCAGCGCGTAACGGTGGCGGCCTTTTAAACGGTCCCCGTTGGCTTGGGTGTTTTGGCTGGCTGAGGCAACTTATCCACCGTCACTTTTTTATCCGATGAGAGCAGCATGGCGCCTTTGAGCAGGCGGCAGAAATCTTTTTTGCTGGTGTGCTGATGAACGCCTTCCTGAGTCTTGAGGTTTTTGAAGGATTTGTAGCCGACTTCGAGGCGTTCCAAATGCACGATGCGCACATATTCGCCGGCGCATTTCCAAATCTGGCCTTGCTGCAGTTTCATGCGCTCCACGATACGCCTTTGGCTGGTGGTGAAGCGAGCGTAAATAACCATCAGTTCGTGCCAATCCGGTTCCCCGAATCTGTATCAGAGGAGCCGAAATGGCACGAGAGCCGGTTTACTTCTTCTTACCGTCGGCTAATCCGGCGGTGGCGGCGGCGGCGGCCTTTTGGGCGTTTGCGGCCTGAGCCCGGGCTTGTTTTTGTGAGGCTTTCTTGTTCATTGATTTGGGTGATTTGTCTCCCATAATGTCTTCTCTTTCTTTGTTTGTTTGGTAGTTTGTTTAACTGTCCCTTCGGAATTTTAGTTCTCCGAAGGCAGGATTAACATGCACCCGCCGGGTGGTGCTTGTAAATTATATTCTGAAGGCATGCCCGGCAATCCCGCCGACCCAAAAGATGGCAGAATTTACCCCTCAAATGCCAGATTTCGGCTGGTGTTCAGGGTGCTGCGGCAAGGAAGTGGGTGCCCCTGATATATTTTCCGGCTGGCGGATTATCGGTGTTCGGCGCGTGCTGCGGCCGATTTTGGACGGTTTACTCACTCCCCTGTCAACCGTGCATATTCATACCGTGGCCCGGGTTGGCTGGCCTGTGTTGTTGCAGGGTGTGAACAAGCGTTTGCGATTCGAGGGGGGGGGCTGAGGGCTTCTGGAGGGTAATAGGGTGGCAACTCGACACTTCAGCAGGGTCGCCAACGGGCGGTAGGACAATACAGCCCGTAAATCCCGGCCAATCCAGCCCCCCTGATCTGCACCAGGGGGGGCCGGAAATGGCACAAGCGCCGGCTTACTTCTTCTTGCCGGCAGCCGACTTGGCGGCCATGGCCGTGGCCTTTTTGGAACTCACAGCCTGGTTCTTGGTTTGTTTTTGAGTCGCTTTTTTGTTGGTTGATTTGGGTGATTTATCGCCCATGATGGTTGGTCTTTCTTAGTGTTTTTACCGTTGCCCCGGAATGATAGTTTCTCCGGAGACACTGGTAACATGCACTCATCTGAGCGTCGTTGTAAACCTCTGTGTGAATATATTTTTTCCAACCGCAGTGTGGCCGACAGCCGTTTGGGCGTTAAAAAGCCCGGCCTTGGCCCCCTCGGGGAGCCGTCGCCGGGCGGTGATTGGTGGCGGTGTATATTCAGTAAAATCAGGCTTTGGGCTGCCAGCGTTTGGCGGCTTCCGCCACGCGGCGGCCCAGAATTTCACCGGTCAGTTTATCCGCCGCGTTGGGGGCCATGTCGGGGGCCTCCATGCCGGCCTGCGCCATCGCCCCGCTGTAACTGCTCAGACGGTTGATGCCCTTGTCATTCATCGGGGTTTCCGTCAACCCCGCCCAGATCATGCCGTGCTGCATGGCCAGCGTGAAGAAATAGTGGAGCGTGCTCAGCTTGTCGCCGCTCGGGCCGCCGGAGACCGTAAAGCCCGCGCCGATTTTGTCCCGCCAGGCGCTCCGATACCAGCGTTCGCCGGTGGCGTCGGCGAAGGCTTTGAATTGGGCGGCCGGCCCGCCCATATAAGTCGGGCTGCCAAAAATGATGGCGTCGCTGGCGTCCAGTGCGGCCAGGACAGCGTCGTTTTTGTAACGGCCCTTGACGATGTCATCGCCACTGATGGCGATGAGATGGGTGGTGACGCCCGCCACGGAGGCGGCGCCCTGGTTGACGGCTTCCGCGAGTTTGGTGGTGTGGCCGCTGCCGGAGAAGTAAATGACGGATACAGTGCTCATGGTGTTGGGTGGTTATGGTTGGTGTTGAGTTAAGGTTGGTTGTGGTTTGTCAAGTGCCCCGGCAATCTTCCGGGAGAGTGCAAAAGTCATGGGAGAAAATGGTTTTCGGAGGATCAGTTCAGGTCGAACAACAGCACCTGAGAGGGTTTCACGGCCACCAAGTTCAGGGTGGACGGTTCGTCCACCGCAGCCGCGTCACCGCCGCCGAGGGGCTGGCCGTTTAACGTCACCTCACCCTCGGCCACATGGAGCCAGGCGTGCCGGCCCGTGCCGAGTTGGTGTCGGACGGTCTGTTGCGGGTTCAGTTTGGCCAGCCACAGGTCGGCGTCCTGGTTGATGGCCATGGAGTGGTCCCGACCGGTCTTGCTGGTGATGAGCTGCCACCCCTTCGGATTGGCTTGGGCGGAGCGTTCGGCATAGGCGGGCTTCACCCCTTTTTGGTCAGGCATGATCCAGATTTGAAGCAGATGCACGGCCTCGTCCTTCGCCGGATTGAATTCGCTGTGCTGGATGCCGGTGCCGGCTGCCATGTATTGGAATTCCCCGGCGCGGATGGTCCGGCCATGGCCCATGGAATCCTGGTGGGCCAGCGATCCGCTCAGGACATAGGTGATGATCTCCATGTCCCGGTGCGGGTGGGTGCCGAAGCCTTCGCCGGGCATGACCAGATCGTCATTGATGACGCGCAGGCTGCGGTAGCCCATCCAGCGGCGGTCGTGATAATCCGCAAAGCTGAAGGTGTGATAAGTATCCAGCCAGCCGTGATTGGCGTGGCCCCGTTCATTTGCTTTTCGTATTAACATCATGACCAGAGTTTACGCTGAATTGGGGCGGACCCCCAAAGATCAAGTTTCTTGCCTGACGATAACTTCAAGCTATGCTCGTCCGGTCATGGAATTGCGTCATCTGCGGTATTTTGTGGCCGTGGCGGAGACGGAAAATGTCACGCGCGCGGCCGTCCGGCTGCATGTTTCCCAACCGGCCCTGAGCCGGCAGATTCGGGATCTGGAGGAGGAGATCGGTTTTCTCCTGCTCCAGCGCAGTGCCAAGTCGGTGCGGTTGACAGAGGCGGGCCGGGTGTTTTTGACGGAGGCGCGCGCGGTGTTGCAGCGGGCGGCGGAGGCGGTCCAGGCGGCCCGGGCGGTGGCTGTGGGCCTGTGCGGGGAGATTCAGGTGGGGTATGCGCCCTCGCCGACGGTCCAGATTCTGCCGCAGGCACTGCGCTCGTTTCAAAACGAATTCCCGGGGGTGCGGGTGGCGCTGCATGACTTGTCCACCGGCGAAATGCTGTCGCAATTGCGCGCGGGCAAACTGGATGTCGCCCTGCTGGTGCGTCCGCCGGAAAAGAACCTGCGCGGCCTGCGCCTGGAGGATCTGGCCCGGTATCCGTTGTGCGTGGCGGTGGCCCCCCGACATCCGCTCGCCCGGCTGAAAACGGTCCCGCTGGCCGCCGTCACCAAGGAACCGTTGATTGCCTATGACCGTGCGGATTATCCAGACTACCACCGGCAGATCGAGGATTTGTTTGCCACCATTGGCGGGAAACCGCGGGTTGCGGAGGAACATGAAGGGGTGACCAGTCTGATTGCCGCCGTGGAGGCCGGACGGGGAATCGCCTTGGTGCCTGGCTGTCTGGCCTGCATGGTGGGGCCGCGGTTGAAGATCCTGCCTTTGGAACCCTCTCCCGAGCCGTTGATCGTGGGGGCGGCTTACCGTCCGGATCATGTGACGGAGACCGTCCGGAAATTCATTGCTGCGGCGGCGCTCAAGCAGGGCTGAGCGAGGGGTGGGTTGGATTAGGTTTGACTGGGTTTGACCGACGCCGGTGGGAGACCGACGCGGAACGCATTTTTTTTGTGATCCATTCCGATTCTTTTTGATCTTTTTTGTTCTGTTCGGCCTTTTGTGAAGGCGAAAAGCTGACAGCCAGTCAGGTGCGGCAGCGATGGGTCACTTGCCACGCGTCACACCGATACAAGATGTCAAAGAGCCACGGATGGCATCGAATCATCCGCCGCCGCAGCGGCTATGGCGGACAGGTGCGCCGGGGGATTGGGTGGCGCCGAGGCATTAACACATGCCGGCAACCGTCCGTTAACCTCCTCAATCACTCACCGGCCCGCCATTAAAAAAACAAACCATGGCCGACCAACCCTGATAACATTGCACTCTTTTTTATTCTGTCAGCCGTCTTTTTTTTAGAATCTAATGAGCCGGGGTGGTTTGGCGGGGCGTATTATTTCAGCATCGCAAATCGGGACGACCGGATTGTGATTTCCACCAGTGATTTTTCGCTTTATTTCCCCGGGTGCCTGTGCTCTTTCGTGGCGGTCAAGCATGGTTGACGTCTTTTCCAAAACCAAACGGTCCGCCGTGATGGCGAGCATTCGTTCGCACGGCAACCGCGCCACGGAACTGGCGCTGGCCGCGTTGTTTCGCCGCCACGGGTTCACCGGCTGGCGCCGGCGGCAGCGGGTTTTTGGCAAACCTGATTTCATCTTCCGCGGGTTGCGGGTGGCGGTGTTTGTGGACGGCTGTTTCTGGCACGGTTGTCCCCGTCATGGCACGCTGCCGGTGGGCAACCGCGCTTTTTGGCGGCGCAAACTCACGAGGAACCGGGTCCGCGACCGGCGGGTGAACCGCGAATTGCGCCGGCGGGGCTGGCGGGTCCTGCGCATCTGGGAGCATGAACTGAGGCGGAAAAACGAGGCCCGGCTGATCCGGAGACTGGCCAATTGGTTTGGGGCCCGGGCGGCTTAGGCATCACGAAAAAACCACTCGAGCATTCTGGCTGGTTCTTTTGGCCGCCGGCGGCGTTGCCCGCTCGTTACAGATCCTGCGGATATGCGCCTCGCGAGCGCCTGGCCAGCAGCCAAAATTCCCGCGCCATAATTGCTCAAGTTATTTTTTCGTGATGCCTTAGTTGTCCGGGCGATTTAGCTCACACCGTGGGGCGAATGGGTTTATAGTGGCGGGCATGGCAATGATTGGCAGACGCAGTACGCTTCCGATTGTGCGGGCGGCGGCCCCCGGGCTTTATCTGAATGGCGGGGAACTGGGGGAAATTCTCCTGCCGGGCCGGTACATTCCGCGCAACGTCGGGCCGGGCGACCGGCTGGATGTCTTTGTTTATTTGGATTCCGAGGACCGGTTGGTGGCCACCACGGAGATTCCCAAGGTGATGGTGGGCGAATTTGCCTGTTTGAGGGTGGTGAGTGTGAATCCGCGGGTGGGGGCTTTTCTGGACTGGGGTCTGTCGAAGGATCTGCTCCTGCCGTTTCGCGAGCATGAGGGGCCCTTGCGTCCGGGGCAGCTTGTGCCGGTGCATGTTATTCTGGATGAAACGTCCAAGCGCATTGTGGCCAGCGCGCGCCTGGAGCGGTTTTTGCGCGGCGGGGAGAACACTTATCGCGAGCGGCAGCCGGTGGATCTGTTGATCATGAGCCGGACGCCGCCGGGCTATAATGTGATTGTGAACAGTGAGCGCCTGGGGTTGCTGTACCGTGACCAGCTCGGCACGCCGCTGGAGATCGGGCAGCGGGTGCAGGGTTTTGTGCGCACCGTGCGGCCCAACGGCAAGCTGGATCTGAGCCTGGACCCGGCGGGTTACAAGCGGGTGCTGCCGCTGCGGGAACAAATCGTCGGGGCGCTGGAGCAGGGCGGGGGCCAACTGCCGTTTGATGATGACAGTTCGCCGGAGGCCATCCGGCAGAAGTTTGGTTGCAGCAAGAAAGCGTTCAAGCAGGCGCTGGGGGCGCTCTATAAATCACGGCGCATCCGGTTTGAGCCTCCGGGCATTCAGTTGCTGGACAACCGCACGTTTAATCCGGGGACGCCCGCGAAACCGGAGCTGGTCTCGAAGCCGGAGCCGAAACCCGAGCCGGAGCCGGTGCCCAAACCGGTACCGGTGGTGAAGGCGGGGCCGGTGGTCATCCGAAAAGCAGTCCGTTGACGCCGGGTCCGCCGGAGTCGGAACGGGGGCGCGGTTTCCCAAGGACCAGGGGTGTTGCCGGGAAAGACGGGTTTATTAATTTTTTGCGCACGCCCCGCCAACGGCGGAATTGGGGCGTGCTTAACCGCAGAGGGTCAGATGAAGGCGGGGCACTGATTTAACCGCAACGCCAGGCGGCCGGTCCGGCACCGCATCGGGCGTTCAGATTTTTTCCAGCAACTCCTTCCAACGTTCCCAGGCCTGGTCGTGCGCTTTCCGGTCACCGTCGCGCGCATTGGGAAACTCCGGCTCGCCGCCGCGCATGAAGCCGTGCCCGGCGCCGTCGTAAATGACGGGCTCGTAAGTCTTGCCGGCCTTTTGCATCAGGGCCTGGGCATTGGTGACGGTGAGGGTCACCCGGCCATCGTTGCCGCCATAAAATCCATAAACCGGGCACTGGATTTCAGCCATGGTGGCGGCGGAGGGCGGGGTGCCGTAAAAGACAAACGCCGCCTTCAGGTCGGGGCGGTTGGCAGCAAAGCGAAAGGACTGTCCGCCGCCCCAGCAAAATCCGCTCACCACCAGTTTGCCGTTGGCGGCCGGGAGGGTCTTCACATAATCGGCGGCGGCATTCAGGTCGCCGGTGATTTGATCGGGGGGCAGTTTTTGAATGGCGCGGCCGATTTCCTGGCCGGTCAGTTCGCTGGTGCCGCCGCCCTTGGGCCCGGCCCCGGAAAGCAGGTCCGGGGCGATGGCGATATATCCGGCCGCCGCGACTTCATCGGTCAGCGCGCGCGCCCAATCGCTCAGGCCGAAGATTTCGTGAATGACCAGCACGGCGGTGGCCTTGTCCTTGACTTCCGGATAGACGACCCAGCATTGCACGGCGCGGGTGCCGTTGGTGACGGTGACCCATTCGCCATGACGCGGGGACTTCGCGAGCATGGCCTGCGCCCAATCCTGGGCGGAGGCGCAATGGCAGGCCCAGCAGAGGAGCACGAGCAGAGCTAAGGGCCTGTGCAAAAACAACGTTCGTAATGCAGGCGTCATTGTAACATTTTGAGTTGGGTAAAATGCCTTCAAATCCCAAAGCAAAGTCATTGTGCAATGTCTTGGAACACTACGTTAATCCAGTTTAATTTTTACATGGGTGCTAAGGGTCCGTCAAGAAACAACCTTTACAACCTGACTGGTTCTTTTGACGGGTGGCAGCGTTGCTCGCCCGTCACAGAACCCTTTGGCCATGCTCCTCGCTCGCGCCTGGCCAGCCGTCAAAATTCCGGCGTCAGCTTGTAAAGTCTATTTCTTGACGGACCCTAATTGCGATTTCATGGAATCCTTATTTGCCCGGTTTGAACGGACGATGCAAGCACGAAAACGGCCGGGGAAAAGCGGAAACAGGCGCGTTAAACCAAAGAGTCACGGATCCTTTATGGCCAGTGTCCTCACCGGGTGTCTCCTGTGCGCTCGACCGACGCCGGATCAGGGGACACGGCCGACAAGGGGGAGTCCACCTGGTTTTCGGTGGCTTTCCGCGGTCCAAACGTCGAAGCCGCTAACAATGGGCGTTTTTGGTGAGGGCGCAGCAGCCGCCTTTGCGCAGGCAGAGGAATAGTTTTGAGGCCGGGCAGAAGCCCAGGGCGGCGGTGGTCTTGAGGAGGCAGAAGGCGGCCAGACAATCCCAGCCGGTCTGCGGATCCACCCGCATGGCGGCCATGACGGCGAGGGCGATGAGCGCGCCCATGGCATGGGCAAAGCGCATGGCCGGAACATCCAGAAAGACGTAATGCGCGGTGGGGAAAATCCGCTGCACGGTCTGTTGGTAAAGCTGGATCATGGGGGAGCGCTGGACTTTCAGCACGACAGACAAGGCCAGAATGACAAACACGGCGTCCACCAGCAGCAGGCTGTTCAGGCCCAGGGCCAGCCAGAGCAGCACGGTCAGGGAAATCCGGCAAAAGGCAAAGGCCGGACGCGGGATTTGCACGACTTCCGGCGCCATGGCGAGGGGCAGGAACATGCCGGTCCGGTCGCGGTATTCCGCGTACTTGGGGAATTGCGCGCTGAGGGCTTTTTCCTCGAGCTTGCCCCGGTAAACCATGGCGGGCACAAACACGAGCAGGGTGGCCAGCAGGGCGGCCCAGTTCTGAAAGACCAGGGACGCCCCCACAAACATCCAGATGAGGCTGGCGTAAAGGGGGTGCCGGACGAAACGATAAGCGCCCGTGGTGACGAGCTCATGGTCTTGATAAATGATCACCTGGTTTCCCCAATTTTTGCCCAGGGAAAACCGGCCGAGGATGTTCACCGTCGCGCCGAGCACCACCAGCAGCAGGCCGGTGATGGCCAGGGGATTTCCCAAGCCGGGGATAACGCGCTCCCCGACGTGGAACCGGATGAGCCCATAGATGACGGCGAAGAACGCCAGCATGGCGCCGGTTTTGACGAGGCCGGGCCGCACCTGGCGGACGGAATGGGCGCGCCGGGCGAGGTGGAAGTTGATGGCCACGGCGGTGAGCACGGAGAGGGTGCAGAGCGTCACAATCAGCCTCATCCAGCCGGGGAGGGTGTGCAGGTCCTGGATCAGCCGGCCGAGGAAGTTAACGGGGTGCGTGGTAGTGATGGACATATTTGGAACGGTGCAACAGGTTGTACGCGGAAAAGGGGATCTTGTGCAAGTCCGGAGTAATGAAGTGGACACATTCCTTCTGCATGGCTTTCAGGTCGAAGTTCCAGGCATCGAGGAAGGACACCACGCTCAGGCGAAAGAGGTTGTCATTGATGTATTGGACGCGGTCGGGCTTGGATTTGAGGAGGAAGGACGGCAGAAATTTCACCGGCAGTTGGCAGCAGGCCCCGGCGTCATGGGTGGCGGAAATAAATTCCTCCGCGCGGAAGGCGAAGGTGTTGCGGATGCAGGGCAGATACTGGCGCAGGTCAATGCCGCGCGTGACGGGGACATAGGCATCCTGTTTGCGATACAGAAAGTTCACGGCCACGCGGTCCACATCGCAGGGCAGGGGGGCGAAATCGGAGGCCTGGATCAGCCCGGCGGTCTGCGTTTCGATTCGTTGCAGGATGCCCGTGAGGGTGGCGCGGATGGGCGGCGGGGTGGCGGTGGGTCGCCGGCCGAACCAGGCCATGGGTTGAAAATTGACACCGCGAATATTCCGGTGGCGCATGGCGAAGGCCAGCACCTCGCCGATCTGTCCGTCGTTTTCCCCGGCCTGAACGGTCATGACCAGGGTGGTGGGAACGTTGTGTTTTTCCAGCAGCTTCACGGCGCGGAGTTTCTCCGGCAGGTAATCGCGGCCGCGCAGCTTCTGCGATGAGCGCGCCTCCAGTCCGTCGAACTGCAAGTACACTTCAAACTTCCCCACCATCCGAGCAAGGGCCTCGACGAAGGGCTCGTCGGCGGCGAGGCGCAGGCCGTTGGTGTTGAGCATGACATAGGCCAGGGAGGTGCTGCGGGCGTAGTCCAGGATGTCGCGAATCTGCGGGTGGAGCGTGGGTTCGCCGCCGGAAATTTGCAGGATTTCCGCCTGGCCATATTCAGAGGTGATATAGAAATCAATCATCCTCTGGATCGTTGACAGGGACAGGTCGCCCGCCGGGCCGGATTCCGCATAACAGGTGGGGCAGCACATGTCGCAGGCGGTGTTGACCTCGATCAGGCCGATGCAGGTGTGCTGTTCATGTTCGGGACACAGGCCGCAGTCTAAGGGACAGCCCTTGACCGCGGCGGTTTGCAGTTGGCTGGCCGAGCCCGGCCGGCTGAATTCGTTGCGATGGATAAACCAGGCGGCGTTGTCCTCCAATAATTCTTCCTGACGCCCATGGACGGGGCAGTGCTTGCGGAGAAAAACCCGGCCCGCGCGGGCCACGATTTTGCCGGGCACGGTCTGGAAGCATTCCGGGCAGAGGCAGGTGGTGGATTCGAGAAAGTCGTAGTCTTTTTGCGGGGACTCCATAATTCAGGGTTGGGGTCGTGGGTGGGTGGGTGACTGGCGCAGCCGAAAACCGACCGCGCCCAGGCCCGCGACGGCAAGGGCGGCCAATTGATAACCGGAGAGCGGCCCGAGGATTTGCGGGGTGTCGCGGAGAAATTCGTGGAAGAAACGGAAAATGCCGTAGGCCATCAGGTAAATATGAAAGAGCTGTCCGGGCGCAATCCGGCCCCAGCGCAACAGGAGGATCACGCCGAGCATGAGGGCGTTGAACAGAAATTCCACCTGCGAGGCCGGCCAGCGGGGGACGCCGTACACATCGTTGATGGTGTACCAATCCGCCGGGCAAACCCGGCCGAGGCAGCAGCCTTGAATCATGCAGCCAATCCGGCCGAGCATGATGCCGACCGGGACGATGACGGCAAACCAATCGCCCGTGACGCCGTGGTACCGGAGCAGGCGCTTGGTGATTTCGACGGCGAGATAACCGCCGAGCAGCGCGCCGGTGATGGATTTGCCGGTGGCAAGAACCCACCAACGGTGCGGGTCGTGCCAGTGCGGCCAGCCTTCCGCGCCGAGGTAGACAAGCTTGGCACCGAGAAAGGCACCGGCCAGGGCGGCGATGTAAATCAGCACGAGCCGCTCATCACGCCGCGCCAGCCGCGACCAGTAGACGATGCCCGTGAAAATGCCCGCGAGCGTGAGCCAGCCGTAGGCGGTGGAGGAAAGGGAGGCGGGCATGGCTAATTAAAGTTCAGGCCGCTCAAAACCACGCCACAGCCAAAGAGAGATGAAATGGTCGCATTCAAAATCAGGAACAAGATTCCTGCGCAGATGGTTAGTGCCGTCTTGCGCTGAAACAGCATGGAGGCGGAGGCTAGACAGCACACCATGCTTAGGATGCACTCCAGCGCCAGCGGGAAGGCCGGAAGGTTTCCATTGCCGGAGCGGAGCCAGGTCAACGTGCCCAGCACCATGACTGACGGGAGAAATGCCAGCGTCAGCGCGAGGGCCGGGGATTTTTTCTTTTCCGGCGGGGGAAGTGGCGGAGGTTGAGTGGGTTCCCCGGTCATAAAATCAGTGGAGGGTGAATTGATAGCCACCCAAGGTGCAGCCAGCGAAACACAGCATGATGCAAACGACCCCCATGACGGCGGAATAAAGCAGGCATAGCAATACACGCGCAGGCCATGTTTTTCCGAACCGCAGGCCAAGCAGGATTCCGCACGCCATTCCCGCCACCCCACCGCCATAAAATCCAACAGCGACGGGATACAGTTCATTGTCGGCGTGATCAAGCCAGACGGAGATCATGGTTAGAATGGGCGCTCCCAGCAGAAACAGGAAGAATTTGGCCGTCTGAAATTTAACTGCCGGCAAGGTTTTGTCCGGCTTCACGACGGGGTGCTCCCTTTCGGGCAGCCAGCCGCCGCAAAAAGGGCAGTTGGCTTCAGCATAATTATCCTGAAATTCTTTCTGGCAGTGCGGGCAGTTCATTTAATGGAGCGAACAGCAATTATCAATCTGATGCTGGGATTGACATTAGCGTTTTGCCGCTTGAGCGCAAGCGATTGTTTGACTGGTTGCAACCCGGCGTGGCCTCCGGCAGTTGTTATTGAGGCTGGACGGACAGGTGTTTTGGAACTCGACGATCCCGTACTGAGGGATCTCGTCTAAAAGCGGCGACAGTTCCTGCGCCCTGCACGGGTCTTGTGGATCGGTGGTAAAATCCAGTCCCTGCGGGAAGAATATTTGCCCGCCCTCATCCCGGCCTTCTCCTCCGAGGAGAAGGGGAATGGATCCGCCGGTGGTTGGACAGACTGGATGGCCGGGATGGTCGAAAGGTTGTCCGTAAAAGCGGCAGGGGGCTGCCGCACTGCGAGACGTGGCGCGCGGGTGTTGTACGAGGGTGGACCTATTCATATCGCCCGGGCAGGTTAACCCACTTCGCGCTGCCAGGGTGAATTGATAAAAATGAGGAAGCATCGTTTAAAGCGATGACTCATTAGCGCGAACATTTCAAAGCTACCCGTCCACGGTCTGAAAACGGCCTGCACTCCAATACCGGTGACCCCAAACAGCGGTCAGAGTTTCCTCCGCCAATCATGGATTATCTTATATCCATTGCAGGTCATCGGTTCGACGATCAGGCTGAGGTTTGATTTAGAGTTTGCGTAAAACGTGATCCAATTGTCGTGGTCCGCATGGAAAACAAAAGGCTTCGGCGTTGGAATACAGAGAAAATCCGGGCCATCCCAAAAGGCCGCTTTTAGTAAAGCGGACAACTCGGCCGCCGATAGGGCCATAATTGCAGTGTCAAGTGCCAGGGTGACACCCGTCGGGCAAAGATCAGTCAGCCGCTCAGTTTTGAAGAAAATCTCGTCAATCGTAAGCGTTGCCGACGCAAGGCCACCTATAGCCACAATGATGGTGGAAACGAACCTATCTCTGTCGCTAACCGCTGGCAATTCGACCGTTTGCTGAAATCGCCACGGAGAGCGACGGAATTTCTTAAGCGCGCCGGGAGTGGCAATGGCGTTCATAGAAGACCATTACGATATCCGAATCAATTGGTGTCGCTTGCGTTAAAGCTCTTTTCTCTGATTTTGGTTTGTTATTCTGCCGTCACCATTTCTTTCACTTCTTGCTCCAGTTTTGCACCCAGCCGCTCCCGCACAACCTCGAGATCATAATGCGATTGCAGGTTCAACCAGAACTGGGCCGACATCTTGAAGTAGCGCCCCAAGCGCAAGGCCGTGTCCGCCGTGATGGCGCGCTCGCCTTTTACGATTTCATTGAGGCGTCGAGCCGATACGTGGATGTCTTTGGCCAGCCGATATTGGCTCAGACCCATCGGCTTCAGAAATTCCTCCGCCAGGATTTCTCCCGGTGTGATATTGGCCAGCAATTTACTTTTCATAATCGGCTAATGGTAATCGACAATTTCCACGTCATGCGCGCCCGCATCCCAGCGGAAACAAATCCGCCACTGGTCGTTGATGCGGATACTGTATTGTCCGGCGCGCCCGCCTTTCAACGGTTCCAGCCGGTTGCCCGGCGGCACCCGCAAATCCCCCGGTTGCGTGGCGGCCTCCAGTCGCAACAGCTTCCGACGCGCCGTACGCTGGATGTCCGGCGGGAACCGCCGCGACGCCCATCCCCGGAATATTTGTTCCGTCTCCGCACAGGCGAAGCTTTCGATCATTTCCCGATGGAACATAACGCCAACCGATAGTAACGGCAAACGTTATTGTTGTTCCGGCTGAATTTCGCCCGGCGGGCCAAAAAAACCACCGAAACCTCTGGTGATTCGCGGCGTCTGGTATTATTCACAGAGATTATCTTGAATTCCCAACGAATGAAAAAAATTGTGATGCTGGCGGTTTTGCTGATGGGGGTGCTCTCGGTGCCGGCCCAGAAAGCCAAAAACAACGCCGTCCGGGTGCCGTCGGACACCAGTCTGCGCGGGGGGCCGGTGCTGGAGGACAACACCGCGCGGCCGTTGCGTTACTGGCCGCAGGGGACGGATTTTGTGATCACCAACGGGGCGGAGTTTTTCAACCGGCCCCTGTACTGCCTCAATTCTTCGTTCCGGATTGACGGCGGAGACCGCCCGGAGTTTTCGTTCTATCTGCCGGGGCGCGGGGGGAATCTGCGGTTCGGAATTCAAACGTCCGCCGGGGCGAAGTGGTTGTCGGACGCGCAACAAATCATCGCCTGCTACCGGCCGGGCTCGTTGATCTACACGATTCGCGATGCGTTGCTCGGCGACGGTACGCTGACGCTGACGTTCCTGCCGCTGGCGACGGTCAAGGGCGGCCTCGTGCGGCTGGAGTGGTCCGGGGCTGCGCCGCTCCCGTTGATGTGCGCGTATGGCGGGGCGAGCGGGGTGCGCGGTTCGCGCGACGGTGACATTGGCTGTGAGCGCGAGCCGGTGACGCAGTTTTTTCAACTGCGGGCCGAGCAATGCCGGGACAACGTGTTTCATCTGGCCACCAATACGTTTACGCTGACGCACAAGTCCGCGACGCTGTTCGGCATCCTGCCGCCGGGGGCGACGCTGGCGGTGGCGGATGCCCGCCAATGGGCCTCTCCGGCGGCCCTGCTGGCTTCGGCCGGGCAGCCGGCGGAACTGCCGGTGGTGACGGGTCGCTTTGACGTTCCACCGTCGGGGGCGGTTTATTTGTCGGTGCAGCCTTTGTCCGAAGCGGCGGTGGTGGGTGGACCGGATTATCCGTCCGCGAAATCGTCGTCGGATATGGACACCAACCGGCCGGCCGCCGGGCCGGTGCTGGATCTGGCCCGGCAATTCACGCTGGCGGAAGCGCATCGCCGGGTGATTGCGGAGCGGGTGCAGGTGGAAACGCCCGATCCGTTTATCAATGCGGCGGCGGCGGCGTTGTGCGTGGCGGGCGATGCGGTGTGGGATGCGAAACAGCAGTCGTTCATGCACGGGGCGGTGGCGTGGCGCACGCGGCTGCTGGGCTGGCGCGGGTCGTACACGGGGGACGAACTGGGCTGGCCGGAGCGGACGGCGGCGCATTTTGCCGGCTTTGCCAGGCAGCAAAACACGCAGCCCATCCCGGAGGCGCTGCCCCCGGCGGACGAGCAATCCAACCTGGCCCGCAGCGAGGCGGCGCTGCATTCCAACGGGGATCTGACCAAAACGCATTACGACATGAACCTGGTTGGGGTGAACGCTTTTTTTCTCCACCTGCTGTGGACAGGGGATTTGGATTATGCCCGCCAGGAATGGCCGGTGATTGAGCGGCATCTGGCCTGGGAGCGGCGGCTGTTCCGCCGGGAATACGGCCCGGAGAAACTGCCGCTCTACGAGGCCTACTGCTGCATCTGGGCGAGCGACAACATGCAGTATGAAGGGGGCGGGGTGACCCACGCCACGGCGTATAATTACTGGCAGAATAAAATGGCCGCCCGGGTGGCCCGGTTGATCCAAAAGGATCCCGCACCGTATGAGCAGGAGGCGGATCTGATCGCCAGGGGCATGCGGCGGAATCTCTGGCTGCCGGGGCTGGGCTGGTATGCGGAGTACAAGGATTACCTGGGATTGCAATTGCCGCATCCCAGCGCCGGGTTGTGGACGCTGTACCACACGGTGGATGCCGAAGCGGCCACGCCGTTCGAGGCCTGGCAGATGACGCGCTTTGTGGACACGCAGATTGCCCACATCCCGATTCACGGACCGAATGTGCCGGACGAACAACTTTTCACGCTGCCGGAAACCAGTTGGATGCCGTATCTGTGGTCGCTGAACAATGTGGTGATGGCGGAAGTCGCGCACACCTCGCTGGCCTATTGGGAGGCCAACCGCCCGGAGCCAGCGTATCGCACGTTCAAGGGCTGCCTGATGGACAGCATGTACCTGGGCTTGTGTCCCGGCAATCTGGGCTGCATGACGTATTTTGACGCGGCCCGCGGCGAGTCCCAGCGGGATTTCGGCGACGCGTGCGGCTCGGTTTCCCGGTCGCTGGTGGAGGGTTTGTTCGGGGTACACCCTGATGCGCTCAACGGCGAATTGAAAATCATTCCCGGCTGGCCGGCGGAATGGAACCGCGCCCGCCTCCGGCATCCGGACGTCAGCCTGGACTTTCACCGCGAGGGACTCACGGAAACGTACACGGTGGAGGCCGCTTTTCCCCGGCCCTTGGGCCTGCGCCTGCAACTCCCGGCCCTGCGCGACGGGGTGTCCCGGGTGACCGTCAACGGTCAGCCGGCCAACTGGCAGATGGTGCCGGATTGCATTGGCGTGCCGCGCATTGAGATCACGAGCGCAGCGGGGACGCGTCAGGAGGTGGTCATCCTATGGGCGGGCGAGGTTCCCGCCGCCGCACCCGCCGCCACCGTGGTGGCGCAGGGCGGCCCACTGACGGTGACGTTCGGCGCGACCAAATTGGTGATGGTCTCCGATCCGCAAGGCGCGCTGAGCCAGCTTGTGACCGATGATGTGTCCCTCCGCGCGCAAGCCACCGGGACGGTGGGGCAACGCACGGTGTTTGCGCGGGTGCATCAGGGGAATTTGGGCTGGTGGCAGCCGGTGGCCGTGGAAATCCGCCCGGCGGCCCCGGCTCCGGCCGCGTTTGACTGGCGGGCCACCGTACCGGCGGGGGCGAAGTTTGAAACGGTCAGCCTGAGCAGCGTTTTCAACGATCAGGTGGCCCAAATATTCCAGAATGAATACCGCACGCCGCGTTCGCCCTTTTGTTCACTGGCCCTGCCCAAGCAGGGCATCGGCGGTTGGTGCGACATTGGGGCGGAAGCGGACGTGGACGACTCCGGTTTGCGCGCGGTGGCGGCGCGGGAGGGCGGGAACTTTCGGTTGCCGGACGGCATCCCCTTCGCGACGCCCGGCGAACCGGGTGCGAAGAACATCGCGTACACCTCGCAGTGGGATAATTACCCGAGGACGGTTTCCGTGCCATTGACCGGTCACGCCGCCCATGGTTTTCTGCTCATGGCCGGTTCGTCGAACCCAATGCAAAGTCAGTTTGACAACGGCGAAGTGATTGTGACTTACACGGATGGGTCCACAAATCGTCTGGCGCTGCGCAATCCGACGAATTGGTGGCCGATTGAACAGGATTATTTCACTGATGATTATGCCTTCCGCCGGCCCGGACCGATCCCGCCGCGCGTGGATTTGAAGACCGGCCGGGTGCGGTTGCCGGACCCGGCGACCTTCAAAGGCAAGGGCGGGAAAGTGCCGGGCGGCGCGGCCACCGTGCTGGAACTGGCGCTGGATCCGGCAAAAGAATTGCAGTCCCTTACCGTGCATACGCTGGCCAACGAGGTCGTCATCGGTCTGATGGCGGTGACCCTGCAGCGCTGAGAACCGGTCAAAAAAAACAGGGACGGCGGAATGCCGTCCCTGCGTGATCGAAATTGAACGATTGATTAATTTCCCGCGCCGCCGCCAGCGCCGCCTGCCCCGCCACCACCACCACCGGGACGCCGGCCGCCAAAGCCACCGAAACCGCCGAAGAACTGACCATAAGTCATGGCCGGTGCGGCATCAATTTGGGTCTTCTGGTCGGCGGTGATCGTTGACACCACGGGCTTCACGGCCTTGGTGTAACGCAAAACGGCAATGTCCGTCTGGATGGCCGCCACGGCGGCGACTTTGGCGCGAATGGAGGCGTCGGTCGCGTCCGGGGCGAGGGCGGCATCCACCGCCGCCTTTTGGGCGGCTGCGAGTTTGGTGTTCAAGGCGGCGAATTCCGGCTCGGCCGTCACGGCGTCGCGAATCTGCTGATTCTGATCCTGAGTCAGCACGCCACCGCGCATGCCGCGTCCGCCACCACCACCGCCACCGCCGCCATTATTTTGGGCGATGACAGTCCCGCCGCTGCACAAAAGCGCGACGGCCAGGCCGCAGGCAGTTACAAGTTGATTCATTTTCATTGAGGTCTCCGGTTATGGTTGAATTTTATAGTTTGGTTTGACTGACCCGGCCGATGACACAACATCAAGCCAGGATTCGAAATTTAATAAGCATTGATTATGCCAGTTCAAACCGCACGCCAATCGGGGTTTCTGACCGGGAAGTGCGCAATTTCTGCTCAAAGGCCCGTGCGGTTCGTAATCTTTTTGCGCAGTTTTTCACGCGGAGGGCCGGATTTGGTAAAATCGCCGAAGCGTGCCTGAATTTCCATTTGGCCCCGCAGCGGATACTGATTAAGCTGTGCCGGTGCAGAAAAACCTGGTCAAGGCCCTGGAATTTGCGGATGCCCAAGAATTTCACGGCATTCCCCTGCCCAAATCCTTTACGGATGTTTTGGGGCGGAAGTTATTTCTGTTTTTGCTGACGCTGCAGGGGCTCGGGGCGTTTGCCCTGATCACGCTGGGGGTTTTGCTGCGGAAATATCGGGTGGCGGGGCGGGTGGTGCATCCGCGGGTCCGGCAGGAAATCAACCGGTCGGGGGTGGCGCTGCTGCCAATGTTTGTCTTTCTGGCGCTGGGGCTGGGGTTTCTGGTGGTGGGGCAGACGGTATCGGCGCTGGCGAAGGTGGGGGCGATCAATTACCTGGGCTCGACCATGGTGATTGTGGTGGTGCGGGAGCTGGGTCCGCTATTGACGGCGATGCTGCTGCTGGCCCGGGTGGGGACGGCGCAGGTGATCGAACTGGGGACGGCGCGGGCGCTGGGCGAAGTGGAGGCGCTGGAGGCGCTGGGGATTGACCCGGTGCATTACCTGATTGTGCCGCGGGTGATCGGAATGATGGCGGGGATGTTTTCGCTGACGGTGTACCTGATCATCGGCGCGCTGGCGAGCGGTTATTTGTGCGCCTTTTTGCAGGGGGTGGCGCTGACGCCGAGCGACTATTATCATCAACTGGCGGAGGCGCTGAGCTGGCTGGACTTTGTGCTGCTGGCGCTGAAAACCACGGTGTTCGGCTTTTGCATTGCGATGGTGGCGTGTTATCACGGGCTGGCGCAGCCGTTGCGGCTGGAGGATGTATCGCGGGTGGCGGTGCGGGCGGTGACGCAGGGGGTGATGGTGTGCGTGCTGATTGATGCGGGTTTTATTGTGGTGTATCTCCTGTCATGAATTCGAACGAACCTTCCGCCGCCATCGAGATGCAGGGGGTGACCGTGAGCGCCCTGCGGGACATCACCCGGCCGGTGTTGGAGAACGTGAACTGGACGGTGGCCCCGGGGGAGTTCTGGGTGGTGGCCGGCCGGCAGCACTCCGGCAAAACGGACCTGCTGATGACGGCCGCCGGCCTGCTGCCGCCGGTGACGGGAAGCTGCCGGCTGTGGGGGCGGGAGGCGCGGGAATTTGGCGAGGCGGAACTGCCGGACCGCCTGCGGGTGGGGCTGGTGTTTGCCACCGGCCAGTTGTTCAGCCAGTTGACCCTGGCGGAGAACATTGCGCTGCCCCTGCGTTATCATGGCAACCTGGCGGCGGGGGAGGCGGAGCGCGACCTGCGCGGGCTGCTGGAGTTCTTTGAGCTGACGCCGCTGGCGAACGCCCTGCCGGCCCAGGTGAGCCGGGACTGGCACCTGCGCACCGCGCTGGCGCGGGCGCTGGTGCTGAAACCGCATCTGCTGCTGTGCGACCATCCCCTGGGCGGACTGGGACCCCGGCACCGGCAGTGGTGGCTGCAGTTTTTGGATCAGCTTTCGCGCGGCCATGAGCAGTTGGGGGGGCGGCCGGTGACGCTGGTGGTGACGACGGAGGAATTGGCTTACTGGAAAAGCGCGGACCGCCGCTTCGCCCTGCTGAGGGACAAACAATTGATTCCGCTCGGGGCGTGGGCGGAACTGGCCGGGAGCCCCGATCCGGCGCTCCAGGAACTGCTGGCCGCCCCGCCGGAGATTTAAATTCAACCAACATACCATATGCAAGATTTAACCCCGCAATTGCGCACGCGGCTGAGCCGCATGGAACGGCTGGTGGGCTGGTTTGTGTTTCTGGCCACGGTGCTGCTGTTGTCCGGCTTTGGCTATTATCTGTACCACACGGCGGAGACCCGGGGCTGGTTTGTCATCAAGGCGAAATTCCACACGTTCGTGCAGAGTTCAACGGGCCTGAATGTGGGGGATCCCATCGTGATGATGGGCTTTCCGGTCGGCAACATCACCCTGGTGGCGCCCACGCCGCCGGGCGACGCGCACAATGTGCGTTTGGAATTTGAAATCCGCGATCCGTATTTCCGCTACATCTGGCAGCATGGCTCGGTGGTCATCATCAATTCCCCCGGTTTCCTGAACCAGCGGCAGTTGGAAATCACGCGCGGCACCAATGGCTACGCCCTGTGCGTGACGCAGCCGGTGTTTGACAAGACCATCCCGGAGGTGGAAAAACTCGTGGCGGAGACCACCAACCACTGGCAGCTCGCCCAGGATGTCTTTGATGCGAACACCAACATTGTTTACAAGGCATATACCATGCTGAACGCGACCAACCTGCAGAGCATGGCAAACCTCTGCACCTGGGCGACCGTTTCCAACCTGGTCCGGATCAGCGATCTGCCGGCGCCCTCGAACACGATCTGCGTCTATGACAACACGATCGTCCGCAACCGGATTGTCTGTTCCTGGCACGAACGCTGGCACCGGTACATCAACTTCACCCCGGACAAGGATTCCGCCTGGCTGCAACCGGTGGAACCCATTGGGGTGGGCGACCGGCTGGCGCAGGTGGTGGCGCAGGTGCAGGACGCGCTGCCCAACTTCTTCGCCCTGACGAATCAACTGAACCGCATCCTGAACAACTCGGCCAATCTGACGTCGAACCTGAACGCCACGGTGGCGGAGGTGCGTCCGGCCATGCCGAATGTGGTGGCGCTGACGGCGCTGCTGCGCGAACCCGGCGGGATGGGGCTGTGGGCGCTGGGCACCAACGGCTCCGGCCAGTTGACGGGGGTGCTGACGAATGTCAATTCGCTGCTCGTCAATACGGACACGAATTTGAACACGCTGGTGGTCAGCATCGGGCAGACGCTGGATCATGTGGCCGACATCACCAGCAACCTGAACGCCCAGGTGCAGGCCGATCCGAACATGCTGATTGGCATCTCGAAAACCATTACTGACACGGACGATTTGATCCAGGGCCTGAAGCGTCACTGGCTGTTGCGGTCGGCGTTTAAGAAGCATGCGACGAACAGTGTGGCCAAGTGAGGTTGGGCGGGGTGACGGCGCCGCTTGGGCCGTAATGTTCCCCGGTGAAAGTCAGGCGAGGCAGAGATTTTCGCCCCGGGCTTGGCTGACGGCGGAAAGCGGGATTTTTTCGTCGAAGGTCACGAGCCGGCCATGATGCCTGGCGGCCAATCCCAATAGATAAAGATGTTCTGGTTTTTGGGGGATGTTGGGATGAGTTTGGGATGCCAACCGGTCTCCCGACGGACCGGCCAGGGGTAATGACGACTCTTATGGTTGTGGTTTAGAATTGCTCAGCATGATTGGGACGGGCTTATTTTCGTGGTTTGACTTGGTTTGACCGGGTTTGACCTTTACCACCGGTCAACGGGAGGTGAAAGCCGATATAAAGGCAACCGGTTCAAGGCTTTAGCCCGGGTGGATGGCTGCCAGCGCTCCGGCCCACTGGCTTGATTGAAGGGTTGGATTTGGTTTGACCTGGTTTGACCGGCTTTGAAGGACGGACGGGTGGAAAAAATCAAAGATCAAGTCGTTCAGTCGTTTTTCAACTCATCAAGGAACGCTTCCAGTATTTGGCCTCCCAAAGGTTTGACCGGGGTTGACGCCGGACGCCGGGTCAAGGGATCCGGCCTGCCATCACGACAGCCCTCTGGGGTCGGGCCACAGGTGGCGATGCGGACATTTCGCCGCCTATGTGAAAGGTTGGATTGGGTTGGATGCCACTCACCCGGCCCAACAATATTTTTTTTCTGAATAGCGTTAATTAGTTAGGCGGGACCGAGACTACCAAGGCGCAATGGGACGGGGATTATGGTGCGGTGCATGCCAGAGACGCCGTTACGCAGATTTGCCATTGAGGCTCCGGTGGGGAGTCGTCACCCGAGTTGGGTTGCGCCAATCTATTATGTCAAAGAGCCACGGATGGGATACATCCATCCGCCGGGGGAATGGGGGGCGCCGGATTATGAATTTAAGCTGGCAACCGTTCGTTACCCTTCTGAACCGTCATTGGCACGACCCGGAAGAAACAAACCGTAGTGCCGACCAACGTTTGAAACTCGCACCGGAAGATTGTTTTGTCAACTTTCGCCTGAAAACCCGACAGGCGGTGGGCGCTTCCACGCCCTGCCCCCGGGGCGCGGACTTCAGTGCGCTTCAACGTGCGAGCGGGTGCTGGCGATTCGATTGGCTGGCCGGCTTTCGGATGGTGAAGCGGCATAAATGCCGCGCTCCGGCCGATTTGCGGGGTGGCGCAGGTTTCCCAACCAAGCTGTCTCGCCAATCTCGCAATCGGCGGGTCTGTCAGGGAGTCGGGAGCGCCAGGTTGGCGAACGGTCTGCGGGTTGGGAAACCCGCGATACGGCAGACTTGGAAGTCTGCGGTACGAAGAAACCGCCTCGTCCCGGCCGTCGGATTTGGAAACCAGGAAATGCCTACAAGGTGCAGGACAGGTCGGCGCACTCTAAATGGTCTTCGGCCTGAAAACCGCCAACCACATCCAGAGGCACCCTCGGCGGTGGCGCGTGGTCAATCGAACATGATGGGAGAAGCGAATGTTCGAGGAGGGATGAGAGGGATGGGGATGAGGGGGCGGAATGAATGGTTCGGGGAAAACGGCAGTTGGCGCTTGATTCCAGGTTGAGGCCGCGACATGTTTTATCCCAGACAGATGATTGAGGCATGCCATCAAGCGAGCTGTGGCTGGGGTCCGGGGTGCAATCCCGGTCTTGGAGCGGCGGTGGCGGGAGGCGGCCAGTTCGCGGATGAAGATTGGTAAACTTTGGCAGCACACACATTTATGGGATCGGCACATTACATTGTATTGGAAAAAGACATTGAGGGTTTGGATGTCGAGATGGATGGCAAGAAATTGTCCCGCAACATCGAGGCGCTGGATGACCTCGCGGAGAAGCTGGGGGTGCGCCCGCTTTCGGAGTTTTACAGTGTTGATCCGGAGGCGGCGGAGGAGTTACTGGAAAGCGAAGGCGGCGAGGCGGACGACCAGGATTTTCCACCGTTGCAGCAGTTTTCGGCCCGGGACGGTCTGGCCACGGTGAGGGCTTTGCTGGCGCAACCGGAAGCGCGGCCGGCGATCGAGGATTTGCAAAACTGCGAGCGCATTTTGAGCGTCGCCGAAGAACAGGGCGTGGGCTGGCATTTTGAAATTGATGTTTGAGGGGTTACCCGGGCCTGCGCTCGCAGACTCGCTTCAGCCCAGGCTGTCATATGACGGGCCTTCAGCCCCGGGGGAGGATGGGGCTCCGTGTTTGGATGATGGCGGTTTTCGGTGGCGCGGGCAGATGATTCAGAGCCTCCTGGCGGGCGTGTTGACCAAGTCAGAAACAAGGCAATGCTTACCTCCGGGGAGCAGCAGAAAACCGGATTATTCTTCACTTTTCAACGCGCTGCGGGTCACAGACCCGCGCTCCGGGACTTGGGCAACGCGCCCTGACGTCGGCTGCCACGATTATTTTGTCTTGGGCTGTGCGGGCGTGCCACATCACCAGGGGAGATACGCCGGCCCTCATCCCGGTTTTCTCTCCTGTTTATTCGCTTTCGAGTAGGAAGACGCGGGAGGATTTTCGGCTCAGAAAAGAGTCCAGGTACAGCATGGCGGGGTAGTTCGCGGGGCTGACGATGGACGGGTTCATCATAAATTCGTGGCTGATGATGTATTTGCCGAGGTCGTTGGTCTCGGTGATCAGGGCGCTTTCGCTGCCGCCGGGCAGGGTGAGCCGCCCGGGGGGCGGGGTGATAATGAGGTGCTGAAAGGCCGGGGCGAGGGTGATTTCGGTGCGGACGGTGTTGTCCATGGTCCCGTCAATGAACAGGGGCAGCGTGCGCTGATCCGCGCCGGGGGGCATGAGGGACGGGATAAAGGGCAGGTTGAAGTACATGTTTTTGCCGTCCACGACGCAGTAGTGGTCAATCTCCACGGTGAATTGTTCCGTGCCGGGATAATGGTCAAAATCGGTGACCAGAAGGCCCACCGGGCGCGCGCCCTGGGCCACGCCGGAAACGGCTTCCTGAAAATAACGGTTCCGTTCCTCCGGCGGGAGTTCCGCGAAGAAGCGGTGTTTCTCCCCGAAATCGCCGCCGTAATAGGAGCGAGTGGTCTGCACCCGGGTGGTGCCGTCGTCCGTCAGGGACAGGCGGTAGACGGTGTCCGTCCGGCTCTGGCAATTTTTGGCGGCCTGCACGGTCTCGAACGCCCGGCGGGCCGGAACATAGGCGAGTTTGCCGTCACAGGCGGTGGCCCCGAGCTGGGCGTATTCATCGGTGTCATTGAGATAATAAGTTTGCCCGGCGACGGGGACGCGCACGAGGACGGCGGAAAAATCCTGCGGCAACGGCAGGACGGCGGTGACATTGGTAATGCCGGCGATCGGGGGCAGGCCGGAAGCGAGCACGAATTCCGGTCGGAACCCGGCGGCGGTGAGCAGGGCGTGGAGCAGGATGGCGCGATCCGCCGCATGTCCGTAGCCGTCGGCCAGGGTGGTGTCGGCATCTGACAGCTCGGACAAGGGCAGGTCGGTAAACACGGGGCCGGCGTCCCGGATGGAGGTGGCCACGTAATCGCGCAGGACGCGCACCGCCTCAAGTTGACCGGCGGTTTTGGCGGTCAGTTGCCGGGCCAGTGCGGCGGCCTGGGTGTTTTTGCCTGACCGGCTCAACAACGCGTCGTGCAAGTCCTGGTAATAGGCGGCGGCGTCGCCGATGAAATAACCGACGCCGGCCCCATAGGTCCATTCGGGCGGCAATTGCGGTTCGGCGGGCAAGGCCGGCGCGTTTTCAATCTGCCACTGATATTGTTGGGTGAGACGGTTGGTTTGGAAGGATTCCTTGATCAATCCCGGGGCCCCGTTCACGAGGCGCTGAATCCGGAGGCCGTTGGGGGCGGAAACAACAAATGATTTTTTGTCCATGGCGTCCGGCAGTTCAAAGCCTTCAAAGCCGGACAGGAAGGGGATGTTGCGGTAAGTGACTTCAAATTCAACGGCAATGGTCGAGCCAATGTCCACGCCCGGCAGGTTGGCCACCAGAATCTTGCCGCCGGTGTAACGCCGGGCCGAGGCGTTCCAGGCCTCATCCATCACATTGACCTCATTGGTGGAAATTTCCTGCCGGTCGCCGGTTTTGGAAATGACCTCCCCACGAATCATTCTGGCCGAGGCGACCGCCGGGTTGAACGGCACTTTAATCTCCGCCTCGCGCACCTTGCCGTTATAACTCAATATGCGTTTGACATATTTGACGTGATAAACGGCGGCGTGCGCGTTTTTGACCGTCAGATCCTTGCTGCTTTCCAAAATGCGCGCGTTGGACGCGACCGGGGCCGCCGGCGGGTTCGCGGTCGCCATCGCCGGGGCGGAGAGCCGGCCCACCGTCGCGAGCACCGGGGCTTTGCGGTCATCGTATTGCATCAGTTCGAGGGTCTTTTTCAGGAGCAAATACTGCGCGGGCGAAAACTCGACGCCTTTGAGCGTCAACTCCCGCGAAGCGACCAGGGACTGATCCTGAAAGG
>CAZUBG010000011.1:0-53254 GCA_964618545.1 uncultured Bifidobacteriaceae bacterium | reverse complement strand
TCCGAAATAATCCGAGATGTCGTAGCCGTCGTCCTTGAGCGGGGAGGGATAAAATGGCAGCAGCCAGATCGCCGTTACCCCAAGATTGTTCAAATAATCGAGCTTGCTGGTCAAACCGCGAAAATCACCCGTGCCATCGCTGTTGCTATCGCAATACGCCCGGACATGCAGCTCGTAAATGATCCCGCTTTTGTACCACAGCGGATTTTTTCCGGATTTCGCCCGGCCGGCATTCTTTTCGACCGACCGCTTGATGATTTCAGTTTCCGTACGCATTTGTTTTCAAAGGTAATTGACCGATCCATCCCGGGTGAGGACGGGCCGCCGCAGGCGGAAGATGTGGGCCGGGGCCTTTCCTGGATTCAACTCGATGTAATTTCTCTCGCCCTGCCACTGGTAGCGCGTGTCGTCCAGCAGATCGTGCATCTGGTAGGGGCTTTGCGGATCAATTGCCAAGTCCGCCAGAGGCAGATTGATCCAACCGCTTTGGGTGTGATAAGGGTTCAGGTTGACGATTGTGAGAATCGTGTCCTGACCGTCCGCGGTTGATTTGCTGTACGCGATGATTTGATCATTGTCCACCGATGGAAAGCCGAGATGATGACTCGCTTGAAGCGCGGGCTCGTCGTGCCGAATCCGGTTCACCCGCGTGATCAGACTTTCCAAAGGCCGGGCCGCCGCCAGGTCCCAATGCTTGATTTCGTACTTTTCGGAATTCAGGTATTCCTCGGAGCCGGGCTCGCGGGAAACATGCTCGCAGATTTCAAACGCCGGGCCGTAAATGCCGTAACTTGGTCCCAGTGTGGCCGCCAGCACAAAGCGGATGGCAAAAGCCGCTGGACCTCCTTCCTGGAGGAATTTGGGCAAAATGTCCGGCGTGTTCGGCCAAATGTTCGGCCGGAAGAACTCCACCACCGGCTCCCGAACCAACTCCTGAAAATAACCGGTCAGTTCTTCCTTGGTGTTGCGCCACGGAAAGTAATTGTAGGATTGGGAGAAGCCAAGTTTGGCCAGCTCATACATGACCTTTGGTCGCGTGAATGCTTCCGCCAGAAAAATCAGATTGGGATTATCCTCTTTCAATTCCCCGATGCACCAACCCCAGAAAGGCAGACTCTTTGTATGGGGATTGTCGACCCGAAAGATTTGCACTCCCTGGGCAATCCAAAAATCAAACACACTCTTTAACTCGAGCCATAACTCGCGCCAATTTTTGCATTCGAAATCAAATGGCACAATGTCCTGGTAGACCTTCGGCGGATTTTCCGCGTATTGGATGGTGCCGTCCGGCCGGTGCCGGAACCATTCCGGATGGTCGCGGACATACGGATGATCCGCAGAACATTGGAACGCCACATCCAGCGCAATTTCAATTTTATATTCGCGCGCTTTTGTCACAAGCCTGGCGAAATCCATTAGCGTTCCCAGCTCGGGATGGATCGCCTTGTGCCCGCCCTCAGGGGATCCAATGGCCCAGGGACTTCCGGGATCGGAGGGTAAGGCCGTGACTTGGTTGTTTTTGCCTTTGCGAAAGGACTTGCCGATGGGATGGACGGGGGGAAGATACAAGATGTCAAAACCCATCCGACCGAGGCGCTCCAGTTGCGGATCCAAATCCCGCAACGTCCCGTGCTTGCCAGCTTCCGGCCCAAAGGAGCGGGGGAATAATTCGTACCACGCGCCGCATCGCGCCAGTTCCCGGTCCACCGTCACTCTCAATTCTCGATGGGTCGTCGCATCGGACCGATCAGCATGGCGGTTCATCAATTCCGCCACGGAGTCGTCCAGGGCGCGCTCCGTGATGCTGCCGCCCGTGGAACTTGCGCCGTTGCGCAAATCGTCCGCCAATTGCCAGAGCCGTTCGGCGTCAAACCCGGTCAGCCGGCGGGCGGTTGATTCAACCAACGACGAACCCACTTGTATATCAACAGCAATATTTTGTCCGGTTGGCAGTTTCTTCTTAAGATCTTTCCGCCACGATTCAAAGTGGTTGACCCACGCCTCGACGGTGTATATGAAATCGCCGGTCCGGGTGACAACAAAATATCCACGCCAGCGGTCGTTGGTAAGATATTCCATGGGTGATTCCAGCCATTCCCTCTCCTGTGCCTGCCGGTATTTTAAAACAGCGGTCAAACTGTCATGGCCATCCGCAAATATGTCCGCCTCCACGATCACCCGCTCATTCACCGTGCGTTTAATGGAAGGATTTCCGCCATCAATCTCAGGCGAGACATTCTCGATCACCGTGCGGCGCCGGCCTTCCGCGGGAAATGTGGAATATTGATTCATGTTTGGAAATGTCTCTGCACCCCGCCGCCTGGACCGCCGAGATTATTCCCTGCGCCAACCGGTTCGCCCTCAATCATTGACCATAACCAGCGGTCTTGGGACACAAACTGTTGAGAAACAAAAGGACCCGGCAAACGGGAGTAAACACCCACCAACCGCCCGGCTTATTCTCGTTCTCATGGGTTTCCGGGAAAAACAGGCTGCTTAAAAACTGACGCGCAGGCCGCCACGGAACAGGGCATAATCCCGGTGTTCACCGGGAACAACGCCACGCCCATCCACAAAAACTCCCAGGTGACGAGCAAAGCGAAATTCCAAACCCGCTCCCGCCTGTCCGAAGCCCTCTCTGTCATCCTGAAACTGGTAGCCGCCCCCGGCGAAAACGCAGGGTGCCAGGCCAGTGTCACCAATGGGTATACGACAGATCAAATTGCCCGAAGCACTGTAAACGAAGGGATCCAAGCCCTCCGTAAGAGTGTCCGCACCCACCCCGACATATTTGCAGAAAAAGTAATTTATTCCCGCACCTCCGCCCCCGTGGGCATGGTGCCAGCGATAATCCCCATTGTCATAACGACTGTGGCCGGTGGTGGCCGCGCCGAAAAGGTCCACCGACAGTTCCTGCGCTTGATAGTCGGGATAAGCAATCGAATCATTCTGATAGGATGGGGGGGCGACTGGGGCGGCTACGGTCGGTGTCTGAAAAGTGGCTGCTGGAGGGGTTTGCGCATCCGCATCAGCAGCCATGGCCAAAGTTCCAACTGCCACGGTTGCCATTAAACTTGGTCCAAATAATTTCATAGACAAACTGGGTTTGATTGTTGGTTTTCCGATAACGGAAAAACGGTTACACAAACACATTAGCTTTTTTCATGCCAGCGACACGCGGGAGTTTTGTGGCAAAAACCGCCGAGACGGAGGGCGAACGAGGAATGGCCTTGCAAGCGGCATTGACAGATGTTTGCAAATTGCATTGTTTTGCCCGCCCCGCCCCGCAAGCGCAAATCACCACGCCCTGTTTGCTATGCCACCCGGGACTAGTGGCCTGATTTGTTCCGCGCACCCTGGGCTGCGGGTGAAACGGCCGTCCCGGGGCTGTCCGGCCTGCCGGTTTTCAACATTTCCTCCAATTTATTCTATGGAGATCGGCGACCCGGGCCGGGGCAGTCTTTCCAGGTTTTTCCTGAGGACGGCCACCTGTCCACGAAGTCCCGCCGGAAAATCCTCCGGCACGAGCCGGGGGCCAGAATGAGCTCGCGCTCCATGGCATCGCGCAATTCCCTCAGGCTGCCTTACCACGAATATGCGTTGAGGAACGGTGCGGTTTTCGGTGACGGGCCACCGGGTTTCTACTCATTCATTGCCTTAACCACATTTGCAAACAAAATCACTTGCCATGAATTAAGTTGAGTTGTTTCTTCCGGACAGGCCCTTGATTAAATTGCGAAGGTCGGCCGGATGAATGGGCTTGACCAGGTGGGCAACGAAGCCGGCTTCCCGGGACCGAACGATATCTTCCTCCATGCCGTAGCCGCTCAAGGCGATTCCACTCAGACCATGTTCTGCTCGCAATTGTTCCATGAGTTTGATGCCGGTGCCATCAGGCAAACCCAAATCGGAAATCACCAGATCGAATGGATGGGCCAGCGCCAGCTTGAGGGCATCGGCGACATTGTCAGCGGTGGTCACATGACACCCCCAGCGTCGCAGCGTGTTCGAAACCGTCTGGAGTGTTGCGGGATGATCTTCGACCAGGAGGATGCGTCGCACCAATCCCGGCATCTCATTCTCCGCAGGTTTCGCGGGCCCGTTTTCCACTGCGGATGGGAAGATGGCGGCCACCCCCGCGTCGTCGCGCGAGACTGCGGTGACCGCCGGCAGTTCGACCACGAAGGTCGCGCCGCGATTGGCGCCGTCGCTTTGGGCATAAATCCTGCCGCCATGCATTTCCACAATGGCCCGGGCTATCGTAAGTCCGAGGCCAATGCCCCCCAGCGGATGGCTGGCGGCCGTGTCTTCTTGAGCGAAGGGCAGAAAAATCCTTTCCAAGGCCGCCGGGACAATCCCGATGCCCGAATCGCTGACTTCAACGACCAGCCAGGCCAGGCCGGCCTCGCCGACCCGGTTGCTGGTGCGCGTGATGATCCGTCCGCCGCGCGGCGTGAATTTCACCGAATTGCGCAATAAATTCCATAACACCTGCTGGAAACGGGGCGGATCACCCCAGAGCCCGCAGTGGCTGGCGGTCAGTTCACATTCAATTTTAATTCCTTTTTTCGAAGCGGCATTCCGTACAATCTGGATGGCCAGGCCGATCAATAGATGGACGTCGCAGAGTTCCGAACGCAGCCGCAGTTTTCCCTTGGAAATGGCGGTCATGTCCAGCAGGTCATCCAGCAGCCTCGCTTCCAAATCAATGTTCCGCTTGATGATGCCGATCTGTTCCCGGACTTCGGCTGACAACCGGGCGTCCTGATGCAGGGTCTCCGCCACCATCAGCGCGGGCGTGAGCGGCGTGCGCAATTCGTGGCTCAGCATGGCGAGAAATCGGTCCTTGCTGCTGTTCGCGGCCTCCGCCGCCTCCTTGGCCACGCGCAGGGCCTCCGAGCGTTCGATGACTCGGGCGTCAAGCGTTTCGTTCAAGGCGCGAAGTGCCTCCTCGGCCCGACGGCGCTGCGTGATTTCGGCCAGCAGGGCCCGGTTCGCCAGGGCGCTCTCGCGGTTCTTCCGGTACAGTTGGGCGAAGACGGCCACCTTGGAACGCAGGATGGTCGCATTGACCGGCTTATGGAGATAGTCCACCGCGCCCGTCCCGTAGCCTTCGAGCATATGCTGATCCTCGTTGTAATAGGCGGTCAGGAAGATGATCGGCACCCGTGCGGTTTTTTTCCGCTCCTTGATCACTTGCGCCAGTTCGAAGCCGCTCATGCCGGGCATGCGAATATCCAAAATGAGCAGGGCAAATTCCTCGGCCACCAGTGCGAGCAACGCTTGGTCGGCCGACCCGGCTCGCACCAGCCGGTAGCCAGGGTCGTTCAGAATGGCTTCGAGCACGTTCAGATTTCTCGGCTCGTCGTCCACAATGAGGATGTTGGCCCGGACCTCATCGCCGCTGGACACCGCGGTCGCCAGTTCGGCGCCAAGCTGGGCAGGGGGACCATTCGCCTGGCCGTTCACCGGGCCTGAATGAAAGTCAGTACTCATTTTAGCGGTACAGCCACACGCGCATCAGCGAGAGAAGTTGGTCGGTGTTCACCGGCTTGGCAATATAGTCGCTCGCGCCGGCATCCAGGCATTTTTCGCGGTCACCCTTCATCGCTTTCGCGGTGAGGGCGAGAATCGGAAGGGTTCGGTATTCGGGGGCCTGGCGGATTTCGCGCATTGTCTCATAGCCATCCATTTCAGGCATCATAATATCCATGAGCACCATGCTCAAATCCGGCGTTTGGCGGATCAGGTCAATGGCCGTGCGGCCATTGGTGGCGCTGATCACGTCCACTTCATGGTTCTCCAGCAGCGAGGTCAGGGCAAAGATGTTGCGTGCGTCGTCATCCACCACGAGTACTTTCCGGCCGCGCAGGACTTCCTTGGAGCCGTGGAGTTGTTCGAGCATGTTCTGCTTCTCCGCCGGCAGGTCGGTGATGACGCGATGCAGGAACAGCGCGGTCTCATCAAACAACCGCTCGGGGGACCGCACGTCCTTGAGGACGATGCTCTTGGCCATCTTTTTGAGACGAATTTGCTCGTCCGCCGACAGGTCCTTGCCCGTGAACACCACCACGGGCACATCCGCCAGGGCCGCCTCGGCGTGCATTTTTTCCAACAGGTCGAAACCGCTCATGTCGGGCAGGCGCAAGTCCAGAACCACGCAGTCGAATGACTGGTCGAGCAGCGACTTCATGGCCTCGCCGCCGGTGGAGGCGGTCGCCACCTCGATGTCCCTGTAGCCGAGTAATTCGACTATGGATTGCCGCTCAATGTCATTGTCCTCGACGATCAGCAGCCGCTTGGTGCGCGGGGAGGTGAAGTCCTTGAGACGGTCGAACGCCGCCGCCAGGCCATCGGTGGTGGGCGCCTTGATGAGATACGAAAATGCCCCGTGCGCGAGACCGTGCTGGCGCTCCTCCTCCAGGGTGATGATCTGCACCGGGATGTGCCGCGTGGCCGGGTCAAGCTTGAGCTGGTTGAGCACCGTCCAGCCGAGCATGTCGGGCAGGAAAATATCGAGTGAAATGCCCGAGGGATGAAATTGCCGGGCGAGTGTCAGACCCTCGGCGCCCTTCATGGCGACGATTCCCTTGAAGCCCTTGTCCCGCGCCAAACCGAGCAGGATGCGGGCGTAGTGCGGGTCATCCTCAATGATGAGCATCACGGGGTCATCGCTGGCGATCACATTGCGGTCGTCCTCGATGTGTTCTTCGCGTGCCACGGGCAGGATGGTGAGCGACCGGGCCTTCTCCCCCGGATCGCCGGTCACCGGCGGCGAGGTGCGCGCGCTGTCGGGACCGGAATAATGCAGTGGGAGATAAAGTGTGAAAGTGCTGCCCTGCCCATGCACGCTGGCGAGTTTGATTTCCCCGCCGAGCAGCACGGCGAGTTCGCGGCTGATGGCCAGGCCGAGGCCGGTGCCGCCATATTTTCGCGAGGTCCCGGCGTCGGCCTGCTGGAACGCCTCAAAAATAAGCCGTTGTTTCTCGGGCGCAACGCCGATCCCCGTGTCTTCCACGGCAAACGCCAGCACCTGCTGGGCCTTGCTCAGCACCGGATGATCCGGACTCCAGCCCGAGCTGGCGAAACCGACGCGCATCTCCACATGGCCGTGGGCGGTGAACTTGACGGCGTTGGAGAGCAGATTTTTAAGAATCTGCTGGAGACGCTTGGGATCACTGTCCATCGAATGCGGCAGATCGTCGGCGGACTTCACCTGAAAGGGCAGGTTCTTGGCGTCGGCCACGTGGCGGAAATTGCGCTCAATGTTCTCGCACAGGCTGGCAAAGGAGATCTTCTCCACTTCGACCGTGACGGTGCCGGACTCAATTTTTGAGAGGTCCAGAATGTCGTTGATGAGGTGAAGGAGGTCGGAGCCGGATGAGTTGATGTTGCGGGAGAACTCGATTTGTTTGTCCGTCAGGTTGGCCGGGGCGTTTTCGGCGAGCTGCTGGCTGAGAATCAGAATGGAATTGAGGGGCGTGCGCAACTCATGGGACATGTTGGCCAGAAATTCGGACTTGTATTTTGACGTGAGCGCCAGTTCGGCGGCTTTTTCCTCGAGGGCGTGGCGGGCCTGCTCCACCTCGGCGTTTTTGCGCTCAACTTCGGCGTTCTGTTCGGCGAGCAGCTTCGCCTTCATTCCGAGTTCCTCATTGGTTTGCTGGAGCTCGCTTTGACGGGATTGCAACTCAACCGTTAGTTGCTGCGACTGGGTCAGCAGGCCTTCGGTGCGCATCGTCGCCTCAATGGTGTTGAAGACGGCCCCGATGCTCTGGGTCAGCAGGTCGAGAAAGGTGAGGTTGACCTCGGTGAACCGATGCAACGTGGCCAGCTCGATCACCGCCTTGGTCTGGCCCTCGAAGAGCACCGGCAGCACAATGATACTGACGTTCCGGGCCGAGCCGAGACTGGAGGAGACGGTGATGAAATCAGAAGGCACGTCGGAGAGCAGGATGCGCTTCTTTTCCACCGCGCACTGGCCCGCCAGGCCCTGCCCGAGGCTGATGTTCTCAGCATGTCTGGCGCCCCCGCTGTGGGCATAGCTGGAGAGAAGCTTGAGTTTGGAATCCTCGTTGACGCCGGTAAGATGGTAGATGGTGCCCTGTTGCGCATGGACGAGCGGGGCCAGTTCGGTGAGCAACATTCGTCCCACCGTGTTCAGCTCGCGCTGGCCCTGCAACATGCCGCTGAATTTGGCGAGGTTGGTCTTGAGCCAGTCCTGCGCCCGGTTGCTCTCGGTCGTTTCGCGCAGGTTGGAAATCATCGTGTTGATGTTGTCCTTCAACTCAGCCACCTCGCCCCGCGTTTCCACCTGAATGGAACGGGTGAGGTCGCCTTTCGTCACGGCGGTGGCGACTTCGGCAATGGCGCGCACCTGTGTGGTGAGATTGGCGGCGAGGAGGTTGACATTGCCGGTGAGATCCTTCCATGTGCCGGCGGCCCCCGGGACGTTTGCCTGGCCGCCGAGCCGGCCATCCACCCCGACTTCGCGCGCCACATTGGTCACCTGCTCGGCGAATATCGCCAGCGTGTCAGTCATGTTGTTGATGGTGTCCGCCAGCGCGGCCACCTCGCCTTTTGCCTGCACGGTGAGGCGCTGGCTCAGGTTGCCGTTGGCCACGGCCGTCACCACTTTCACGATGCCGCGCACCTGCTCGGTGAGGTTGGAGGCCATGAAGTTCACGTTGTCCGTGAGATCCTTCCACGTGCCGCCCACGCCGCCGACCTGGGCCTGGCCGCCGAGCTTGCCCTCGGTGCCGACTTCGCGCGCCACCCGTGTGACTTCCCCGGCAAACGAGTTGAGCTGGTCCACCATCGTGTTGATCGTGTTCTTCAACTCCAGAATTTCACCTTTCACATCCACGGTGATCTTGCGGTTGAGATCGCCGCGCGCCACGGCGGTGGTGACTTCGGCGATGTTGCGGACCTGTGCGGTAAGATTGGCGCCCATGGTGTTGACCGAGTCGGTGAGATCCTTCCAGGTTCCCGCCACGCCGGGCACCACGGCCTGCACGCCCAGCCGCCCTTCCGTGCCGACTTCGCGCGCCACCCGGGTGACCTCCGACGCGAACGAGCGCAACTGCTCAACCATCGTGTTGATGGTTTCCTTGAGCTGCAAAATTTCTCCGCGCACATCCACGGTGATCTTCTTGGAAAGGTCGCCGTTCGCCACCGCAATGGTCACGTCGGCGATGTTGCGGACCTGCCCGGTGAGGTTCGAGGCCATCGAATTCACGTTGTCGGTGAGATCCTTCCAGGTGCCCGCCACCCCCGGCACGGCCGCCTGGCCGCCCAGCTTGCCCTCGGTGCCGACTTCGCGCGCCACGCGCGTCACTTCCGAGGCGAAGGCTCCAAGCTGTTCCACCATGGTGTTCATGGTTTCCTTGAGCTGCAAAATCTCCCCCTGCACATCCACCGTGATCTTGCGGTTGAGATCGCCGCGCGCGATGGCCGTGGCCACGTCGGCGATGTTGCGGACCTGGCCGGTGAGGTTCGAGGCCATGGAGTTCACGTTGTCCGTGAGATCCTTCCAGGTCCCCGCCACGCCGGGAACCTGAGCCTGGCCCCCGAGCTTCCCCTCGGTGCCGACCTCGCGCGCCACGCGGCTGACTTCCACCGAGAACGCCCGGAGCTGGTCCACCATCGTATTGATGGTCTCCTTCAACTCCAAAATCTCGCCGCGCACATCCACCGTGATTTTTTTGGATAAATCGCCGTTCGCCACGGCGATGGTCACCTCGGCGATGTTGCGGACCTGGCTGGTCAGGTTGTTGGCCATAGAATTCACATTGTCCGTGAGATCCTTCCAGGTGCCGGCCACGCCCTCCACTTCCGCCTGGCCGCCGAGCTTGCCTTCCGTGCCGACCTCGCGCGCCACGCGGCTGACTTCTCCGGCGAAGGCGTTAAGCTGGTCTACCATCGTGTTGATGGTGTTTTTCAAGGCGAGAATTTCGCCCTTCACCTCGACCGTGATCTTCGAGGACAAGTCGCCGTTGGCCACGGCGGTCGTCACGTCGGCAATGTTCCGGACCTGCGAGGTCAGATTCGTTGCCATCGCGTTAACGGAGTCGGTGAGATCTTTCCACGTTCCCGCCACGCCGGGCACGGCCGCCTGGCCGCCCAGTTTGCCCTCGGTGCCAACCTCACGCGCCACCCGCGTTACTTCCGAGGCGAACCCGTTGAGCTGGTCCACCATCGTGTTGATCGTGTTCTTCAACTCGAGAATCTCGCCCTTTACGTCCACCGTGATCTTCTTGGACAAGTCGCCGTTGGCCACGGCCGTGGTGACTTCAGCGATGTTGCGCACTTGGCCCGTCAGGTTCGAGGCCATGGAGTTCACGTTGTCCGTCAGGTCCTTCCACGTGCCGGCCACCCCTTTCACGACGGCTTGACCGCCGAGTTTGCCTTCGGTGCCGACCTCGCGCGCCACGCGGCTGACCTCGCCGGCGAAGCCGTTGAGCTGGTCCACCATCGTGTTGAGGGTGTTCTTCAGCTCGAGAATTTCGCCCTTCACATCCACCGTGATCTTTTTTGACAAATCGCCATTGGCCACCGCCGTCGCCACGTCGGCGATGTTGCGGACCTGGCCGGTCAGATTGGAGGCCATTGAGTTCACGTTGTCGGTGAGATCCTTCCAGGTGCCGGCCACGCCTCCCACTTCCGCCTGACCGCCGAGCTTGCCCTCGGTGCCAACCTCGCGCGCCACCCGGCTGACTTCACCGGCGAAGGAGTTGAGCTGGTCCACCATCGTATTGATCGTGTTCTTCAGCTCCAGAATTTCGCCGCGCACGTCCACCGTGATCTTCTTGGACAAGTCGCCGTTGGCCACGGCGGTGGTCACATCGGCAATGTTGCGCACCTGCGAGGTGAGGTTGGTCGCCATCGCATTGACCGAGTCCGTCAGGTCCTTCCAGGTGCCGGCCACCCCGCGCACCTCGGCCTGGCCGCCGAGTTCGCCTTCCGTGCCGACCTCGCGCGCCACCCGCGTCACCTCCGAGGCAAATCCGTTGAGCTGGTCCACCATCGTGTTGATCGTGTTCTTCAACTCCAGAATTTCCCCTTTCACGTCCACCGTGATCTTTTTGGAAAGGTCGCCGTTGGCGACGGCCGTCGTGACTTCGGCGATGTTGCGGACCTGGCCCGTCAGGTTCGAGGCCATGAAATTCACGTTGTCCGTCAGATCCTTCCAGGTGCCCGCCACGCCACCCACCTCCGCCTGGCCGCCCAGTTTGCCCTCGGTCCCGACTTCGCGGGCCACGCGGGTGACCTCGGAGGCGAAGCCGTTGAGCTGATCCACCATGGTGTTAATGGTGTTTTTCAGCGCAAGAATTTCGCCCTTCACCTCAACCGTGATCTTGCGCGAAAGATCGCCCTTCGCGACGGCCGTCGTCACTTCCGCGATATTGCGGACCTGGCCGGTGAGGTTGGAGGCCATCGAGTTTACGGAGTCGGTGAGGTCTTTCCAGGTGCCGGCCACCCCGCCCACCTGGGCCTGGCCGCCCAGCTTGCCCTCCGTGCCGACCTCACGCGCCACGCGCGTAACTTCCGAGGAAAATCCGTTGAGCTGGTCCACCATCGTGTTGATGGTTTCTTTCAGCTCCAGTATCTCACCCTTCACGTCCACCGTGATCTTGCGCGAAAGATCGCCGCGCGCCACCGCCGTGGTCACCGTCGCAATGTTGCGGACCTGCGTGGTGAGGTTGGTGGCCATGGCGTTGACCGAGTCCGTGAGGTCCTTCCAAGTCCCCGCCACCCCCGGCACCACCGCCTGGCCGCCGAGGCGGCCGTCCGTGCCGACCTCGCGCGCGACCCGCGTGACCTCGGAGGCAAAGGACCGGAGCTGGTCCACCATCGTGTTGATGGCTTCCTTGAGCTGCAAAATTTCGCCGCGCACGTCCACGGTGATTTTTTTGGACAAGTCGCCGTTGGCCACCGCGATGGTCACCTCGGCAATGTTGCGCACTTGGGCCGTAAGATTGCCGGCCATCTGATTGACGGATTCGGTGAGTTCCTTCCACACGCCCGACACGCCTTTGACCTGCGCCTGACCGCCCAGTTTTCCCTCGGTGCCCACCTCGCGGGCCACGCGGGTGACTTCCGAGGTGAAAACCGAGAGCTGCTCAATCATCGTGTTGACGAGCTTGGCCGACCGCAGAAATTCGCCCTTGAGGGCGCGGCCATCCACCTCCAACTCCATGGATTGCCCAAGATCGCCCTTGGCCACCGCGCCGATGGTCCGCGCGACTTCCGTCGTCGGCCGCACCAGGTCATCCAGGAGCGTGTTGAGGGAATCCACTTTCATCGCCCAACCGCCCACGGCGCCGGGCACGGACATCCGTTGCTGGAGCCGCCCCTCCTTGCCGACGGAGGTGCTCAACCGCGCCGCCTCGCGCGCAATGCGATCCTCCAGGGAGATGGCCTGGTTGAACGCCTCGGCCATCCGTTGCTCCGGCCCGTCCCAATCCGTTGGCAGGCGCACCGAAAAATCGCCATCGCGAAAGGCGATCATCGCCACCAGCATGGTGCGCGACCGGGTGCCGGGGGAATCATCAGCCCAGGTGCGCCTTTTTTTAAATTTCTTGGGCCCGCCGTTGGTCTGCGGGGCAATGGAAGGGGATTCCTCGCGGAAACTCGTGATCGTTTTGTCGTTCATAAACTTTTAGAGCGAAATAAATACGATTGATGATTAACATAAAGCAGAATTACAAACCGGTCAACAGAGGTTTGGTTTCTTGTCGCAATTGCTTGAAAACGGGAGGGAGACGAAAAGGGTGCCGGCAAGGCCGAGCCGGGCGGGTGGACTCAAGGCTCAGTCGGCCATTCACAAGCTGCAGCGTCTGGCATCAAAACGACGCTTGCCCTCCGGCAGCCTGCCTATCCCCGGAAAATATCGAACGGCTCAATTTTGAGGACTTTGCGAATGCCGATATAACTTGAGATTCCGGCAATCAGCAGGACCATTCCGAAGGCCATCGCCAGATTTTCCAAAGTGATCATCGCGGCATAATTGGGCAGCCGGGAGCGCGCAACCTCGATCATCAGTGTCACCATGCCAATGCCCAGGCCATAGCCGATCAGCGCCGTAAAGAACGCCATGAACAGGATCATGTAAACCAGCTCTCGCCCCTTGGCGCCAATGGCCTTCAGCGCGCCAAACTTCTCCAGGTTTTCGAGGATGAAGGTGTAAAAGGTCTGGCCGGAAATGGACAGGCCGACAATGAAGCTGATGATGGTCATCAACAGAATGTTGGTGCCAATGCCGGTCTGGTAGGTGTAATAACTCGTGATTTGATGATTGAATTCCTCCTTGGTCAGGGCCGCGTAGCCGAGCCTGGCGACCTGCCGCTGGATCCCCGCGATGGCCGCCTCATTCTTCGGTTGGATGAGGACATAGGAGAGCGTGAAACGGGTTGAAGGGATGTATTCGATGGCGCGGTGATACGTGGTATAGAGCGTGGGCACGCCGTTCAGGCCGTTCGAGGCGACCCGGGCCACGCCCACAATCTTGCCGCGATGGTCATTCAGTTCAAACGTCGTGCCGATCTTCGGGTTCCCCAGCTTCGAGAATTCGGCGTCGTCCACCACAATGAAGGTGTTATCGGCAAAGATGTCCTGGATGCTGCCCTGTTCGAGTTCCGGCCGGCCTAACAGGCTCTCGTCGTCCAGCCCGACGACATTGACCCCCTGCCAGGCACCGTTGGCCAGCTTGACCAGCGCGCCGCCCATGAAGAGCGGCACGGCGTAGCTGACCCCATCCATGCTGCGCGCCGCGTCCAGCACGTAGTCGGGCATCGGAATCGGACTCGTGGCGGTGTTCACGGCCGGGTCCATGATCCACATGGCCGCGCCGATATTGGTGACGGGTGAGTAGGCTCGATCGAGAATGCCGGCGAACATGGCCGTCATTTCCATCATCAGAAACACGGCGAAAGTGATTCCGATCAGCAGCGCAAAGAACTTGCCCCGGTCGTTCACCAGCAACTTGAAACCGATCCGCAGGATGCCGCTGTATTTCATGGCGCCCCGCCTTTCCCCGCCGGTTGCGGGGCGTTCCACCAGCCCCCGCCCAGCGCCACGAACAAGGCGACGGTGTCCTGGTGGCGTTGCCCGACCACGGCGAGATACGCGATGGTGGCCTCGTGGAATTGCACATCGGACGTCAGCACGTCCGAGTACGCGGCCAGGCCAGCGTGGTAATTGGCCTGCAACAGGTCGAGGGCTTCGCTGTCGGCGCTGCGGGCGTCCGCCTGGGCCTGGAGCGCGGCGGCATCCTGCTCCAGTGCCGTCAGCGAATCCGCCACTTGTGCGAAAGCCCCCAGCACCGTCGCCCGGTAACCGGCCTGGGATTGCTGATAGACGTCCATCGCCGCCTTCCGGCCATACCACAAGCTGGTGCCTTGAAACACGGGAATCGTGGCCGACGGACCAATGCTCCAGAACTGTCCCGTGGCCGCCGCCAGCGCCGATAGATTGCCGAAACTGGAGCCCGCCGTGCCGTACGTGCCGCTGATATTGAAGCTGGGAAACATGGCGGCGGTCGCCACGCCGATTTTCGCGCTGGCCGCGTGCATTTGCGCCTCGGCCGCCAGGATGTCGGGCCGCTGACGCACCAGTTCGGAGGGCAGGCTCACCGGCAGGTTCGCCGGCAGCGAAAGCCCGGCCAGATCAATGTCCGGCAGCACCACTTGGGAGGGGTTCACGCCTTCCAACGTCGCCAGCAGATGCTCGGTTTGGCTGACATTTTGCCTCAAGGGCGCCAGCAGCCCCTGATTGGCGGCGACCAAAGTGCGCAGGCTTAAAACGCTGGCATATGCCGCCGTTCCCGCCTGCACCTGCACTTCGGCAAGTTGAAGCTGCTCGGTTTCCAGCGCGATCAATTGTTCGGTGGCGCGAATCTCCGCCGCATACGCGGCGCGGGCGATGCAGGTGTTGACCACATTGGCCGTCAGCGTCACACAGGCCGCCTGGCTCTCGTAACGCTGATAGTCAGCCTGCGCCCGCAAACTTTCCACCGTCCGGCGCGACCCGCCGAACACGTCGAGCGCATAATTAACGGTGCCGCTCGCCGTCGCCAGAGTGAAAATGTGGCTGGAGGTCTGGGAGCCCGACTGGGCGGCTGAGACCCGCTGCCGGGTGCCGGACACGTTCGCCTCCATTTGCGGGTAAAACACGCCATAACCGGCCCGCAGGTTATCCTGGCTCTGCCGCAGGCTTGCCTCGGTGGCCTGAAGCGTCGGATTGTTCGTGATCGCCTGCCACACCACCGCGTCCAAGGATGCGGACCCGAACAGCCGCCACCAATCGGACGGGAGGGAGGCACCCGGCGTGAACCGCTGTGCCAGGCCGTCCGCCGCCACCGTGGCCGCAGGTTGCGCCTCGCGCGTATAACGATCCGTATCCGGCGGCGCGGGCCGGACAAAGTCAGGGCCCACCGCGCAGCCTCCCAGCAACCCCAGACTCAGGGCGGCCAGTCCTGGGAAAAAAAACAGGCGATGAAGCGAAGCAATTCGGCGGCCGGAGGATTTCAAAGCGCGGCGAGAGGTTCCCGCTTTCGGACCCCGCGACACGCCGCCGTGTCCGCCAATGCAAGCCTGGCCGCTCACTTCAGACCCCACACCGAACCGTTTATGAAAATAGGTCAGAAAAACATTCATCGCATCACTTCATTTTTGCCCGATGAAGACATCCACCATCTGGCCCGGATAGACCGGGGCGTCTCTTTTCTCGAACCGGAAAATCACCGGCAGCACCCGCAGGTCCACCTGTTCCTGCTTTTCATTGGACAGCTCGATTTTCGGCGACACATATGGTTGCACGCGGACGAATTCCAGCGGCACCTTGATGTCCGTCCCCATGATCTGCATCTCCGCCTGCATGTGCCAGACCGTGGGCAGCTTGGAAACGAGAATCTCGTCCACAAAACAACGCACCTGCATGTAATCTTGCGGCCCGCACAGGATCAGCACCGGGTCATACAACTCGGTGTACGTGTCATAGTCCCCCAGCGACGACACATAACCGCCGACGGCCGCGTTGACGGCCAGCACCACGCCGTCCACCGGCGCTTTGACGAAGTAATACTTCAGCAGCGCGTTCGCCGCCTGGTAAGCCTGCTTCAGCGCTTCATACTGCTTCTCTTGGTACGCGATGTCGTAACTCCAGGCGCCGGCCTTGGTCAGGTCATATTGTTTGCGGGCCACGTCCAGGGCGGCGTCGGCTTGTTTGACGGTGTCTTCCGCCATGTCCAGCACGTTCTGACTGATGGATTTGGGGTTGAGGTCATACGAAGCCCGGTCCTTGTCATACTGGTCGCGGGCCAGTCTCAGGCTGGCATCAGCCTGGCTGACCTGCGAGGCGGCCACGGTCAGTGTCTCCGGGCGCGGCTCGGCTTTGAGTTCATTCAGGAGGGTCAGCGCCGCATCGGCCTGTGATTTAAGCTGCGCCGCAGTGGCGCGCTGCACGGAATCTTCAATGGTAAACATCACGGTCCCGGCTTTCACCGACTGGCCTTCCTTCACCAGCACCTGGGTGATCGGGCCGGAAACTTCCGGAAAAACATTGATGTTCTCCCCGCTCGGCTGATCGCTCTCGATCATCCCGTTGGCATAAATGGCCGACTCATAGGGATTGCTGACTGGATTAAACACCGGTGCCGGAGTCTTCCTCTGCATGCCGAAAACATAGGCGGCCACCAGTCCGGCCAGCATGCCGATGACAGCAAGGGTGAAAATGAGCTTGTTGCCAAACGTCGTCTTGGGTGCGGCGGCATGGGCTTCGGACTTGGCCTCACCGGCTCGGGCTGCTGGTTTGGCCGCCGGCCGTTTCGTGTCCCCAGCCAATTCGAGGGCTTTGGGATCGGGTTTTGTCTTTCCCGTTTTGGGTTCGGACTTGGCCTCGGACTTGGCCTCAGGCGGCGGTTCGGGGGGCTTGGCCTCGGCTTTGGGTTCGTCGGGATTCATTCAGTTCCTTTCTCCGCGTCATGTACTGTGAGGTGGCCGTCCTCCATGTGGAGGATGCGGTCCGCATATTCATTGATGCGCGCATCGTGGGTGACAATCAGGATGCAGCGATTTTCATTCAGTATTTTTTCTTTTACAAAAGCGATGATCATCCTCCCCGTGTCCCCGTCCAGGGAGGCGGTCGGTTCGTCGAGAATCAGTATCTCCGGCTGGCTGATGATCGCGCGCGCAATCGCCACGCGCTGTTGCTCGCCGCCCGAGAGCTTCACCGGCAGGATTCCACCCTTGCCTTTCAGACCGACGATCTCGAGGTATTCATTGGCCTCGGTAACCGACGCGTTCCAGTCTTGCCGCTTTAGAATCAGCGGGATGGCGACATTCTCCGCCGTCGTCAGCCGTGGAAACAAATGATAGTCTTGGAACACAAAACCGATGGTGTGCAGGCGGAAATCAGCCAACTGATCGTTGGTCAGCGTCCAAATATCGGCCCCTTTGACCATGACCTTGCCGGCGTTGGGCCGCAGAATGCCGGACAACATGCTGAGCATCGTGGTCTTGCCGCTGCCCGAGGGGCCGACGATGAACAGCATCTCGCCAAAATGCGCCACCAAATCAACCGCATCCACCGCCACCATCCTGGTCTCGCCTTCGCCAAACCATTTGGTCACGCCCGTGGCCACAATCGCCTCGGTTTTCATTGGCGTTGCGTGCTCAGAATTCATGCGTTTACCCCCCCGTCCCTGCCATCTTTAATCGGTGCGTGCTGCGCGGATGTCCCGCCCCTCCGGCGTGCGCTCCTCCTCATTTTCATTGCGCTGGAGTCCAGGTGTCGTCCGGATCATAAAGGGTGATGGCGTTGGCGGTCCTGGTCGTCTTGGGCCCGAGGTTCTTTTGCCAGACCCTGCCTTGTTGGTTGACCACGAAGGTCATCAACCCCGTGTTGCCCCAGCCGGCCGGCCAGGCGACCAGCGCAAAACCGGCGAGCATGCGACCGTTAATGAGGTAACAGTACTTGCCGCCCGGCGCGTGTTTTCCCTGGCGGGTCAGGATCTTGAAATAATAGCCGTGATAGGGGGCCGACTCATCGTTCAGCATTTTGGCGGTGCGCTCATAACCTTCCACGCGCGCCTGTGCGATGAGCGGACCCAGGGGACTCAACTCCTCGCCCGGTTGACTGGCCGGCCAGTACAGACCGTCGTGTGTACCGGGCGTGCTGCGCAGAAACTGGGCATAGGCCGGCACCCCGTCCCCCATCCGATCCTGCCCCGCGTACTCGCGCTGCGCGTCCACATAGGCGGTGCAGACGGCGATCGCCCCCAATTCGTCCCTGCCGATCCGGCGCGCCAGTATCTCATCCCTGCCGGCCGCGGTATCGAACTGCCAGCCCGCGCCCTGTTTGACGAGCGGAATCGGAAACGGCCAGCCGTCCGCGCCAAGGGTCAGCGTGGCGTTGGATTCCGAGTTGTTGATCCACTGCGTTTTTTCCGTCAGACGTTCCACAAACACTTGGAATTCTTCGGTCGCTTGGACCACATCCGGCGAGACCAACTCATGCCCGGTCGGGCCGAAAATCAAACGCATGGCATTCGTGTCATGATTCCGGGCCGCCGCCGCCAGGGCGTTGACCGCGTCAGCCGGTGAGGTGAACGTTTGCTGCGCCACCGCAGAAACCCCCATGGGCAGAGCCATCCCCAGTCCCGCAACCATCAGCGCTTGCCGCCACCAAGTGAGTGAATTCATTTTCATCAATCAAATATTTTGGAGAACCATCGGAATGATTACCGGCGCCGGCCGCCGCCCCCACCGCCGCCGCGCGAAGCCGGCGCCGACCGCGAAACCGGCGCGGAACGCGGGGCCGCCCGCATGCTTTGTTGTCCGCGATTGCTGTACGACCTCGTGGCTTGGGAACTTTGCGCGCCAATGAAGGCGCCGTTTGATTCCCGCCGGCTGCCGGCGTCCGCGCGTTGTGCGGGGGCGGCCGCGGATCGGGTGATTGTAAATGAATTCCCGGCTCGCTGGGCCGCCGGGTGCGCCAGCTCTTGTCGGATCTCCGCCGGAGACGTCGTCCGCGAAACGGAGGTTCCGTTCCAGCCCCGGTCGCCGCGATTGGCCGCTGCGGCGCCGGGATGATTGTCCGGGCGCCAGACCGTCGTATGCCCCCGGTCCCGTTGACCGGCGGGCTCCTGCCACCAATTGGCTGGACGCGGATGGTCGCGCCCCCAGAAAATGAGGTTGCCGTCGCCCCAGTCAAAATCGTAATCCAACCACCCGCCCACCGGCCAGCCAATGCCATAGGTGATGTAAGGCGAACCGTCTGCCGGATCATAATACACCTGGTCCGGTTGATAGACCGGCACATACATTACCTCGGGATCAGCGGGCACAATTTCGATGTCGCCCCCATCCGTCGTCACCTGTTGCTGCGGGGAGGATTGCAGGTTGCCCAGTTTGGAAGCCGCGGCGCGCAACCTTTGAATCGAACACATCACCTCCGGTTGCTGATTGAGAAAAGCCTGTCCCAGCTCCGTCGTCCAGGCCAGGTTGTCATCCATGTATTTCAACACATTGGGATAACGCGCCATGGCCTGGACGCTGGCGTCCCAGGGTTGTTGGTCAATCTGGCCGGGGTCGCCGCCGGCGATCACAAAGCGGTCGGCCAGCACGATTTGAGTGGGCAGGGTGGAGGCCGGTAGGATTTGCGCCACCAACGGATCAGGATAAAGCGCAATCGGCCCCAGCAACTGGTCAAGTTGCGCGGCCGGCAGCGCTTGATACGCCGGCGTCATCGGCGGCACGGCCGCTTGCGCCTGCGTCGACCGGGTCAGGCCGGCCAGCACACACAAAATAAATGGTGTTTTAAGGAATAACTTCATCGCGAAATCAAAATTCTTCCAATTGCCGCTCTCACTCGCTCTTCAGACTCCCACTATAAATTGATCTGCGGGGTTGGCCCATGGGGTGTTTTCCCCATGGCCAATCCCGCGAACGCCCTCCCAGGCTCTAAAAGTCATTTCTCGGACACCGCCGTCAGAACCCCCGGATCGGAGACGAGGGCCCAATCCGAGTTCGGATTGTATTCCTTCATTGCCCGCGCCAACCGCGTGGTTTTCGGGCCAAGATTGCGCTGATAGACCAGGCCCTCCTGATTGACGATGAAGGTCATGACCCCCGACTGGTCCCAATGCTCCGGATAAGCCACCAGCGCAAATCCGCCCGTCAGGCTGCCGTGGCTGAGATAATTGGCCTTTCCACCCGGCGCATCCTTGCCCTGCCGCGTCAGTATCTTGAAATAATAACCGTGAAAAGGCTCCGGCTGCGTGTAGTTGTTCCCCGGATAATTCCCGGTCTGGGCTTCCGCCACCACCGGACCGAAGGGACTGGCCGGTTCGTTCCCCACCGTCGGCCAGTAGAGGCCGTCCTTCTTGCCGGTCGTGCTCATGAACCGCTGCGCATAGCTCGTCTCATTGCCGGCGATTGCGGTGGCCAGTGCAAACTGCCGTTGCGCCGCCACGTAGGCGCGGCAGACGCCAATGGCGTGCAGTTCGTCCTTGCCCACATGCCGGTTGATGATCTCCTCCTGGCCCGCCGCCGTGTCGAATTGCCATTGTCCGTTGGTTTTCACCAGCGGAATGGGCAGCGGCCAGTGGTTCGTGCCCACCTCAAAGGTGATTTTGGCATCACCCTCGGCCACCGGCTGGCAGCCCTGGCTCATGACCTCGGCGAAATGCTCCGCATTTTTCGCGTCCTGCGCCTGGTCCCCGGTCAACAGCTTGGGATATTCCGGACCAAACAGGTCCCCCATGGCCGTCGGATCCTTCGTGGCGGCCGCCGTCTCCAGGGCCTGCAGGGCCTCCTCCGGCGAGGCGAATGACCGTTGCACCATCGCCGAATTCGTTGACGCGGCGACTGCATCGGCCGCGCGCAGGGCGGCCGGGAACACCAGGGTCAGTAATGCGACCGTTGCCATGTTGGAAATGCGCAGGAATGGGGTTGAATGTTTCATTTTTAGAATAGGTTGCGGGTTTGCTTGGTTCGGAATTAACGACGGCCGCCGCCGCGACTTTCAAAGCCGCGATGACTGTATCCACGCGCATCGCCTCCCCGGTCATAGCCGCCTCCGAAGAGATACACGTCCGGTCCCGGTACGATTACGGCCGCGCCACCGCCGCCGCCGTCCACATAACCCACACACCCGGTCAGCGTTGTCAACACGACCGTCACCAGCACCCATTGGATCGGGCTGGGCGATTGGCTTGGTAAATGTATTTTCATGGGCCCTACGATAATCTGGCCGGCTTCCCGTTGCTATGGGGTGTAACCCGCCCCTGGCCTGCCGCGTTTCTGAATCTCTATTTCCGCTTGCCCCCAGTCTTGAACCGCCAGGTTGCCCTGCCTGCCTCGCTGCTCGTGGAGTTCATGGGCCCGCCGGGTGATCAACGGTGTTAAATCGTCGTTGAGCAACCAAAATCTGGTCATGCTCGTCCTGCAAGTCGTGATTGGTATCGTCGGCTTGAGAATGGCCAGCGATACGAGTCACTCATTCAGCCGCTTCTTCCAACATCGGTTGTTCGGTTCTCGCGCAAGTCGCTCCATGACGCCCTAGTCGAGTCTGTTTCACAAGGTTCCGGCGGAATTATTTTGGTTTTGGATGCACGGCCATGTGCCTCCGGCGCCTGTCGCGGCCGTCGCGTTCGCCTCACTTTTGATGGCGTTCGCCGTCAGATTCGCACTAGTGGTTTAGTTGGCCAATGGTGGCTTTATGGCGACGTGCATCTCTGCAGTCGCGCAAAGTTTGGCCTGCGTTTATTGTTCACTAAGTCCGAGCGGGAAATTGAGGCAGACGAATTTTTGATTGAGACACTTTGACCGATGGCCTCCCATGACGCTTCATCATTCAACCATTAGGGTCCGTCAAGAAATTAACTTTACAAGCAGACGCCGGAATTTTGACGGCTGGCCAGGCGCGGGCGAGGAGCCTGGCCAAAGGGTTCTGTGACGGGCGAGCAACGCTGCCACCCGTCAAAAGAACCCGTCAGGTTGTCAAGGTTATTGCTTGACGGACCCTTAGGCAAAGGCACCAGAGAAACCTGAATTGGGTGAACACCCCGTGAACGGTGAATTCCGATGTTATTGACGGTTTTCAGGCCAAAGGCCATTTTGGAGTGCGGCGACACGTCGTCGGGTCGCCTTCGTTTGCTTCTGTTCAAGATCTCCCTGGGTTTTCTGTGTCCGCATTTTCCCTCCCATCTGCGTCCATCTGCGGTCCAAACTCCTCGTCTTTCCCGCCTTTGTTCGAGCTCCCCGGTCATGCCGTGATTACCCTTTGGTTGCCGGCGTCCTCGGCAAGTCGGCCTGCCGCGAGGCGCATTCCGCACCGCACCGGCCGCCCAGCGCCGCCCCAAGCAAACCAATCAGCAGGGCGAAAAACGCCCGGGACGCCGCCCAGGAAAGATGCTGGGCCGCCTCGTCGGCCTTGGCCTTGGCCGCCGTTTCGGCCCTGGCCTGGTCGTTCTGTTCCGTCGCCACCTTCAGATCGTTCATGGCCACCGTCAGCTTGGTCAGTTCCACCTGAAGTTTCTGGTGGGAAGCCGTCCAGGCATCAAGCGTGATCGTGGCGTCTGCCGCGCTCATGCCCGTATACACCATCAGCGCGTTGATCGCCTCCCGCCGGTTCGCGGCAAAGGCGCCCGCGTTCCCCGGCTCATATAAGGTGGTCACGGCCAAACCCACTTCCCGTTCGGCCCGGGTGTCCGCCTTGGGCTCGGCATTGGTGGGAATGGATTGAACCGCTTCCTCGATGAAGCTGCACAGTTGAGCCTCATTGCGTTTGGTCACCTGCTGGGCCAGCTCATGCTGGGCCACGACCATCGCCGGTCCGCCGGGCGGCGGCAGCTTAACTGGATTCTTCATCACCCGGGCCATCGCCAGACTCGTGCCCAGCGCCAGCAGCGGCAGCGTCAGGATCAAGGTAAGACACCAAACCAGCACCCCTTGCACCAACCCGCATTTCGGACATCCGGCAAGTCGCCCCGCCACCCAGCCGCCCAACGACAGGGCTATGATCGCAAACAGACTCCAGGCCAGCGCCGCCCCCTTGCTGAACAGCGCGACTGGCGCCGGGTCCATCAGCGGCCGGAAGGGCGCCAGCCCGGCGCCCATGCCCAGCGCCGTTAGCAGCAGATGAATGCCGAGGGCCGCAAGCGTCCCGGCCAGCACCGCCCCCCAGCACAGCGAATGATGCCGGCGGCAATCGTTGGAAGTTAAAGTTGCCTCAACGCGGACGGGGACCGAAGGTTCACTTGTCATGACCTCATTCTAAGAGGCCACGCCCCCAAAAAAACATGGGGTGTAACCCTACTCGCCCACCCGGTCAGTCCGCCTCCATCGCGTCCGTATATTCCCCACGGCGCGCCGCGCGGTTGCAGTTAGCCCGGTGAACCAGGGCTTGTTGGGCTGCGGACACATTGGCCTCCCGGCCCTGCCAGGTTTCCAAAGCCGGCTGCTGAATGGCCCGGGCGAAGGAAAAGGCCAGCGCCCAGGGCAATCGTGACCTGAATCGGACGTTCATGGCATTCAACCGCGCCGAAGCCAGGTTCATGGATTGGCCGCCGGACAGAAACGCAACCGCCGGTACGGCGGCCGGAACCGTTCGCAAGAGAACTTTCACCGTGGCATCGGCCACCTCGTCCACCGCATTGACTGCTTCCGGCGGCTGGTCGGTCAGTCTCACCTGATACTGTTGTTCGCCCACGCCCACTTCCTCCACCTCCTTGGTCGCGGGACAGTTCAAACCCGGCAGCACCATGTTGGGTTTCAGGATCAGCCCCTCCAGCAGCACGCGCTGCTGCGAGAGGTGGTGAAACACGGTTCGCAACACTTCCTCGGTCACCTCGCCGCAACGTTCCAGGGAATGATTGCCCTCCATCAGCACCTCGGGCTCCACCATGGGGACCAGTCCGGCTTCCTGGCACAAGGCCGCGTAACGGGCCAGCGCCTGGGCGTTGGCCGCCACACAGCCCCGGCTGGGAAGCTGCTCGCCAATGACAATCACCGCGCGCCATTTGGCGAAGCGGGCGCCCATCGCCTGATATTCCCTTAGGCGTTCGCGCAATCCGTCCAGGCCTTCGGTAATCTTTTCTCCCGGATGACCCGCCAGGTCTTTGGCCCCGGCATCCACCTTGATCCCCGGAATAATGCCCGCCCCGGTGAGGACCTTTAAGAAGGGTGTGCCATCCTGCGTTTGCTGACGAAGGGTCTCGTCGTAAAGGATCGCGCCGCTGATGGATTCAGCCAGGCCGGGCGCCGTCACAATCAACTCCCGGTAAGCGCGCCGGGCTTCGACGGTCTGGGGAATGCCCAGTTTCGCAAATCGCTGGTTGCAGGTGGGATTGCTTTCGTCCATGGCCAGCAGACCCTTGTCGCTGGCCACCAGCGCCCGGGCGGCATCCGATAGTTCTTGTGTATTCATGGGTGGTAAACATGAATTCGGTAAGCCGGATCACCGGTCATCACATAGATGATCATGGCGCTCAGCATCAAAATCACGCAAGCCCAAATTCGCCAGTCCCGATGGGCGCGGGTCCAGTAGGGACGCTTCGAGGGATTCGCCGGCTCGCGGTTTGCATCGTCCTGCCGGAGTTGGCCTTCCTTTTGTTCGTTCATGGCCGGCCGGCCTTCTCGATTCGGTCCGGGGACAGTTTGGAAACCGCTTGGCGGCCGGGTTGACCGCCCCATTTCCAATTGCGAATCTCCGGCAGGTCCTCGCCGTGGATGTCAATGTAATGCTTGTGTTCGATCAGCTTGTCCTGCATCTCCTGCTTCAGGTAGGCGCCCCGGGAGCCCAGGTGCGGCACGCGATCCACCACGTCCTGCACCAAATGGAACCGGTCCAGATCGTTCTGCACCCGGATGTCAAAGGCGGTGGTGATGGTGCCCTCCTCCTTGTAGCCCCGGACGTGCAGGTTCCGGTTGGTCCGGCGATAGGTCAGCCGGTGAACCAGCCACGGGTAGCCATGAAACCCAAAAATGATGGGCTTGTCCTTGGTGAACAGCGCATCGTAATCCGTTTCGCTCAACCCATGCGGGTGTTCGGTTTTCGGTTGAAGCTTCATCAGATCAACCACATTGATCACCCGGATTTTCAGATTCGGCAGATGCTGGCGCAGAATGGAAACGGCGGCCAGAATCTCCAGCGTGGGCGTGTCCCCACAGCAGGCCATCACCACGTCGGGCTCGCTCTCCTGATCGTTGCCCGCCCATTGCCAGATGCCGATTCCCTCCGTGCAATGGATGACGGCGGCATCCATGGTCAGCCACTGCGGCAGGGCGTGTTTGCCCGCCACCACCACGTTGACGTAATGGCGGCTGCGCAGACAATGGTCAAAAACGGACAGCAGGCAATTCGCGTCCGGCGGCAAATAAACGCGCACAATATCGGCCTTTTTATTGATGACATGGTCCAGGAAACCCGGGTCCTGGTGCGTGAAGCCGTTGTGATCCTGCTGCCACACATGCGAGGCGAGCAGATAATTCAACGAGGCGATCTTGCGGCGCCAGGGCAGCTCGGAAGTCACCTTCAACCACTTGGCGTGCTGGCTGAACATCGAGTCCACAATGCGGATGAAGGCCTCATAGCTGTTGAAGAGCCCGTGCCGGCCGGTGAGCAGGTAGCCTTCCAGCCAGCCCTCGCACTGGTGTTCGCTGAGCATGGAATCCAGCACCCGGCCGGTCGGCGCGAGAAATTCATCATTCTTCACCGTGCGCGCATCCCACTGCCGGTTGGTGGCCTCAAAGACCGCGCCCAGGAGGTTGGACAGCGTCTCATCCGGACCGAAAATGCGAAAATTGTCCGGGTTCAACTTCTCGACATCCCGCAGGAACTGGCCCAGGACCAGCGTGTCCTGCCCGGCCACCGCCCCCGGGGCGGGCACTGTCACCGCATGGTCATGGAAGTCCGGCAGGCGCAGGTCGCGCAGCAACAGCCCGCCATTGGCGTGGGGATTGGCCCCCATCCGCCGGAGGCCCTTGGGGGCGAGTTCGGCGAGTTCCGGCCGGAGCCGGCCATTCTCGTCAAACAGTTCTTCCGCCTTGTAACTCTTCATCCAGCTTTCCAGTTGCTGGACATGTTCCGGATGGTCGGCGTCCACCAGCAGCGGAACCTGGTGCGCGCGGAAGGTGCCTTCGACCGGCAGACCGTCCGCCTCCTTGGGTCCCGTCCAGCCCTTCGGCGACCGGAGGACGATCAAGGGCCAGCGCGGACGCGTGGTGTCGGTTTTGTTCCGCGCATTCTTTTGGATTCTTTGAATGTCCCCGATGGCCTTATCCATCGTGGTCGCCATCAGCTCGTGCATCTGCTCCGGCTCATCCCCCTCCACAAAGTAGGGCGTCCAGCCGCAGCCGCGAAAAAATTGCTCCAACTCGTCCGGCTCAATGCGCGACAATACCGTCGGATTGCTGATCTTGAAACCATTCAGATGCAGGATGGGCAGCACCGCCCCGTCGGTGATCGGATCAAGAAACTTGTTGGACTGCCAGGCGGTCGCCAGCGGACCCGTTTCCGCCTCCCCGTCCCCGATGACACAGGCGACCATGAGATCAGGATTGTCAAAGGCGGCCCCGAAGGCGTGACTGAGCGAATAGCCCAGTTCGCCGCCCTCGTGAATGGATCCGGGCGTGGTCGGCGCGACATGGCTGGAAATCCCGCCGGGAAATGAAAATTGGGTGAACAGCTTTTTCAGCCCCGCTTCATCCTGAGTGATGTTCGGGTAAACCTCGCTCCAAGTGCCTTCCAGGTAAACATTGCCCACAATGGCCGGCCCGCCATGGCCTGGACCCGCAAGATAAAACATGTTCAGGTCATTCTTTTTGATGACCCGGTTCAAATGTACATAGATGAAGTTCTGGCCGGGCGTCGTGCCCCAGTGGCCGACCACCAGCGGTTTGACGTCCGAGAGTTTGAGCGGCCGTTTCAGCAGCGGGTTGTCATAAAGATAAATCTGACCGACCGACAGGTAGTTGGCGGCCCGCCAGTAGGCGTCCATTTGATGAAGCAGTTCGGGGGCAAGTGTTTTTGTTTTCATAAAGTGTGATCAACCCGCCCCTCACCTGGTGTGACACAAAGTGAGGCCGGGCTTTATCAACCGGCCTCGGCACGTTGATTGAGTTCCTATGTTTTTTCGTTCGCTGAAACTGATGCACCATGATCGGTGATTTCTACGGCCCAGTTTGCGCCGGCCAAGGCGATCCTGCCATGGGGTATAACCCCACCCTCGGTGCGGTTGGTTTCAACCACCTGACGAACCTTTCTCCTTCTGGAGAAGGCCGGGATGTGGCCGGTCATTTCCTTGGTAGGGCGCGTCACTCCGTGCGCGCCGTCGGCGCCTGGTAGGCCCGGCGCTGCCGCGCCGCCCAAATTAAAAAACCGGCCACCCGGCCGGTAAAAATCCCCTTGCCTTGACTGGCGTCCATTTCGGTCCCGGCCAAACCGCATACCACATAGGCCACCCACGCCTCCCACCCCCCGAACCGCGCGGAGCGTCCTGTAGATGGCAGTCCTCTGCCGCTTTTGCGGGAAATCATCCGACCACCCAAGTCATCCAGACTGTCAAATCGCAGCCGAACCGTTCTTCTTCTCCCCGGGGGAGAAGGCCAGGATGAGGGCGGACGATTAACGGATTAACCCACCGATTTTCACCGCAAATGGGTGTCAGGCCAGCTTTAACCGGGCAAACACCGGGATCTTCACCACGTCCAAGGCGAAGGTAAACGCGACGGCACCGGCCACCACGCCCCCCAACAACCAGAGAGGCAGCGGCGTCATGAGCCAGCCGCCTCCGGCCAGCGCCAGGGCGATCCCCAAATCAGCGACGGAAGACAAGCCGAGCCAGCGGCTGGGCCGGGGTGATGACCACAACCGCCCGCGGGTGCGCACCACATACATGGTGGCCTGGTTCCCGCAGACCAGCACAAAAAAAGCCAGTGTCTGCAAGGCGGTGGTCCCCAGTTCCAGATGGTAATGTCCAAAGGCCAGCACGCCGCCGCAAAAGATCAGTTCGGAAATTCCCATGAAGATGCCTGCGAGGGTCAGCGTGCCGATGCGCCAGTTATTGGGCAGCAACGAGGGGCGGACCTGGTCCGTCGTCAGGGACATGCCAAGCAGGTCGCCCGCCATCATCACAATGATCATCAGTAACGGCGTGAGGATTGCGTGCCCGGTCATGATGAGGCCGACGCCCAGGAACAGCACCTGCACCACCTTCTTGGTCACGGAATTCAGGGTGTACGTCAGAATGCGCTGAAAGGTGAGGCGCCCCTCCTTGACGGCCGCGACAATGCCGTCGAGCCCGGGATTGGTCAGCACCACCCCGGCGGCGGATTTGGCGGCGTCGGTGGCCGTTGACACGGCGATTCCCATTTGCGCCTGGCGCAGCGCGGGCGCGTCGTTGGCCCCGTCGCCACACATGCCCACCACATGACCGGCTTTCTGGAAGGCCCGCACCAGCTTGAATTTGTCCTCGGGCAGGACCCCGGCGAACACGGCAAAACTTTCCGGCTTAACCCCGGCGGGGATCGGCCCGGGTGGGCACACCGCACCCTCAAGGCCCACGGCTTGGGCGACAATGGCCGCCGTGGCCGGAGCATCACCGCTGACCATCACCGTGCGGATGCCCAGCGATTTGAGTTCCTTGACCAAGGCGGCGGAATCTTCCCTCGGCGGGTCGCTCAGGGCGATCAATCCCAGTAGTTGCAACGCCGCCGGCGGCCCCGCCGCCACCGCCAGCACTCGAAATCCCTGTGACTCGAGCTCGCCCGCCGCCGCCGCCGCGCTGGCGGAAGGGGCGGCGAGCGCGCTGACCACCCCGAAGGCCCCCTTGAGGATGCGCAGGGTTCCCAAACCGGGATCCTCCGCCGTCGCCTCCGACATTTTCGTCGCCGGATCGAACGGGACGAAGTGAGTGAGTTTGGGCGGATTGACCGGGGCTTTCTGCGAGGCGGCCGAACGAATGGCTGCGTCCACCGGATCCTGTCCGCCGTCCGAACTGGCGAGCGCCGCCATCATCAGGACGCGCGCCTCGTCGCCGCCGGACAACGGACGGACCGTGGTGACCGTGAGTTGATTGCGGGTCAGCGTCCCGGTTTTGTCAGCGCACAGCACATCCATGGAGGCGGCTTCGTCCACGGCGGACAGCCGGGTGGGCAGCACCCCCAGGGCGGCCAGCGCGCGCGCCCCCAAGGCCCCCGCCAGGGTAAAGGTTGCCGGCAAGGCCACCGGGATGGACGCCAGCACCGCCGTCAGAACCAGCGGGATGATCTCCCCCGCCGGCATCGCGCGGGCATGGGCATACGCCACGATGAGGACGATGAGACCGCCGTTGAACACCGCCAGGTTGCGCACCACCTGCAGGACGGCCTTTTGCTGGGAACTGACGAAATGGGCGGTGCGCACCAGTTCGGCCAGGTGGCCAAACTGGGTGCGGTTGCCCGTGGCCGTGACCCGGGCGACGGCCTCGCCCCGTCGCACCAGCGCGCCGGCAAAGGTCTGGAACCCCGCACCCGCCTCGGTGCCGATGGATTCTCCGGTGAGCATGGATTGATCGAGCAGGACGTTTCCACTGATCAACTGCACATCCGCCGGCACCACCGCGCCGAGGCACAGCTTCACAATGTCGCCCGGCGCCAATTCGGCGGCGGGGAGATTCTTCCATGCGCCATCGCGGCGGACCGGGGCGGTGGTCGCCAGCCGCTTTCTCAGGGCCGCGAGCGTTGCCTGGGCGCGACCCTCTTGGAAATAGCCCAGTGCCGCGTTGAACAACAGCAACACCACGATGATCCCGGCTTCGACAAACTTGCCCGGCACCAACTCCATCACAATCGCCGCCTCCAGCATCCAGGGAATGGGCGCCCACAGTTTCCTGACCGCCCGGCGCAAAGGATGCGACGAAGTGTCCGGCATGGAATTGGGACCCACTTTTTCCAAACGGCTGCGGGCCTCCGCGCTGGTGAGGCCGTCTGGCGAATCATGGGCCGTCGCTGCCACGGCGGCCGCAGGGGCGGGGGATGAAGCAAGAGGCATGATTTGATGCGGCTGAGATCGGGGCCAAACGGCCCGGTGGCCACGCTTGTTAAATGATTGGTTTATGACTGGCGTCCGCTTGACGGCGGGTTGGTTAAACTGGGTGCCCCGCCATCCGCCTGGGAGCCGACGCCCAAATCTGCGCTGTCACAGCCGGAATCGCCATGGGGTGTAACCCGAACAGTGGCAGCGGCGTCCCGCCGCTGGCCGGGCTCGCAGGCAAATTCGCCATGGGGCGTGACCCGAACCTGGATCGGACTCAAATTTTTTGCATTTTTTACCGCCGTCACCGCCCGGTAAGTGACCGGCACCTGCCAGTCAGCATAAGCCGGACAGAAGGTTCTCATGGCGCTGATGATCTGCTGGCGGAACGTGATTTCAATCAACCCGCCCTGTCCGGGCCAGATTTTGAAATGAACGCGCAGAAAGTTCCATCGCCCGCCGGGCACGGTTTCCACCGGGCCAACCACGGGCTGGCTTAAAATGATGGCGCCGAACTGCCCCCACATGCCGGTGGCGATTTCCCGGATGGCTTGAACCGCTTTGGCCTGGTCGGCCGCCAGCGGAATCTGAATGTCCGCATAGGCATAAATGCCCCCGAGCGGAAACCGGCTGACGTTGTTGATGGTGCGGTTGGGCACAAAAACCTCCTGATTGTAAAAATTGATCAGCTTGGTGTACCGGAGTCCGATTTCCACCACCCGACCGATGACGATGTTAATCGTGCCGGCAACTTCCACCAGGTCGCCCACCTCCATGGCGTCCGAAAAAATCAAAGTCAGCCCGATCACAATGTCCTGCACCAACCCCTGTGAACCAAAGCTGATTGCCAGGCCAATGACCGTGGCGCTCGCCAAATAAGCCGTCAGGTTGACCCCCAGCTCCTGCAGGATAAAACCGATGCCGAAGAAATAGATGACAAACGTGATGCCGCTCACGATCAGCCGCGTGAGCGTGATGTATTTGGGCTTATGGGTCAGCAGGTCGCGATTGGACTTTTGCGCCTCGATTTTGTGAATGACGGATTCGCTGAGGTGCCGGATCAGTTTCAGGGTCAAAAGCGCGGCCGCCGCCAGTCCAATAATCAGCAGAATGCGCGCCTCCGACGATGATTCATGACCGGACAGGTGGCGGTAAAACCGGCTCATCACCGTTTCACCCGTTTCAACCAACTCGGACAATGAAGAGGAATTGGTCATGTCCCGCGCAGGATGGCCCCTTCCCCGATGGAATCTCAATGGGGTGTAACCCGCCCCCTCCCCGGTAGGGTCGGCGCTGCCGCGCCGCCCATTTAAAAAACCGGCCTCCCGGCCGGTAAAATCCCCCCTTCAATTGGCTCTCGGCTGTTTTGGCCCCGGAGCAATCGGATGCCATAAAAGCCTCCCATCCTCCGAACCGCGCGGAAGCGTCCCGTACTGCGGCAGTCCTCTGCCGCTTTACTGACAAACCTCCGAAGGCCCGGCTCCCCCCGCTCAATCAGATCCAAGCGTTGGGCAACCCCGCAGCGGAGCGGCGCCTCTGGCGAGCGCCGCACGATTTGCCCTTTCACCCCCAATTGGATGCGGCTCAATCTCTGCGTCCATCTGCGGTTGAAGCCCTTTCTCTGCTCTGCGGCTAAATTCCCCGTCTTTCCCCATTGCCCCTGAGTTTTCCGTTTCCTCTTTCCTGCTTTTTCGATTTCCGCTTTTGTCTTTGTCCCATCCGTGGTGAAATATTCCCCGTCTCTCTTTGTGTTCTCTGCGTTCTTTGTGGTAAACGATTTTTTTCTTTTCCCCTCTTGACAAACCTGCATTCATCTACGAGTTTGAAATCCATTGGTCGGCTCCGGTCTGTTTTTTCCGGGGTCGCGCCAAACGCAGTGAAGGAGGGTGACGGACGGTTGCCAGCGTGATTCACGCCGCAGCCCCGCCGAATCCCCCGGCGGACGGCTTAATGCCCTCCGTGGCTCTTTGACATCTTGTATCGGTGTAACGCGTGGCGAGTAAGCCGCACCTCATTGTCTGTTTCAGGATAATTTACGGTATTTAACGCTAATTAAGGCTAATTAAGGCTATTGTGTAAAAAAAATATCCGCCCGCACCAGAGCGAGTCATCCCACTCAATCCAACCCAATCCGACCTTTGAGAAGGTTGGCTGCTCAATGCCCCGCCACTGACCTCATGGTTTCCCCGTGTTTTTGGTGGAATAACCACCGGCTGGGTTCTCCGCACTCGCAATTTTTCCAGCCCGGAGGGCTGGCTGACAATAGCCCGGCAATTCATTGCCGGGTGTCCGGCCAACCGATAACAAGTCCCGTCAGGGACGGCTGAAATACATTCACACATATTGCATTGGGCAACTTCAATGCGGCGGTTTTCTTGCTTCTCTTCCACCGAAAACAGCGAAAAACTGCATCCATTCGCTTTCCAAGAAAATTCAGGACCAAAACAGAAAAACTCCATTAAAACCGAAAAACAACGGTTTAAAAAAAATTTCAGCCCCGAACCCCAACGGTCTCTTTTTGACCAGCGACACAAACCAAGTCCCTTCAGTCCAAGTATGTCCAAGTATGTCCGACTAAATCAGGGTGAATCCGACCTAATCCGACCTAATCCGACCTTTCAATGCGGTCACCGATGACGGATACATTGCAAATCCATTGCAAACCCAGCCTCAGGCCAAAGCGCTCACCCGATTGGTGCCGGGCAGGAACGCAGTACCGACCGCGCGATCATCAGTTCTTCATCCGTGCGAATGACGCGAAGGGTGACCCGGCTGGCCTCCGTGGAAATCACCGCCGCCGATTTTGCATTGCGCGCCTCATCCAGGTCCAAACCGAGAAAGCCCAGCCCGGAGCAGATGCGGGACCGGATGAGCGGCGCGTTTTCACCAATGCCACCGGCGAAAACGAGGGTGTCCAGCCCGCCCAGCGCGGCGGCAAAGGAACCAATCCATTTTTTTGCCTGGTAACAGAACAGCGCCACGGCCTCCGCCGCGCGAACGTCGGTGGCTTCACTGGCACACAAATCGCGCATGTCCGGACTGGTCTCCGAAACCCCCAGCAGGCCGGACTGATGATTGACCATTTCGTAAAATTGTTTGGTGGTCATCTGCTCCGTCCGTGCCAGATACGGCGCCAGGCCGGGGTCCAAATCGCCGGAGCGGGTGCTCATCACCAACCCCGCCGTGGGCGTGAACCCCATGCTGGTATCAATGCTTTTGCCCTCGCGCACGGCGGCCATGCTCGCCCCATTGCCAAGATGGGCAAGAATGACGCGGCCGGTCTTTGCCGCCGGGTCGCCGAGGCGCGCGAGTTCTTCCATCAGAAAGGCGTAGGACAGGCCGTGGAATCCATAGCGTTGCACCCCCCTGGCGTCGAAGCGGCGCGGCAGTGGCAGCAGTTTGGCCACCCGCGGCATGGTTTGATGAAACGCCGTGTCAAAGCAGGCCAACTGCGGCAGCTTGGGATGACGCTGACGGAATGCCTCGATCAGTTCGATCTCGCGCGGGAGATGATCCGGGTCGTAAGGGCTGATGCGATGAAGTTCATCCAGCAAATCCTGGGTGACCAGCTCGGGCTCGGTGTGCTTCATGCCGTGAACCACGCGGTGTCCCACCGCCAGGACCGAACCGAAATGACTCCGCCCTTCCAGCCAGTCAATCAGGAAATCCGCCGCCGATCTGTGATCACCGGCCACAAGCGGGCGACTGGGTTGCTGTCCGCCCTCGGCCTCATGAAACGTCAGATTGGTTCCACTCAGACCAATGCGGTCAACCGTGCCGGACAGCCCGCGCTTCAAAGGCTCGACCGCCTCGTACAGGGCGAACTTGATGCTGGAGGAGCCTCCGTTGATCGTCAGAATTTGTGAATCAGCGGGTTTCATGGATGGTTTCCTCGTCCAGCGGCAAACCCAGCAGAGCCAGTTTTGCTCGCGTGGCTTGATAATCGGCGTGCAGGATTCCACGAATCCCCAGCCCCGCCGCGACCTGGATGAACAGCGGGGTGTTTTCAATGTAAACAATCTGCCGGGCCGGCGTCTGTGAGATGTCCAGCGCCAGCCGGTAGATTTCCACGTCGGGTTTGCGGAGGTGGACGAAGCAGGAGGAAATAAACGCATCCACAAACCGGGCCAGTTTGAACCGGCGAATCCGATAGGCATTCACTTCGCGGGCCTCGTTGCTGACCACGATGATCTTCAATCGGTATCTGGCTTTCAGGCGGCGGATCAGTTCAATCATTCCGTCGCAGGGTTTTGATTGCGCACACATGACGCTCCGAAACTCAGCCCGGGTAAAGGGTCGCTTTTGGTAAAAAACGATGCGGTCCAAATATTCTTTAAAAGCAATCTTTCCCTCCTCGTGGATTTCAAAGTTCAAACTGTGCCGCTCCTCCAGTTCGTCCCAGTTCAGCTTGAAGTGCTGCGCGACCTGCCGGCGGGCAATATGATCCCAGCCGTTGCTGAGCAAAACGTCTCCGACATCGAGAAACAGGCAGGTGACCGGGGCGTTTGTTTTCATGTGCCCGGGAGTGGAGAGGTTGGGAGCCTCGGTTTGGTCATGGCCTGATGCATCATCTCCTCGCTTAAAAATGGTGTCCCGTAAAGTTCATATCCATCGCTTGGGTTCTTGTTCGCTTTCCGCGCCAGTTCGTCATGGGTGGCGGCATCGGCGTGAAAAGGCACTGCGACAATGACATATTCGAGGGGCGTTGTCATGTCAGATTGAGTTGCGAATGGAGGCCGGCTTTTCGTTGCCTCCCGCCAGTTCGGTGGGCAGCGGCCAGCGGTGGCCGTGAGCAAGCAATCCTTGGACATCCTCGGGTCCCCAACTGCCGGCGGCGTAATTGGGGAAATCGCTGGGCGGAGCGGTCTGCCATCCCCGGAGCACGGGCATCAGCAACTGCCAGGCCGCCTCCACCTGGTCGGCGCGCATGAACAGGGTGGCATCGCATTTCATGATGTCCCAGAGCAGCGTCTCATAGGCGTCCGGGGAACGCTGGAGGAAGTTTTCGTGATAATTGAACCGCATTTCCACCGGCCGTAATTGCATTTTTGCCCCCGGAATTTTGGCCTGAAAGCCCAGCACAATGCCTTCGTCGGGTTGGATCGCCAGGATGAGCCGGGAGGGCTGCCAGCCAAGAGAAGACTCGGGCGGAAAGGATTGGTGGGGCACGGCGCGGAATTGGATGGAAATTTCCGACGCCTGCCGGGGCAGGCGTTTGCCGGTGCGCAGATAAAACGGCACGTCCTGCCAGCGCCAGTTGTCAATAAAGAGCTTCAAGGCGGCAAATGTCTCCGTCTGGGAATCCCGCGCGACGCCGTCTTCCCCGCGATAGCCGGGCACCTTTTTGCCATCGTTGCGGCCGGGACCATATTGCCCCCGCACCGCGCTTTGCGGAACTGCCTCCTGGGGAATCGGACGGATGGCATGGAGCACGTCCACTTTTTTGTTGCGAATCTCGTCGGCCTGGAAGGAGACCATCGGCTCCATGGCCACCAGGCAGAGCAGTTGCATCAGGTGATTCTGCACCATGTCGCGCAGCGCGCCGGCATGGTCGTAATAACCGCCGCGGTGCTCGACGCCCACCGTTTCGGCGACGGTGATGGTGACATAGTCAATATAGCGGCGGTTCCAAATGGGTTCGAAGAGCGGATTGGCGAAACGAAAGGCCAGCATGTTCTGCACCGTCTCCTTGCCGAGATAGTGATCAATCCGAAAGATCTGAGACTCCTCAAAGCTGGCCGCCAGCACGGCATTCAGGGCGCGTGCTGATTCCAAATCATAACCGATCGGCTTCTCGATTACAATCCGGGTCCAGGCGCGGTCCAGTGCCAGCCCGGCCCGGCCGAGATATTTTGGAATTTCGCCGAAGAGGCTGGGCGGCGTAGCCATGTAGAAAATGCGGTGAGCCTTGGCCCCCCACAGTTTTTCCAACTTCGCACACTGCGCTCCCAACGCCGTGTAGGTGGAGGGTTTCTTAAAATCGCCCTGTGAATAATGGAGGTGTTGCGCAAACTGATTCCACGCGGCGGGTTTGGCTTTCCCAAACCGGGAGAATTGATTGACCCCCTCGTGCAGCCGATGGCGCAACCCCTCATCGCCGAGCTGAATGCGGTCCACCGCAATGATGGCGAACTGGGCCGGCAGGCTGCGGTCCTGTGAGAGATCATACAGCGCCGGGCCCAGCTTGCGCCAGGTCAGGTCACCGGCTCCGCCAAAGATGACGAACACCGTCGGCCCGGGTTGATCAGTTGCGTTCATGATTGCAAATTCTGCTCCCATTCCGTGTGAAACGAACCCTTGGCATCAATGCGTTCATAAGTGTGGGCCCCGAAATAGTCGCGCTGCGCTTGAATGAGATTGGCTGGCAGCCAGGCACTGCGAAAGGCGTCCAGATAACCCAGGGAAACCATCAGGCCCGGGGCGGGAATTCCCGATTCAACCGCGAAACCGATGGTCTGGCGCAAATCTTCCTGGTGCGCCCAAACCTGGTGTGACACGTTGGGATCGAGCAGCAAATTCGGCAATCCGGGCTGTGCCTGAAACGCCGCGCAAATGTCTTCCAACACGCCGGCGCGAATAATGCAGCCGCCCCGCCAGATCCTTGCGACGGCTTCAAGATCAAGCCGGTACTTGTATTTGTCCGAGGCGGCCGTCAGCAGGGCCATGCCTTGTGCGTAGGTGATGATGAGCGAGGCATAAAGCGCTCGCCCCAATTGCGCGAGGAATATTTCCCGGTCACCGTTGAATCGGCGGATGGAGCGCCGGTAAATTGCGCTCGCCTGTTCACGCACCTTCACCAACACTGAAAAGTCCCGCATGGCCACTGCCAAATCAATCGTGGGAACCGGCACCTGCAGTTCCATGGCGCTTTGCGAGGTCCACAGGCCGGTGCCATTCTGTCGGGCCTCGGCGAGGATTTCGTCAATCAGCCGCCTCCCGGTTTTTCCATCCGGTTCGGAAAAAATATGGCTGGTGATCTCCACCAGATAACCGTTCAGTTCTCCCTGATCCCAGTCCTTGAACACTTGATGCAACTCGTCGTCGCCCAGGTCCAGACCGCGTTTCATCAGGTCGTAGGTTTCGGCAATCAATTGCATGACCCCGTATTCGATGCCATTGTGGACCATCTTCACAAAATGCCCGGACGATCCGGGCCCCAGCCAGGTCACACAGGGATCACCGTTGATCTTCGCGGCGGCGGCCTCAAAAACAGGACGGACTCGCTCGTAGGCTTCTTTGGGTCCGCCGGGCATGATGCTGGGGCCATGACGCGCGCCGGCTTCGCCACCCGACACGCCCACGCCCAGAAAATGGATGCCCTTTGCCGTCAAGTCGCGGGCGCGCACCTCCGTGTCTTTGAAGTAGGAGTTGCCCGCGTCAATGATGAGATCCCCCGGGTCCAAGTGCGGCAGCAAATCCTTGATGACCGAATCCACCGGAGCGCCGGCCGGCACGAGCATCATGAGCGCGCGTGGTCTGCGGAGCAGGGCGATGAAATCAAGGAGGCTCTCAACGCTTGAAATGTTGCGTTCGGCCGCCTCTTTCCGCAACGCCCCGACCTTGACTGGGTCCAGATCGTAACCCGCCATGGCAAAGCCATGATCGGCCATGTTCAACACGAGGTTGCGCCCCATGACGCCCAGGCCGATCATGCCGATTTCACACTTGGGTTGTGACAGTGTATTTTTCATGGCATTGGTTTCCAACAGTTCATCGCTGCCACAGGATTCGTTCGCATTCCAATGGAATTGCCACGCCGTCAAAGTGTGGCATCACCCGCGCGGTAAAATCTGAAGGCGGGCGGGGTTCAGACACCGTTGCGCTGTAAACATAGCCGCCGGACTCGTCGGCCAACGGATGCAGGCAGGTCATTTCCTGTCGCACCGGGGGATTCCCATTGATTCCGTCGGCATAAAGCTCCACCCGCACCGCCTTGGGATCGAGCCCCTGGAGACCGACCTGAACTTCAAAGATCTGTTGCCCGCCGCGAGCCTCCACTTTTATTTCACCGAAATGCAGCGTGGCCCATTTCTGTTCCAGACGGTGACGCCAGTCCACCATTTGCCGGCCCAGGGCGCCCTGGTTGGCGATGCGTGACTGGCAGGCTGTCGCCGCCGGGAGATAATGTTCTTCCGTATATTCGCGGACCGTGCGGTCGGCGGAAAAGCGCGGGGTCAACCGCGCCATGCTTTCGCGCATGCGCGCGACCCAGGCGGTGGGAATGCCTTTCTCGTTGCGGTTATAAAACTCGGGGATCACCTCTTCTTCCAAACGGTCATAGAGAGCCCCGGCTTCGGCCGCCTCCCAGGCAGGATCGCCGCCATGTTCCTTCCCGTCGCCGAGCGCCCAGCCCAAGTCGGGCACATAAGCCTCGGCCCACCAGCCATCCAGTTCCGAAAAATTGAGGCCGCCGTTGACCAGCACTTTCATGCCGCTCGTGCCACAAGCCTCCCAGGGCCGCCGGGGCGTGTTGAGCCAGACATCCACCCCCTGAACCAGGCGCCCGGTCAGGTGCATGTCGTAGTCGCTGAGGAAAACCGCATGGGGCCGAACGGCGGGTTGGCGGATGAATTGGATCCATTTCTGGATCAGGCCCTGCCCGGCCAGGTCCGCCGGATGAGCCTTGCCCGCAATGATCAGTTGCACGGGCCGCTGTGGATTGGTTAATATTCGCTGAAGTCGTTCCGGATCGTGGAGGAGCAGATTCGGCCGTTTGTAAGTGGCGAAACGCCGGGCAAAACCCAGGGTCAATACGTTCGGATCAAACAAATGTTTTGCCTCCTCGACTGTTTCGGGCGAAGCCCCGGCGGCGGCGTAATGCCGGGCCAGACGTTCGCGGGCGTACTCCACCAGGGCCTTGGTGGTGGCAAAGCGAAACTGCCAGAGGGTGTCGTCAGCGACGCTGCGAACATCCTTCTCCAAGGTCTCCGTGGTCCCCAGCCAGCGGTCTTTGCCACAGGCCTTCGTCCAGAGATCATCCGCGGCCGCCGAGTCCCAGGTCGGCATGTGGACGCCGTTGGTCACATGGCTGACGGGCACCTCCTCCGCCGGCCATTTTGCAAAGAGCGGTTCAAAGAGGTGCCGGCTGACCTGCCCATGCAGGCGGCTCACGCCATTCACCGACCCGCTGCCTCGGATGGCCAGATAGGCCATGTTGAAACTTTCAGAAGCATCATCCGGATTCTGGCGGCCCAGAGCCAGCAAGTCATGGAGGTTAAGGCCGAGCTTTTGCGTGGCGTAAAAACCAAGGTATTGCTCGATCATCGCCGGGGTGAAAAGGTCGAACCCGGCGGCCACGGCCGTGTGGGTGGTGAAGAGATTTCCCGCCCGCGTGGCGGCCAGCGCCACTTCAAAGGGCTGCTTAATTTCCTGCATGAAATCACGAGCGCGTTCCAACACGGCGAAAGCCGCATGCCCCTCGTTCAAGTGACAGACATCCGGCCGGAGGCCGAGCGCCGTGAGCAGGCGCCAGCCGCCAATCCCCAGCAGGATTTCCTGCTTGAGACGCAGCTCCGGTCCGCCGCCATACAACTCGCTGGTGATTCCGCGATGTGCCGGAAAGTTGGCCGCGTCGTTGCTGTCCAGCAGGTAAAGCTTCACCCGGCCGACTTGAACCTGCCACGCTCGCAGCCACACCGAATAGCCGGGCAGGGCAATCTCCCAACGCAACCATTCTCCGTTTGGCTGGCGCAATGGCGTGACCGGCAGTTGTCCCGGGTCGTTGTAGGGGTAGAGCGCCTGCTGGGCTCCATCCTTGTCAATGACCTGGCGAAAATAGCCTTGCTGGTAGAGCAGTCCCACTCCGACCACCGGAACCCCCAGATCACTGGCCGCTTTGAGCTGGTCACCCGCCACATTGCCCAACCCGCCGGAATAGATCGGCAGCGCTTCGCTCAGCATGTACTCCATGCTGAAATACGCGACACACTTCAAGGGCGACTCGGGATGGTTCTTTTGAAACCAGGCGGGCGTCTCCGCCGCCCGATGCTTGGCTTGCAGCAATTCATTGATGCTTTTGCGGAAGGTGGAATCGGCCAGCACGCTTTTGAGCTTGTCCCGGGAGACCGTTTGCAGAACCACCCAGGGATTCTGGGTCAATTCCCACAACGCGGGATCAAGCTGTCGCCACACGTCATCGGTGGCATGATTCCACGACCAGCGCAGGTCCAGCGCCAGCTCCGCCAATGAATCGAAACCCTCAACCTCCGCAGTTAAAGGACTAGTGGCCAGGTTGCTGATTGGTGTCGGTTGGTTCATGTGTTTTCTCCGTATTTGATTTGGTCTGAATCATTGCAGGCATTAGTTTGGATCTCCTTCATTACGCCAGGCAGCGACAGCTTCATTCTCGGTCATTTGATGTCGGTCCGGCAAAGGATCGCCTTGAGGCCGCCCAGGCATGGGCGCTGCCGCCAAAGCGGCGTTGATGATGGTCTGGGCCTCTTCCTGGAGGCGGTGCAAATGATTCTCGCCTTGGAAGCTCTCGGCGTAGATTTTATAGATGTCCTCGGTGCCGGACGGACGCGCCGCAAACCAGCCGCTCGCCGCCATCACCTTTAATCCGCCCAGGGGGGCGTCATTGCCCGGTGCCCGGGTGAGGATGGTCTGGATTTTTTCGCCCGCCAGTTCGGTGTGCGTGACCTGTCGGGGTGACAGTTTCGCGAGCAAGGCCTTTTGTTCCGGCGTGGCGGGGGCATCCACCCGGGCATAGCACGGCTCGCCAAATTCCTGGGTGAAGCCGCGATAAATGGCGGCGGGATCCTGCCCGGTGCGCGCGGTCATCTCGGCGGCAAGCAAACAGGGGACGATGCCATCCTTGTCCGAGGTCCATACCGTCCCATCCAGACGAAGGAAGACGGAACCGGCGCTCTCCTCGCCGACAAATCCCAGTGAACCATTCAGCAAGCCATCCACGAACCACTTGAAACCCACCGGCACCTCAAAGAGCTTCCGGCCGAGTTTGGCGGTGATCCGGTCAATCATCTGGCTGCTCACCACTGTCTTGCCGACGGCGGCGGATTTGGCCCATTTCGGCCGGTTCTGAAAAAGATGAAAAATCGCCGCGCAAAGATCGTGATTCGGCGGCAGCAATCCCTCGCTTTTGGTGACGATCCCGTGCCGGTCATGGTCGGTGTCACAGGCAAAGGCGAGGTCGAAACGATCCTTCAGGCCTATCAATCGTTGCATCGCATAGGGCGAGGAAGGGTCCATCCGAATCCGGCCGTCCCAGTCCACCGTCATAAACTGAAACGTGGGGTCAACCACTTCGCTGACCACGGTGAGATTCAAACGATGATGTTCCGCGATCCGCGCCCAATAATGAACGCCCGCACCGCCCAGCGGATCCACGCCCAAATGGAGGTTTGCGTTGCGAATGACCTCCAGGTCAATCACCTTGCCAAGCTCATGGATGTAGGCGTTAAGATAGTCGTGCCGATGCGTCGTCGGGGCGCACAGGGCCCGCGCATGAGGAATTCGCTTCACGCCCGCCAGCCGGGCTTCCAGCAATTCATTGGCTTTGGCTTCAATCCAATCGGTGACGACCGTGTCCGCCGGTCCGCCATTGGGCGGGTTGTATTTAAAGCCGCCATCCTGCGGCGGATTGTGTGAGGGCGTGATGACGATGCCATCCGCAAGTCCGGTCGTGCGGCCGCAATTATAAGTCAGAATGGCATGAGAAATAACCGGGGTGGGAGTAAATTCATCCCCGTCGGCGAGCATCACCTCGACGCCATTGGCCGCCAACACTTCGAGTGCGGTGGCGCAGGCGGGAATGGAAAGCGCGTGCGTGTCAATCCCGAGAAACAGCGGACCGACGATGTTTTTGGACAGGCGATACAGGCAAATCGCCTGGGTGATTGCCAGGATGTGCCATTCGTTGAAAGCCAGATTAAATGACGAACCGCGATGGCCGGAAGTGCCAAAAGCCACACGCTGTGCTGGCACCGACGGATCGGGCACTCCGGTATAGTACGCCGTGATGAGCTGCGGAACATTGACCAGTATTCCCAGCGGCGCCGGTTTCCCGGCCAGGGGACTTGTTTTCATGACCTTATTTAATATGGTGTTGAAAGTGTGTGCCGGCCATGGGGTGAAACCCCACTGTTAATATGTCATTAAACATGCAGGAATCAAGGTCTGGCGTTGGCCCCGACTCAACTAATACAGCACTCATGGACATTCATGTTGTTTGCGGCGGAAAAGGACCATGTCATTCCCGGTTGGTCACGAGACTATCGCGGCATATGTTCCAGTTCGATCGCAATTTCGGCTGAAAGTTGGTTGGCGAGCGCCGCATTTCCCGTTTGATCAAGGGTGCGGGCCTGCACGACGAGGTCCGTGACCTCCGGATGGTTGGACACGGCTTCCACCCGGATCCAGACCTTGCAATTGTTCACCCGGGCCTCAAGGGAGTGAATCACATTTGTGGTGTCATGGGGGATGAATTCAGACACCAGTGCGCCATCGGCGGTGACCACTTTGATGGCCGCCGCATAAACCTGGTCCACCGAACGGGGATAATGTTGCTCAAACTGATCGTTCCCAAACCAAATGGCGCCAGTATGCGTGTCCTCCACCGTACTGACACAACCGGTGCCAGCCATGACCGCCCCGGCCAGGAGAACAGCCAGTACGGGGCCGGCTTTAACCGCTTTATTGAATTGAGTTTTGTCTTTCATAGTGTGAGTGTGCTTCGAACGGGGCGACGACGCCATGGGGTGTAACCAGAAGTTCTGTGTTAATTTGCATGATCAGGCGGTTGGCCGGGGATTAAAAGTGGACTCGGCTGACAACTGCTTCCACAGGCGTTCCTCCTCTTTGCCTGACCGGGGAGGAACCTGGATGGAAATCGTGACGTAAAGATCGCCCCGCTTGCCGGCGCCGGCCGGCAATCCCTTGCCACGGACGCGGAGCTGCTGTCCCTGCTGAGTGCCGGCGGGGACTTTTAACGAAATGGTTCCTTCCAGAGTCGGCACGGGAACTGTCGCCCCCAAAACCGCTTCCCACGGGGCCAACTCCAGATGCCCCGCCAGATCGGTGCCCCGCACCTGCCAATCCGGGTGCTGGGCATAGCGGACCCGCAAATAGATGTCGCCGGCGCTCCCACCGCCCAATCCCTTGCCGCCTTGACCGGGCACCCGGACGGACTGCCCGGCCCGGACACCGATCGGAATTCGCACATGGCAGGTTTCCGTTTCCTCCCGACCCGTGCGCGCATTGGTTCGCCGCACCGAAATGTCGCGCATCGCCCCCTTGAGAACCTCATCAAGCGTGATGAGAATGTCCCCGCGAATATCCTGTCCTCGCAGCACGGCCTCGGCTTCATCGGTCTCGTTGGCGTATTCGTGAGGCTCGGATGGCGCACCCGTTCTGGACCGTCCGGCACGTCCACCAAAGAACTGCTCAAAAAAATCACTAAAACCGGTGCCCTCAAATTGAAACTCGTCTTCCTGACCAACGTCTCCCCGGCCGGCGGAACGGCTTCCGGCTCGGCCGGGTGGGGGTCGCGATTCCGCTGCGGTTTTCCAATTGGCACCGAGTCGGTCGAATTTTTGGCGACTCACCGGATTGCTCAAGACCTCATTGGCTTCGTTGATTTCCTTGAACTTTTCCTCCGCCGTTTTTTTGTCCCTGGCGACATCCGGATGATACTTCCGGGCCAGCGTGCGGAAAGCCTTTTTGATTTCCTCGTCCGTGGCCTTGGGAGACACTCCGAGGACCTGGTAATAATCTTTGAAATCAATGGGCATGACGGGGGGGCGGGGCGGTCGTCAGGTCATTCACCACGACTTTGGCCGGGCGCAAGACCTTCGCGCCCCGCCGGTAACCGCGCTGAAACATGGCGAGGATGGTGTGGTCCGCCTGGGCCGGATCATGCCGCTGGGAAATGGCTTCATGCTGATGCGGATCAAACGGCAGGCCGACAATCTCATCGCTCTCAATGCCGTGCTGGCCGAGCAACAAACGCAGTTGCTGCAAGGTCATTTCCACCCCCTGGCGAAATTGTTCGGAACCGGCGGACGCCCCGGCGGCCAAAGCCCGCTCAAGGTTGTCAATGACGGGCAACAACTCGGCAATGAACGATTCCTTTTGTGCTGCGGCACGCCCCTCACTTTCCTGCCGGCTGCGCCGCTTGAAATTCTCAAAGTCGGCAGCCAGTCGCAAATGCAAATCCTTTTGTCGGGTGAGTTCCAGTTGGAACGTGTCCGGCTCGGAAGAGGCGGACGATGTTGGCGGAGCCTCCATATTCATGCAGTTAATTCTTGGGCAATGTTGTTCTCATGTTTCGTCACCGCCGGGACGTTCCTCAATCCGGTTGGCCGGATTCGCCAGCGGCCTGCCGCATCTGATCATGCTCTGCTCCAGCCATGCCTTCTTCGGTGAGATGGGTGTTGTCACTTCGCCCCTCCTCATCCTCGTCCTCGCTCGCCGACACCCGCGCTTGATGCCCGGTTGACCCCGGTACCGGATCCCAGCGTTCGGATTCGGCGGCTGCGTCCAACGCCTGTTCTTTGCGATCCAGGTCAGGTTCCGGTTCGCCGGTCAGCTCCCGCTTGGCCTGCTCCCATTCAGATTTTGAAACTTCCTGGATGGCGTGGCCATTGATGACAGCCAGTTCGACCGCCCGCTCCCGCACCATTTTGCGGGTGACCGTACCGATCCCGGTGGAGTTTTCGGTGAGAGTCCCTGCTTTCAATAGATTTGGCTTCATAAGTGGCTCATGAACGTCCGTGCATGGTTTGTGGATTGTGCGATGTTTTGATTTCCCGCTCGCCCCGGTCCTCCCGGTTGTCCCGGGATTGGGAAAAAATGTTATCGCGCTTTTTGGTTTTGGTTCCTGGAGGGAGGGCTTCGGAGCTCGGCCTCAGAGTGTGAATCTCTTTTGGAAAAACCGGCGGTGGCGGCAGGGCGTCAACTTTTGCGTTGGATGGCTTGGTATATTTGGTGGTCATGGTATTAGTAGGCAATTGGATTGGGTCGGGTCGGGTTGGCGATGGCAAAATGGTCAGGCAGCCTTGCGATGGAAACTGGAACGGTCGTCCGCTTCGAGCCAATCGAACGTGGAGTTCATTTCCGGATTGAGTCCGACTTTGTGACAGTTCTCAATGAAGTAACCACGCCGCTCCGGATTTTTCATCGGGCTGGCGGCCTCCATTTCATCCGACCACGCTTAGATTTCCCCCGGCGTCTTCATCGTGCCGTTGGCTTGCAACCAGGCACCCACATCCTCGTAATTGGCGGCGGTTTGCACGGCGGTTTTAAATTGCTCGCCAGTGATGCCCTTAAAACTGAACAACAGGTTGTCCAACGGACAATCGTAATGATATTCGCCCGGGGTTCCTGCCAGAGTGGCACGGCATTTGTCAACGGCTCGGCTGGCAATGGCAAAACCGTCAATGCGTTTGCGCGGGCTATGCGGGGCCTGTTTGGACAGGTCAAAGGTAATGATGGGTGTTTTCATGGCATTTGCAGTGTTTTTTCAGGTGGGATTGTGAAAGCCATGCACCCGGGTGAGATTGCGTTCCGAGATCAAATCCGACTCCGCCTTCAGCCAGTGCTGCACCTCATGCCCGGACCGGGAACCCTCGTTCAGATAACTGAAGTAGGCTCTCCGGGCCACTTCGTCCGGTGAGGGGATGAATTGAAGGGCCCCCAGCGTTAAGGCCGCGGTGGTTGGCTTCGGCAAAACCGCCGGTGTTTGGGGCGCGGGGTTTTGGTGTTGATCCTGGTGGTGTTTGGTATTTCTCATAAATTGTGAATTATAAAATGGGTGTGGCTGCAAAGGGGGAAACCGTCGCACCGACGGGCAACGGATGGTGCGCCGGACTTTGCTCGATGCCCGCCATGGTCAAATCAACGAACACGGTGGATTCCTCGTAACTGATCCGAATTATTTTGTCCGTGGGGATCTCCACTTCTTTGCCGGAGAGCCGGTGCCCGGTTTTGACGACCAGGTGCCGAATCGCCCAGTTCTTGTCCTCCATCATGAAGTCGCTTACATGGCCGGTCAGGCCATCATTGGCCTTGACGTGATAACCATTCACAGCCTGCGTGCTGCGCAAATGAGCCGCGGCAATGTCGGATTGGGTGCCAGTGGCCACGGCCTGTTCGCTCATCGGTTTGGGGGACGGCGGCGACACCATCGGAAAACCGCTGTGGCCCCACAAACCGTCCCCCTGCCAGTAGGCGGGCCAGCCGTAATATTCGAAATAGCGCAGTTCGTACTGCCGCGACACCGGTTGATGCGTCTCAATCGCCGGGCCGTCCTCAATTTGTTTGCGGGTCAGCTTCACGAACACGAGTTGTCCGGGTTGGTAAAGGTGATCCACCGCATGGGGGGAAATAAGCACCTGGCGGCCCGTCAACCACGAACCGGTGTCCGCCACCAAATAACGAATGGCCCAGCGCCGGTCGTCAAAATAAAAATCCTTCACCGTGCCGATCTCACCATCGGTGGCCGCCAGTTTGTCTCCGTATAGTTGTTTGATGCTTTGTATCATATGTTTTCCTTGTCAGTAAATGGCCGGAATGGGCCTCTGTTTAAATTCGGCCCAACAGCAAGAGGACCACCAGAACAACCAAAACCAACCCCAGTCCTCCGCTCGGGTAGTAGCCCCAATTCCGGCTGTGTGGCCAGGCCGGCCAGGCACCGCATAACATGAGAATGAGTAAAATCAGTAGAATGGTTCCCAACATAATATTTCTTTCAATTGGCGAAGACACTTCGCTTGGTTGTCATGGTTGACCGCCCCATCACGCCCACCCCAAACCGGCGCCGGCCGGCGTTGAAGAGGTTGATTTGGTTCATGCCAAGAGATTAACTCAAACCGACCGGGGCTTGCCATGGGGTGTTACCCTACCCATGAATTTATCCAGACAATCTCTTACTCCATCGCCGCGAGCAGTTCATCCAGCGGGATAGCGGCGAAGCTGGTGGCGGAATCGCTCATGGCATAAGGGATGACCAGATCGCGTCCGTGCAACATGCTGCCGCAAGAATAAACCACATTTGGCACATAACCTTCGCGCTCGGCTTCGTTCGGCGAAAGCAGGGGGGCGCGCAGGCGGCCGATGACGCGTGCGGGATCGTTCAAGTCCAGCAGGAAAGCCCCAAGGCAATATTTTCTCAGGGCGCCGACGCCATGACTGATGACCAGCCAGCCCCGGCTCGTCTCAATGGGCGAACCGCAATTGCCGAGCTTGAAGAATTCCCACGGCTGTGCCGGGGCCAGTAAAATCTTCGGTCCGGACCAAAAGTGAAGATTGGGGGAGAACATGATCAAAATATTCTCGTCATCCTGGCGCGACAGCATCACGAAGCGCCCGTTGATTTTGCGGGGAAAAAGGGCCATGCCTTTGTTCTGCACGGCAGGGCCGTTAAGGGTGTTGAATTTGAAGTGCAGAAAATCAGGTGTTTCCAACAACTGAGGCAGGATGGCCTTTCCGTCGTAGGCCGTGTAGGTGGCATAGTAAGTGTCGCTGCCGTCATCCTTTCGGAAGCGGACGAAGCGGGCGTCTTCGATGCCGTTGCTCTGACTGGGGGCGGAGGGAAACAGCACCCGCTGCGAAACCTGGCTCGTCGGCGCAAAATCCACTTCAAAATTCGATTCTGCCAGCAGCAGGATGCCGCGCGCCGCCCGCTTCGCCGTGGCGTCCGAAGTGTCCGTGAGACCGGACGCCAGCAAAACCTGGTGCAATTCCTTCAAGGTGAAATCGTCGTGCAGCCTGTCCATCACGCGCCGGCAAAAATCATTCGGCACGCCCGCCTCTTCCAGCTTGTGTGAAAACAGCCCCTTCGCATAGGCGACGTTGGGCGCGCGCTCCGGTTCCATCACAAACGGAACGGCGGGCGGAAGCGTGATCCGACCCTGGGCGTTGACGACCCCTTCGCGAAACGTGATGGAGGAAACATGCCCCTCTCCCGTGGCCCGCAAACTCAGGATGAAACGCAGCGCGCCTTCGGGCAGTCCGGACTGGTCCGGGTGGGGCACAATGGAGGGATTGAACAGCGCCGCTGATTCGATGGAATATTCATGGCAGAAATACGCGCCGATTAACATCTGACGTTCCGGCGAGGGCAGCGCCCCGGGGTCCAGATAGATTTTCACCTGGGCGAAGCGGTTTTGGAGAAATTGGTCAACGTGCCCGTGCCGGCCCGAAAAATCGGCGAGCACCTGTTTCAGCAAAGTCGCGATCTGTTCCTCCGGCAGGGCCATGACGCGGCTGACGATATGGCGCGCGATGTCATCGGTGCCGGGCCGAAACGGGCGCAGCAGCACGCGCGAACGGTCCGGGTTCAAGTTGGGGCCGATGCGTTTCACAAGCGCGGCGGGCCGGAGAGGGGTGGTCATGTTTGAATTTCGGAGGGGACAAGGGTTCGACCGGGGTTCGACCGGCCTATTTGCCGTTGGATTCCTTGAAACTGGTCAGCGAGTTTTGCAGCGCCTGCATTTCCGCCAGGGCCAGCAGAAAGGCCAGGGTGGATTCGGCGCCCTGATTCTGGCTCAGCCGATCCACATGCAGACCGTCCCGGCAACCCCCGGTGCCCGGATCGTAGAGCGCGAGGCCCAGGTCGTTCCGACCCAGAAACCATTCAAATGCCCGGCGCGCCTCGGCGACCCAGAGCAGGTCGCCGGTGGCATGATACGCCTCGATGCAGGCGGACACCGTGGCCTGCGCTTCAATGGGTTGCTGGTCAAACTGCGCGCGTTCCCGGCCGCGCTGGTAAAACCCATTGGAACCAATGGGCCGGAAAACGCCGCCGACCGAAGTCTGGATTTTGGTCAGCCAGCGCAGGGTCTTCAGGCCGAGTTCCAGGGCCGTCTTGTCATTCAGGCAGCGCCCGCTCAGGATGAGTGCGTGCGGCAGCTTGGCGTTCGCATAAGAGGCCACTTCTTCAAACCAGTGCCAGTCGCCGGTGGCGGTGTCGGCGTAGCTCTGCTGCAGCCGTTTCACCAGCGAATCGCGGATCTGGTTCGCGCGCCGGTCGCCGCTGAACCGGCGGAGGTATTCGTCAATGCCGATGAGCGTGAAGGCCCACGCGCGCGGCGACGCAAATTCGGCGGCCACGGGAAGCGCCTGCTCAAAAAGCTGTGCCGCGAGCATCTGGAAACTGCCCTGACCGGCCTGCGAAACGCACAAGCCCAACGCCCACAAGGCATGGCCCTGACAATCCTCGGAACCCACTTCCTCCAGCCAGCGCCGGTCGAAGCTCATGAAATTGCGGAAGCGCCCCTTCGTGCGGTTGAAGGCGTGATTCAGAAACGCGGCATAGGTGGCCGCCTGCGCGCCGAGCGGCTGCGAACCCTGACCCAGTTTGCGCAGCATCACGCAGAAGACGAGGGCGCGGGCGTTGTCGTCCGTGCAATAGCCCTCGGCAAAATTCGGCACGGTGAAACTGGCGTGCTGAAAAATCCCCGTTGAATCGCTCATGCGGAAGAGGTGATCCAGTTTTAATTCAGGCAACTGGCCGGGCTGCTCGTCAAGCGTTTTGATGGGGGACGATTTCCGGCCCACGAAGCTGTGATCCTGCCGCGCCTGCTCAAAGGACGCCGCATAAAGTTGCGCCACGCGGCTCCAAACCATGTCGCGCCCCAGCTTGTAGGCGTTCTTGCGCATCGCATGGCGCAGGGGTTCGTCGCGCAGCAACCCCACCACCGCGAGCGCGATGGCCGGGGCGTCCCGGAAGGGCACGAGTTTGCCGCGCCCCCCCGCCAGCAATTCCGCCGCGTGCCAGTAGGGTGTGGACACCACGGCGTTGCCGTTGCCAAACGCATACGCCAGCGTGCCCGAAGTGATTTGCGCCTCAGTCAGATAGGGGGTCAGATAAATGTCCGCCGCACCGATGAAGCGCATCAGTTCCTCCAGCTCAACGAAGCGGTTGAAGAACACCACGTTTTTTTGCACCCCGAGGTCCGCCGCCAGCCGTTCCAGGCTCAAGCGATAAGCCTCCCCCTCGTGGCGCAGCAAATTGGGATGGGTCTGGCCCACCACAATATAGACGACATTGGGAAATTCCCGGATGATGTCCGGCAGCGCGCGCAACGCGAACTCAACGCCCTTGTTTGGCGACAGCAGGCCGAATGTAAGCAACACCTGTTTGCCCGCCACGCCAAATTCGTCCTTGAAATAATTCGGGTCGGCAAAGGGCATGTCGGGAATGCCGTGTGGGATGAGGTCAATTTTGTTTTCCGGGGCGTGGTAAACCTCGCGCAAGAATTCACGGCCGCGTTCGCTCATCACCACGAGCCGGGTCGAAAGGCGGATCAATTCCCGCATGACGCGCCGCTGTTCCGCATTGGGCTCGCGCAGCACGGTGTGCAGCGTGGTGACGATGGGCATGTTCAATTCGCGGAGCAGGGCCAGCACATGACTGCCGGCCGGACCGCCGAAAATGCCGAACTCGTGCTCGACGCAAACCACATCCACATCGGTGATGTTCAGAAAATCGGACGCGCGCAGATACGACGTCAGGTCCTGTTCCGCAATCTCGAAACGCACCTCGGCCGGATAATCATAGCCTTCCGCGAGATCGTTGACCGGCACCACCAGGCACTGCATCGCCGGATACTCCGCCGCGACGGCGCACCGCAAATCGGTGGTAAACGTGGCAATGCCGCACTTTCTGGGAAGATAATCGCCGAGGAACGCAACTTTGCGAATCGCCGTGAAAGGAGGCATAATATGATTTTGTCAGCACGCAGCCCGGCTCACCGGCCGGCTTCACCGCTTTTGGATTTGTTCTGCGGACGCGGCGAAAGAAATTCAGACCACAGGGAACCGGCCAGGCCGGCCCCTTTTAAAACGGCCTGCCACCAGGTCGTTTTTTCAGTGGCGGGGGCTGCAGCCTGGCTCCGACCGGCGGTCAGACCGACGATCAACGATGTCACCGCTGCGGCGACGGAACCAAAGGTTCCAATCCGCCGGGCCAGCGCATGAACTTCGTCCGCCATGGCCTCCCATTCCTGAATCAATTGGGCTCGGTTGAGTTCGCTTTCCGCCAGCAAAAGTTGTTTCCGGGATTCGAGCGGGGTCATACCAGTATTTTTTCCAAGCAGGCACGGTCCTTCCGAAGTTGATTTAATGAGGCGGAGAGGGTCTGCCAGTCGCGCAACAGGGTGTTGAGTCGCCGCCAAAGGCAGATTCCGGCGGCGCCATACAAAACGGTCAGCGTCAGCAACACCCCCAACGGGGAGCAGGTCCACAACCAGATTACGAGCGCGGTTGTCAGGGTCAGCCCCGCCAGCAGGCCGAAGGCGGCCGCGCCCAGGGCCAGTAAAAAAGCGTGCAGGAGATGCTCGCGCTCCTCCTGCACCTCCACCGTCAGCAGTTCAAGCCGGTTTTCACCGATGGTGAGCAACCGCCGCGCAAAATGTTTTGACGTCGCGGACAATTGGTTAAGGCTGGCGGTGGAATCTGCCATAACGAGTTCAATCAGAGTTGCGGGAACAACGGCGGCCGGCCAGATAGCCGACCAGCACGCCGACGCCGACGCCAATGGCGATGGCCTGCCAGGGATGCGCATGCACGGCTTCATCGGTTGCCTTCGCCCCGGCGACGGCCCGGTCGCGCACGCTGCCTGCGAGGGCCTTGCCGCTTTCCAGCGCGGCGGCGAGGCGTCTGCGGGCCTCCGCGACCTTTTCTCCGGCCACGTCGGCGGTGGCGGCCATCAGGGCGCGCGCATCGTGGGCCAGTTGGTTGATTTCATTGTTGGAGTCGGTGGATGGTTCGTTCATAATTTTTTGGTTTTTGGTTGATTGTTTTTCGTCAAAGGAGGAATTGTTTCAGCGTTGGCAAGCTCGCCGGTGCTGGAATCGCAAAAATGGTCCTTTATTAATGGCTGCTTTTCGGCATCGGCCAGATGGGCGGCCAGGGGCGAACTGGCCACGATTAACACGGAGTTGCGGCCGCCAAACGGGTTGGGCACGGTCTCCGAGACCAGCGGATCGGGCATCCATTTGCCATCCACCACGAGGCAGTATTCGTAAGTGCCGGGCGCCAGTGCCGTTTCCTTCCACCAGTTGCCGGTGCCGGAGGAATGCAGCGTTTTGCTTTCCGGTTGCCAATCGTTGAAGGTTCCCGCCACGCAAACCGAGGAAGCAGTGGGATCGGTGAATTCAAAGCGTACGGACACGAGCTGGGAATCCGCCCCGGCTGCGTTGTCATGGTGATGGTTGTGTTTCATATTGGGTGGCTGATCGGGAGGTTTGCTGTTTCGTTTTTAAAAATGTTTTGTTTAACATCCCCATCATGCGCCGAATCCCCGGTCGCTGCCATGGGGTGTTCACCCCAGGGCGGTTCAACGGTTGAACACAATAAAAAGGCCGGACTTTCGTCCGGCCTTCGCGGTGATAAGGTTTATACGCCTTCACCCAGACGCTCAGAAGTGTGACGGGGCCGGGGGATCGCTGTCCTGGCCACGTCACGGGCAAAACCTCTCTGCCAACCCTAATCGGACAGCGAAAACTTCACTGACCGGAAGTTGCCGCCCGTTCCGGGCCGGCCTTCCGGTTGACAACCCTCATGACATCATTTCATCAGCAGGGGATTGTAATCTGAAATGTTTGCCGGCGACATGGGGTGAAATACCCATGCATCGAACCCACCCACAGGTCCGCCCGTCAAAATCACCGGCTGATATTGCGGTGGTGCCGCTCTCACCGCTTTTCGTCGTGCCGGGGCTGGCTGTGTCCCCGGGCATCTTTGCGGAAACGATCATTGCGGGTGGCGTGGCTGCGCCAATCAGGATGACCGCGCTCCCAGCCATGGAAAAACGCAATGCGATCCGGGCCGGCAACCAGCCAGACATTGCCGGGTCCCAAATAGAAATACTGGTCCCCCACCAGACCGACGTATTCGACCCCATCCCAAGTGTACGAGTCCGGAACCATGACGGGTTCCACCGCCACCGCCGGGCCCGCCACCACGACCGGGGCAACGGTCAGCACTGGAAATGCCACGCCCACCCGGCCATCGGGCGCAACGACACAGCCGGACAGCAGCGCCAGCCATCCGGCCGCCACCATTGTCAGCAGGCACTCCGGCAAACAGGTTGATTTTGTAGTTTGATCCATTTTTTTTGTTTTCATTATTTTTGATATATTTCCGCAGGCATTTCGCCGCCCGCTGCTTCCGCGTCCTAACGGAGTTGCGGGACTTGAAGGTCATGCGGGTGGCCGAGCACGCCAAAGGCCGACAAGAGCCACACGACGACACAGATCACCACGACGACGTTCAGAAT
>CAZUBG010000010.1:0-54719 GCA_964618545.1 uncultured Bifidobacteriaceae bacterium | reverse complement strand
TTAAAATGAGGAGGGGGGAGAAGCGGTGCTGGAAGATTTCCGCGCGGGGGTTGACGGAGCCGCTGCCGGTGACGATCACGCGCAGATTATATTCCGCCAGGCCGTTTTTGCGGCGCTGTCGCCGAAATTTGGCCGGGCCGGGTCCCAGATTAATCGGGGCGGAGTCCACGGTTCGGGCTCCGGCCATCACGGCGTCGGCGGTGGCGCGCAGTTCGAGCAGGTGTTCGTGGTCGCGCGGACTGCCAAAGGTGGAGACGGCCCGGTTGGCGGTGGCAATCTTGCCATCGGCGGTCATGGCCAGGTTGAGGAAGACGAAGGGGCGGTTCATGGGGTTCAGGTTTATTTTGCATCCGTGAGCAGCAAATCATTGGGCAATCGTTCACATTTCAACGCGCTGCGCCCGGGGACGCTCATCCTGACAGGCAGGTTGTCCGGCCATAACGCATCCAGCTCTGCGGGACCAATCGGCGGGCCGGTCCGCAGGGCGGGCGCGCCAGGTGGGCGAACGGTCTGCGGGTTTGGAAACCCGCGATACGGCAGACTTGGAAGTCTGCGGTGCGAAAAAAACGCCTCGCCCCCACCGTCGGATTTGAGAACCACGAAGTGCTCATAAGGTGCCGCGGGGACGGATGAACTCCGACAGTGGAGCGCGGCCTTCAGGCCGCTTCCGGGTGCGAATGGGGGGGGGCGGTCCGATGGGCCGGTGGGCGATTGGACGGTGAAGCGCCGTGAATGGCGCGCCCGGCGGTTTGGCAACACGCCCTGACGCTGGCTGCGACATGTCTTTATAAACTTCACATTTTTGCGCGGGATTTATTTAATCAGCATGGCGTCGCCGTAGCTGAAGAAGCGGTAACGATTGCGGATGGCTTCGGCATAGGCGTGGAGCATCATTTCGCGTCCTGCCAGCGAGCCGGGGGTGGCAAAGGCGCTGACGAGCATTAACAGGGTGGAGCAGGGGAGATGAAAGTTGGTCAGCAGGGCATCCACCACTTGGAACTGGCAGGGCGGATAGATGAAGATGCGGGTTTTGCCGGTGTGGGCTTGAACGATGCCGCCGTGGAGGGCGGCGACGCTTTCCAGAACGCGCACGCTGGTGGTGCCGGCGGCGAAGATGCGGTGGCCGGCGGCTTTGGCGGTCTGGATGGCGTTAACGGTTTCGGGGCGGATTTCCATCCATTCCTCATGCATCACATGGGTTTCCAGCGATTCCACTTTTACTGGGGAAAACGTTCCCAGCCCGACATGTAACGTTACAAAACAGATAATAACGCCTTTGGAGCGGATTTTTTCGAGGATTTCGGGGGTAAAATGCAGGCCGGCCGTGGGGGCGGCGACGGAGCCGGGCGGGTTGGCATAAACGGTTTGGTAACGCAGTTTATCCTCGCCTGGCTGTTGGGGGTGTTCGCGGATGATGTAGGGCGGCAGGGGGATTTCGCCAATGGCATCCAACGCGTGGCGCAGATCGGGGATGCCGGTGAAGGCCAGCCGCCGGTGGCCCTCTTCGTTCACGGCGGTTACGGTGGCGCAAATACCGGTCGGCGCGGCGTTTAGGTCCAAAAGGGTGATGCGGGTGCCGGGGCGGGCGCGTTTTCCCGGTTTGATCATGACCCACCAATCGTTGAGGGCATTTTCCTCGATCAGCAATATTTCGAAGCGGCCGCCGGTATACTGATTGGTTCCCCGGAGCCGCGCCGGGATGACGCGCGAATTATTCAGGATGAGAACATCCCCTGCTTGCAAGAATTCGACGAGTGTGGTAAACTGGCGGTGTTGAAGCTGACCGGTGGACCGGTCCAAAACCATGAGCCGGGAGTCGTCCCGCCGGGGGGTGGGCGTTTGGGCAATCAGTTCCGGAGGCAGGTCGTAAAAAAAGTCGTCGGTGCGCATGACCCGGACAGGATAGCAGGATTGACCTGGGAAAAACAAACCGGAGCGGCGGTTTTGTGAGGGGCATGGGTTGACTTCTTGGCAAAATGTGAATAACTTTGGAACAACTCCCGACCTTTCGGTCTTTTTTTTATTGACGAAGGTGGGACAAGGTGGGTTAATAGGGGGCGTTGTGGGTCGTTATGGGGCATTTAGCCATTGTTGGAAACGCAGTGAATAAACTTTTGCGGCATGTCTGCTCTGGAAACAAAAAAGATTCAGTACTATTCCCGCTATCCGCATGGGGTGGATGAGAAGCGGCGGGTGCAGATTCCCGCCAAATGGCGGCCGGAGGAGGAAAACACCCAGTTGACGGTGATTGTCTGGCCGCAACACAAGGCCGGCACCTGTCTGCGGGTTTTGCCGCCGGAGGAATTGAATAAATTGGTGTCGGATATTGAGGCGATGCCGAAAGGGGATCCCAAAAAGGTGGCCTTGCGGCGGTTTATTGGGAGCGAATCCATCCAGTTGACCCTGGACAAGGCGGGCCGGATTGTCCTGCCCGACGGTCCGGCGCGGGCGGCGGACATTCAGAACGAGGCCCTGTTGGTGGGCTGCATTGAACATTTTGAGATTTGGAACCCGACCCGCTATGAAAATGCGAAGGCGGCGGATGTCGAGGTGGCCACGGAAGCCTTCAGTCTGATGGATTGATTATGAATTTTGGAAAATTACTGATAACGGGGACGAGCATCATCAACGGTCGCGGCGGGCTGGCCTACCGTGAAGACAAGCGCGTTTATTTACCGAGGTTTGAATCGCCCAAGAACCCCTTTGCCCGGGCGGTGGCGGTTGAAAGTGCGCCGACCGCAGTCAGACCGGTTGGTCCGATTAATCCGGTTAAACCGGTCAAACCGGCCAGACCGGCCAGACCGAGCAGCGCGGCCTCGGTTTTTGCCCCGGCGAAACCGGCGGCTTTGCCGGCGCAACGCCCGGCGAATTGGGCGGCGCGGCTGAATCCGACCACCCTGTTTCGCGGTGCGCCCGCCTCGGCCGTCCGGCCGTTGCGGGCCGAGCAAACGGAACTGACGCTGGACACGGTCAGGGTGGTGCAGAACGATTTGAGCGACGAGGAGGTGGAAGTGGTGCCGATCAAGTCGCGTCCGGCCCGTCCGGTGGAGGGGGTTGCCGCGGGGGCGGGTCCAAGCTGGAGCGAACTGGGCGCCAGACTGTTCCGGACGAGCACATTTTAGCAGCAAACAACACCGGGGAACGCGGATCAACCCGAATAACTTAACGGAGAACAATGCACGGTGCCCGAGTTCATCCACAAACCAGTGATGGCGGCGGAGGTGTTGACCGCCCTGCGACCGGCGCCGGGCGGCCGGTACGCCGACGGGACCCTCGGTGGGGCTGGTCACGCGGCGAGTCTGCTGGCCGCGAGTTCGCCGACGGGCTGGTTGTATGGGTGCGATCGCGATGGCGTCGCGATTGAGACGGCCCGGGCGCGGCTGAGCGGGGAATACGCCGGGCGCTTTGAGGTTCGGCGGGGGAATTTTGCGGGGCTGGCGGACTGGGTGCCGGCGGGGAGTTGCGCGGGGGTGCTGCTGGATTTGGGAGTGAGTTCACCGCAGCTTGATGCGGCCGACCGCGGGTTTAGTTTTCAGCAGGATGGTCCGCTGGACATGCGGATGGATGACCGGCAGGGGCTGACGGCGGCGGATTTGGTGAATGGGGCGAGCGCGGAGGAACTGGCGGGGATTTTTTGGGAACTGGGCGGGGAGCGGGAATCGCGGCGGTTTGCGCGGGCGATGGTGCAGGACCGGGCGCAACGGGCGTTTACGCGCACGCGGCAGTTGGCGGAATTGATTGAGCGGCTGTCGCCGCGCCAGGGGCGGAAGTCGCATCCGGCGACGAAAGTGTTTCAGGCGCTGCGGATTGCGGTGAATGATGAAATCGGCTCCTTGAAGCAGGGGCTGGCGGCGGCGGTGAAACTGCTGCAACCGGGCGGGCGACTGGCGGTGATCACGTTCCATTCGGTGGAAGACCGGGTGGTGAAGGAATTTGGGCGGGAGCAGGCGCGGGATTACACGTTTCCCGGGGCGGTGGATGTGCCGGAGCTGCGGCAGCCGTGCGTGCCGGTGTTGAAATGGGTGAGCCGCAAGGCGATACTGCCCGGCGAGGCGGAATTGCGGGACAACCCGCGGAGCCGGAGCGCGCAGATGCGGGTGTTGGAGAAAATTTAAGATGGCGAAGAATCGAAAAAATCAGTCGGCGGCAATCTGGTTTGGACCGGCGCTGAAGGCGTCGTTTCTGTGCCTGGTGATCGCCGGCTCGGCGGTGGGCTATGTGTGGCAGAAGGGCGAGATTGACCGCCTGGGCCGGCAGAAGCACTCGCGCGAGGCGATGCTGGCGGTGTTGATGCGCAACAACCAGCGGCTGTCGGATCAGATCGCCATTTTGCATTCGCCGGTGATGCTGGACCAGCGGGTGCGGGAATTAAACCTGGGGCTGGGGCCATTGCAACCGGGGCAGGTGGTGCGCCTGGTGGAACCGGCGGGAATGCCGGTGGAATCCCCGACGGACGCCCGGCAACTGGCGGGGCGGACGGATGACGCGCTGACGCCCTGAAGCCCTGACAATTTTTGGCCGCCGCCCGTGACCCTGAGGTTGAGGAACCCAGGGGTGCGGGCGGATGGCCAGTTTTTAAAAATGAACCGTCCGACGCAACTGAAACGCATCATGCTGCTGCTGCTGATCCTGGGTGCGGCTTTTGCCGGACTGGGCTACCGGCTGGTGGATTTGCAGGTGTTGCGCCACGATGAGCTGAGCGTCAAGGCGGAGCAAAACACGCAGCATGAATACTGGCTGGCGCCCCGGCGCGGGGACATTCTGGACATCAACGGCAATCTGCTGGCCGGCAGCGTGCCGGTCAAGACCGTGTGCGCGAATCCCTCGCTGATGATGCCGCAGCAGGCGGTGGTGGCGGAGGCGCTGGCCCCGCTGTTGCAGATGCCCGAGGCTGATCTTTGCCGGCGGCTCACGCCGCATTTGGCGAGAAACACCCGGGGCGAAATCATCACCAACGGGCTCACTTACGTCCGGCTGCAGAAGAATGTGTCCGAGGACACCTGGCAGAAGATCCAGGGGGTGATGTCGAATCTGCAATTTGGGGTGGATGAGAAACTGTTGTCCAAGACGAACCGGCTGTTTTACCAAAGTTTGCGGCAGAGCTCGGTTTACACGGAGGCGGATCAGATGCGGGTTTATCCCAACGGTTCGCTGGCCGGGCAGGTGCTGGGCTTTTCGGGCGAGCAGGAGAAAATCGTCAATGACCGGGAGGTGTCGCAGATTTACGGGCGGGACGGGATTGAGCTTTCGCTGAATTCCAAACTGAGCGGGGTGGCCGGCTGGCGGGTGACGGAAACGGACCGGCAACAGCATGAAATCGAGGAGATGCGGGACGAGGACGTGGAGCCGTGCGACGGCGACAGCGTGGTGCTGACGATAGACGCGGCGATCCAGCACATTGTGGAAGACTCCCTGGCCACGGCGATGCAGAAGCACACGCCCAAGAGCATCACGGGCATCGTGATACGGCCGCGCACGGGTGAAATTCTGGCGATGGCCTCGCTGCCGAACTATGATCCCAACCGGCCCAATTCGGTGAATGTGGAGGCGCGCAACCGGGTGATCACGGATGTGGTGGAACCGGGCTCGACGTTTAAAATCGTGGTGGTGTCCGGGGCGTTGAACAGCCAGGTGATCCGGATGAACCAGACGTTTGACTGCGAACACGGGCATTTTGCGTATGCGGGGCACATCCTGCATGACGCGGAGCCGATGGGGGTGTTGACGGCGGAGGAGGTCATCACCCATTCCTCGAACATCGGCGCGGCGAAGATCGGCATCCTGCTGGGCGCGCCGCATCTGTTTGATTATGCGTGGCGATACGGCTTTGGGCAGCGCACGGGCATTCCGCTGCCGGGCGAGCAGCGGGGGATTTTGAATCCGGTGAAAGACTGGAGCAAGCTTTCGATTGCGCGGATTCCGATGGGGCAGGGGGTGGCGGTGACGCGGTTGCAAATGCTGATGGCGATGGGGGCGCTGGCGAATCACGGGTGGCTGATGCAGCCGATGATAGTCAACCGCCTGCAGGACCGGCACGGCCAGGTGATTCAACAATACGCGCCGCAACGGGTGCGGCAGGTGGTGAGCGACGACACGGCCCGGCAGATGGTGCATGCCCTGAAGTCGGTGGTCTCCAAGGAAGGCACGGCGGCCGGGGCGGCGATGGAGAATTATGCGGCGGCGGGCAAAACCGGGACCGCGCAGAAAGCGGAACACGGCGTGTACGTCCCGGGAAAATATGTGGCGTCGTTCATCGGGTTTTTCCCGGCGGACAATCCGGAATTGTGCATTTCCGTGGTGATGGATGAACCCAAGGAAGGCTATTATGGCGGGGTGGTGTCGGGTCCGGTCTTCAAGGAAATCGCGGACCGCTGCGCCAGTTATTTGAACGTGCCATCGGATAAAAACATGCAACTGACGAATTCGCCGGCCCTGATGGCGGCCGGCGGGTTGACGGGTTTGAAGCAGCCCTGAAGAATTATTGTGGAAGCCAGATCATTACAACAGACGGCCGAGGCCTGCGGGGGAATCCTCCGGCGCGGGAAACCCGGGGTCATCGTGCAGGGGGTCAGCATTGATTCGCGGCAGGTGAAGGCGGGCGAGGTGTTTTTTGCCATCCGGGGCGACCGGTTTGACGGGCACGGTTTTTTACGGGAAGTGGCGGCGCAGGGCGCGGCGGCGGTGGTGATTGAGCGGGGCAGGGCGCCCGATCCGCTGCCGGACTGCGCGGTGGTGGCGGTGGAGGACACGCGCCAGGCGCTGGGAAAACTGGCGTCAGCGGTCCGGCTGGCCCGGTCGCTGCCGGTGGTGGCCGTGGGCGGTTCCAACGGCAAGACCACGGTGAAGGAATTGCTGGCCGCCATCCTGGGCCGGAGATTTTGCACGCTGAAAAGCGAGGCCAGTTTTAACAATGACATCGGGGTGCCGCTGACGCTGTTGAAGCTGGACGGCGCGCACCAGGCCGCTGTTTTGGAGGCGGGCACCAATCATCCGGGCGAACTGGCGCCGCTGCTGGAAATGATTCAGCCCCGGCACGGGGTGATCACCAGCATCGGCCGGGAGCATCTGGAGTTTTTTGGCGATGTGGCCGGGGTGGCGCAGGAGGAGGGGATGCTGGCGGAATGCCTGCCGGCGGACGGGACGTTGTTCATCAACGGCGACAGTGAATGGACGGAACCGATTTGCCAGCGCACCCGGGCGGCCAAAATCCGGGCGGGAGTGGGGGACAAAAATGACTGGCGCGCCAGAAGCGTCCGGTTGGATAAAAGCGGCCTGACCTTCCGGGTGGAGGCGGCGCAAGCGGCCTTCAACGGGGAGTACCGGGTCAATTTGCTGGGGCGCCACCAGGCGGTGAACGCGCTGCTGGCGATGGCGGTGGCGGCGGAACTGGGGTTGACGCCGGCGGAAGTCCGGGCGGGTTTGGCGGATTGCCAGCCGCTGAAAATGCGCATGCAATTTTGGGAGGTCAACGGGATCCGGGTGCTGAACGACGCATACAATGCCAACGCGGATTCGACGCTGGCGGCGTTGCAAACGCTGTGTGACCTGCCCCTGCAGGGACGCCGGGTGGCGGTGCTGGGGGACATGAATGAGCTGGGGGCACACGGCGGGGAAGCCCACCAGGAGGTTGGCCGGCGGGCGGCGGAACTGGGGGTGGGCCAGCTTTTTGCGGTTGGGAAAATGGCGGCGGTCACGGCCGGGGCGGCGCGGAAGGCCGGGCTGACGCGCGTGATGGAGTTTGCCGGGGTGGAAGCGGCGATCCTGGCGGTGAAAAGTTTTCTGAAGCCCGGTGACGTGGTGTTGTTCAAGGCCTCGCGTTCGTGCCACCTGGAAAAAATTGCGGAAACGCTGAAGGCGGGGAAGAATTAATTTAACATGCTCTATTACCTGAGCCAGTTGCTTTTGGATGAAAGTCAGGGAACGCCCTGGGAGGCGCGCCTGTCGTTTTTGCGCCTGTTTCGTTACATCACGGTGCGCAGCGCGGGGGCGGCCGTCACGGCGCTGGCGTTGAGCTGGTGGCTCGGTCCGAAGATCATTCACTGGCTCAAGCAACTGAAGTTCGGCCAGGATTACGCGGACAAGGCGGAGGAGGCCGGCGGCTTGCCGTCGCGCCTGCTGAGCAAAAAAGGAACGCCGACCATGGGCGGGGTGCTGATCATTGCGGTGCTGGCGTTTTCCACGCTGTTGTGGGCGCAGATGAACGCGCAGGTGGAACTGACGCTGTTGTCGGTTTTGGTGCTTTCCGGCCTGGGATTTTACGATGATTATGCCAAAATCCTGCGGCAAAGCGGCGGCGGGGCTCCGCCGAGGGTGAAATTGCTGGTGCAGACCGTGCTGGGCGGTTTTGTGGGGTGCTATTTATGGATGCTGCCCGCGACGAGTGAATTGCGGCTGCTGGGCAGGAAATCGGTCATTCACAGCAACCTGGTGAGCGATTTAATGGTGCCGTTTTGCAAGTACCCCTATGAAATCGGGGCGGTGGCGGGGGTGATCATTGTCCTGCTGACGGTGGTGGGGAGCTCCAATGCGGTGAATCTGACGGATGGCCTGGATGGTCTGGCGATTGGCTGCACGCTGATTGTGGCGTTCGTGTTTCTGGTGCTGACGTATCTGGCGGGGAACGTGAAGGCGGCGGAGTATTTGGAGATTCCCTATGTCAGCGGCGCGGGCGAATTGACGGTGTTTTGCGCGGCGATGATCGGGGCGGGACTGGGTTTTTTATGGTACAACTGCCATCCGGCGCAGGTGTTCATGGGGGACACCGGGTCGCTGGCGCTGGGGGGGGCCTTCGGCCTGATGGCGGTGCTGGTGCATCAGCCGTTCATCCTGGTGATAGCCGGCGGGGTGTTTGTGCTGGAGGCGGTGTCGGTGATTTTGCAGACAACGTGGTTCCGGTTCACCCGGGCACACTACGGCACGGGGCGGCGGATATTCCTGATGGCGCCGCTGCATCATCACTTTGAGAAAATGGGCTGGTATGAATCGCAGGTGGTGATGCGGTTTTACATTCTGTGCGTGTTGTTTGCCGTGGTGGCCCTGGCCACCCTGAAACTGCGATGAAAACACCCCCCTGCCAACCTCATTTTAACGTCCGAAACGAGCGCTTTGTTTCTTGCGCGCCGCCGCCCGGAGTGGTAAAACCCATCTTGGTACAGGCGCACTGTGCAATGAGTGGTTCAAACGTTTTGATTTCACCTGCCGTTTTCAAATCAGAAAAACCCCAGGGAGGCACTCATCGTGTTCACAGCGGGCCCGCGGCCATAGTATATAATAATTTAAAAACCGGTGAAATTTACCGAGGGAAAATTTCGCGGCAACAAATCAAACCAACCTCGAAGAAAGGACGCTTTTTAGCGCCATATTAAATGAATAATCCGAATCCGTTCGTACCGAAGGGCTCCCTGATGGAGCAACAGAACAAACGCCGCACCCACATGAAGCTCGGGGTGTATTGTGTGCTGGGCGTCAGCGTGGCCGGCCTGATGGGCATGCTGATCCAGGGTTGCAAACAAAAAACCGACGAGACGCCGGCTCCCACCGTGGACACCAACACGACCTCGGTGCCGGACACGAACACGCCGCCCACCGATCTCTCCAACCAGCCGCCGATGTCGCCCTCCACGAACGGTGTGGCGCTGCAGGCACCCATTCCGCAGGCACCGGTGCAACCGGTGGTCCAGATGCCGGTGCAGCCCGTGACGCCGGAAGTCACCGGCGGGGACTACACCGTGGTCAAGGGCGACAGCCTGGCCAAGATCGCCAAGAAAAATGGCGTGTCGCTCAAGGCGCTTGAGGCCGCCAATCCCTCGGTGAAACCGACGAAGCTGAAAGTCGGCCAGAAGCTGACCCTGCCGGCCGGTGGTAAAACCGTGGCGGATGCCAGTGCGGCCGCCGGGACGGCTCCGGCGGCGGCGGATGCGGGCGGCGAATCCTATACGGTGAAGTCGGGGGACACGCTGACCAAGATTGCCAAGGCTCACGGGGTGAAATTGAAAGCCCTGCAGGCCGCCAACGGTTTGACGACGACCAAGATCAAAGTCGGTCAAAAGTTGACCATTCCGTCCAAAGCGGAAGCTGCGGCGGCCCCGGGAGCCACGCCGACGGCGGACACCACGGCGCCGGCGGCTCCGGTGCCGACAGCGCCCGCGCCGCAGTTGCAGCCGGTGATCCCGGCCCCGGCTCCGGCGCATAACTAGATTGTCAGCCATTGTCGGATTCATTCGCGGCTGGCTTTGGTTTGATCTGCTGAAATGAAAGTCGCCGTTACAACGCTGGCGTCCACGGTTGCCGCCCTTTTGGGCCTGGGCTTGGTCATGCTGTACAGTTCGAGCATGACCAAGTCCGGCACCCATGATCTGGTGATGCAACTCGTGTGGGTGGCCCTCGGTTTTGGGCTTTGTGTCGCGGCGACTTGTTTTAATTATCAGGAATTAAAAAGGGTGCATTGGCTGCTGTACGGTTTTTCCGTGCTGATGCTGGGGTTGGTCTTTGCGCCGGTCATCGGCCACGCCAGCCACGCCGCGCACCGGTGGATCGGCCGCGGGCCGTTCACGGTGCAGCCCTCCGAATTTGCCAAAATCGCCCTGATTATTTCCCTGGCGTGGTATGCCGACCGGCATCAGCGGCAGATGCCCACCTGGATTCGGGGCATGCTGATTCCCCTCCTCCTCATCGCCCCCGTGCTGGGGCTGATTTTCAAAGAACCGGACCGCGGCCAGACCATACTGCTGTCGTCGGTGTGCGGGGGCATGTTGCTGGTCTCGGGGGTGCGCTGGCGCTGCCTGACGGTGGCGGGTCTGCTGGGGGGGGCCGGGCTGGCGTTTTCCATGCTGCATGACCACATGCGGCAGGGGCGGATTCAAGCGTGGTTGCATCCGGATGCCCATGCCAACGGCGCGGCGCTGCAGGCGCAGCAGGCCATGTACGGGCTGGGGGCCGGGGGTTGGACCGGGCTGGGGCTGGGGAATGGTTTGCGTAAATTCGGCTATTTGCCGGAAATTCACACGGATTTTATTTTTGCCAACATTGGCGAGGAACTGGGCCTGGTGGCAACCCTGCTGGTGGTGGCGGGATTTGTCATCATCGCCGTGTGCGGGATTTACATATCCCTGCACGCCCGCGACACGTTCGGCGGTTTGCTGGCGCTGGGCATCACGCTGTTGATTTGTTTGCAGGCGGCCATCAACATCGGGGTGGTGACGAGCGCGCTGCCAAACAAGGGCCTGCCGCTGCCGTTCATCAGTTACGGCGGGTCAAACCTGCTGGCGATGTTCACCAGTCTGGGGCTATTACTGAGCATCGCGCGTCAGGCTGAGCCGGTGATCAGACTGGCTCCGGCGCCCGTGGTCACGGACGACAACCCCTTCACCGCGAAGGTCGCATGAACTCCACCCCCCCCCAACAACCGTTCGTCGCCATTGCGTGCGGCGGAACGGGCGGTCATCTTTTTCCGGGGCTGGCGGTGGCGGGCCAACTCCGGCAGCGGGGTTGTTCGGTGGCGTTGTTGATCTCACCCAAGGAGGTGGATCAGCAGGCGGTGCAGTCGGCGCGGGGTTTGGAAGTCATCACCCTGCCGGCCGTGGCGCTGCAGAACGGCAATTATTTTTCCTTTGCCCGCAGTTTCTGGCAGTCCTGGCGGGCCGCGCGGCGATATTTTGCGGTGCATCCGCCGCAGGCGGTGCTGGCCATGGGCGGTTTCACCAGCGCGCCGCCGGTGCTGGCGGCGAAAAAAATCCGGGCCGCCACTTTTCTTCACGAGTCCAACACCATTCCCGGCCGCGCCAACCGCTTTCTGGCCCGGTTGGTGGATGAGGCGTTTGTGGGCTTTCCCGGGGCGGCCGGCCGGTTGCACACGGCCCGCGTGACGGTTTCCGGCACGCCGGTGCGGCCTTCGTTCCAACCGCGCGATCCCGCCGTTTGCCGCGCGCAACTCGGGCTGGATCCGCATCGTCCCACCATTCTCATCATGGGGGGCAGCCAGGGGGCCAGTGGAATCAATGGGCTGATTTTGTCGGTCCTGCCCCGGCTGGCCGGCCGGGACTGGCAGTGGCTGCACCTCACGGGGGCGGCTGATTTTGACAAAGTGCGGGCGGCGTATGCCGGGCGCGGGTTGAAAGCCGTGGTGAAACCTTTCATGACGGAAATGGATTTGGCGCTGGGGGCGGCCACGGCGGCGGTAAGCCGGGCGGGGGCGTCCTCGCTGGCGGAGATCGCGGCCCTGCGCCTGCCCACGCTGCTGGTGCCGTATCCCGCCGCGGCGGATGACCATCAACTGCACAACGCCCTCGCGTTTGCCAACGCCGGGGCGGCGCGGTTGCTGGAACAAAAAACCGGCACGCCGGAGAAATGTTTCGCCAGTTTGCTGGACCTGGTGGAGAACGAACAATCGCGGGCTGGAATCCGGACGGCGCTGGACCGCTGGCACGCACCCCGGGCGGCGGAGGAAATCGCGGATAACATTTTGCAGTTCATCGCCCGGCGGTCGGAAAAACCCCGGACGGACGGAGCCCATGTGGCCGGCGATTGTTGCAAGGCCGGCGCTTGAATCCCATGCAATCATTCATGGAAAAACCAATGACCGAGACGGCCGTCCTGGCTGGGGAATTGACGGCGAGGGTGTCGCCCGCCACGGTGATCCGCCGCGCCGAGCCGCTGGCGGCGCACACCACGCTGCGCGTGGGGGGGCCGGCGGATGTGTTTGTGGAACCGGCGACCGAGGCGGATTTGGCGGCCGTCGTGAAATTTTGCGGGTCGCGGGACGTGCCGTTTTTCGTGTTGGGCCGCGGTTCCAACCTGCTGGTGCGGGATGGCGGGGTGCGCGGGGTGGTCCTCTGTTTGTCCGCCGCGGCTTTCAGCCAGATCACGCAGGCGGGGGAGCAACTGCATTGCGGGGCGGGGGCGAGACTGAAACAGGTTTCGGTGGAGGCAAAACGCCGGGGACTGGCCGGTTTGGAGTTCCTGGAGGGCATCCCGGGCAGTGTGGGCGGCGCTTTGCGGATGAACGCCGGGGCCATGGGCGCTTCGACGTTTGCGGTGGTCGCCTCCCTGCGCTACATGGATCGCGCCGGTGACATCCATGAACGCGCGGTGCAGGAAGTGCCGGTGGAATACCGGTCGTGTCCGCTGTTGCAAACCAATCTGGCCCTGGGCGCGGTTTTTCAAGGCCGGCCCGGGTCGCCGTGGGAAATTGAGCAGCGCATGAAGAGTTACAGTGAAAAGCGCTGGGCCTCGCAGCCGGCGGCCCCGAGCGCGGGCTGCGTGTTCAAGAACCCGGAATCCATTCCGGCGGGCAAACTGGTGGATGAACTGGGGTTGAAGGGGCTGCGCATCGGCGGCGCGGTGGTGTCCGCCGAACATGGGAATTTTATCATCAATGACGGCGGGGCGACGGCGCGGGATGTGCTGATGCTCATGGCCGTGGTGCAGGCCCGGGTGCGCGAGGAGCGCGGCCTGACCCTGCAACCGGAAGTGCAAATCATTGGGGAGGCTTGATGCAGACAAAACTTAAAATCACGGTGATGCTTGGCGGTCCCAGCGCGGAACGCGAAGTGTCCCTGCGCTCCGGTTCGGCCGTGGCCGCCGCGCTGCGGTCGCTGGGGCATGAAGTCAGCGAATTGGATCCCCGCGGCGATGTGTGGGGGCTGCCGCCGGGAACGGACGTGGTTTTTCTGGCCCTTCACGGCACCTATGGCGAGGACGGCACGGTGCAGCGGCATCTGGACCGGCTGGGGGTTCCCTACACCGGGTGTGATGCGGAGGCCAGCCGGCTGGCGTTTGACAAGGTGCTGACCAAGGAGCGTTGTGTGGCGACGGGGGTGCCCACCGCCCGTTTTGCGGTGATGCAATTCGCCACCGCGCCCTGGCCCCAGGGCTGGCGGCCCCCGCTGGTGCTCAAGCCGGTGCGCCAGGGGTCCAGTGTCGGACTGCAATTCGTGGAGGAAACCGGCCAGTGGGGAAACGCCCTGGCGGCGGCGTTCCGGTTTGATTCCGAAGTGCTGGTGGAGGAAAAAATCACGGGTCGGGAAACCACGGTCGGCATTCTGGCCGGAGCCGCCCTCCCGCTGGTGGAAGTGCGCCCCAAGCAGGGCGGCTACGATTACCGGAACAAGTACACTCCCGGGGCGACGGAATATTTTTGCCCGGCTGATTTTGACCCGGCCACGACCCGGAAAATCCAGGCCGCCGCGCTCGGGGCCTTTCAGGCCGTGGGCGGACGGGATTACGCGCGGGTGGATGTCATGGTGCGCCCCAACGGCGATCCGGTGGTTTTGGAAATCAACACGCTGCCCGGCATGACCGAAACCAGCCTGTTGCCCAAGGCGGCCGCCGCCATTGGGCTGGATTACGCCCGGCTTTGCGAGCGCATGGTGGAACTGGCGTTGCTGCGCCCATCACCCCGGTCCGCCGCCGTCCCGGCGGGAAAGGAAGCCCATGTGGTTTAAACACTCACGCCGGAACCGCCGTCTGGGCCCCGGCCATGTGCTGGATGTCAAGTTGCGCTCCGATCAGGTGCGCGCCACCCGCACGCGGTTTGCCGTGGTGGCCATCACGGTCGGCGTGGGCACGGTTTTTGTTCTTTATGTGATGTGGCGGCTGGCGGATTGGGGGCTGGACAAATTTGTCTATGAAAACCCGGCCTTCGCCATCGGGCAGGTGGACATTCAGACGGATGGCATCATTGCGCCGGAACAATTGCGGCGCTGGTCCGGGGTCAAGCCCGGCGTGAATTTGATCGCCCTGGACGTGGCGGCCGTCAAACGCAATTTGGAACTGGTCTCCACCATTGACTCCGTTTCCATCGAGCGGGTGCTGCCGCGCACGCTGAAGATCCGCGTCACGGAGCGCCAGCCGTTGGCGCAGGTGAACCTGCTGCGGTCCCTGCCGTCCGGCGAGGTGGCGGTGGCGGTGTTTCAACTGGATGTGGATGGTTATGTCATGCAGCCGCTGGACCCGCGCCTTTCGGTCGTGCCCGTCACGCAGATGAACTATGAGCTGCCGTCCCTCACCGGCCTGAGTCTGTTTCAATTGCAGCCGGGGCACCGCTTGGAATCATCCCAGGCGCTGGCCGCCCTGCGTTTGATCAGCGCCTTTGATCATTCGCCGATGGCCGGCCTGGTGGATCTGCAGTGCGTGGATGTGTCCGCGCCGGGGGTCATTATGGTGACCACCGGCCAGGGGGGGGCGGTGACGTTTGCGCTGGATCATTTGGATGTGCAACTGCGCCGCTGGCGGCAGGTTTATGACTGGGGCAACCGCGCCGGCAAAACCATCGCCTCGCTCGATCTGGCCGTCGGCAACAATGTGCCCGTGAAGTGGAGCCTGTCGGCGGTCCCGCCGGTGGCCAGCCCCAGAACAGTCAACCCGCAGCATTTACGGAGGCGAAATGTTTGATAATTCCAATGTCGTGGTCGGTCTGGAGATCGGCACCTACAAGGTGTGCGTCGTGGTCGGTGAACTCAACGACGAAGGCGCCCTGACCATCGTCGGGCTGGGCCAGGCGCCGGCCAGCGGCGTGCGCAAGGGGGAAATCGTGGATGCCGCCCAGGCGGAGGAAGCCGTCCGCCAGGCGGTTGTCGAGGCCGAAAAAATGGCCAACGTGGAAATCCGCAGCGTTTATCTGGGCGTGACCGGCGCGCACATTCGCGGGTTCAACAACCGGGGCGTTCACCGCATCCATTCCACGGACCGGGAGAATTCCGGCCGCCGGCTGGCCAATCAGGACGTGGAGGATGTGGTCACGGGCCGCGAGATCACGGAGGAGGACGTGGAGGATGTGGTCAAAAACGCGAAGGCCATCAATCTGCCCGTCGAGAACTCCATCATCCATGCCGTGCGCCAGCATTTTTTCCTGGACGGCCAGGACGGCATCACCAACCCCGTGGGCATGCTGGGCGCGCTGCTGGAGGTGGATGTGCATGTGGTGCATGGCGTCACCAACCGGTTGCACAACGCGGTGCGGCTGGTCAAGGGCCTGCACTTGGAGGTGGACGAGATCGTGTTCAACGGCCTGGCCTCCTCGCTGGCCGTGCTCACCAATGAGCAAAAGGAACTGGGCGCCCTGGTCATTGATTTGGGCGGCGGCACCACGGATTATGTGGTCTACGTGGACGGCATTGTCAAACACACCGGCGTGCTGGCCATTGGCGGCGACCATGTCTCGAATGATTTGGGCCATGGCTTGAAGGTGTCCCTCACGCGCGCGGAAAAGCTCAAGCGCGAACACGGCTCCGCCGTGGTGGATGAAAACAGCAAGGGCCGGGTGATCGCCCTGACCAATGACCTGGGTCTGCCCGTGCGGAACATCAATCTGGATCATCTTCAGCGCATCATGTCCCTGCGGCTCGAGGAGATTTTTCAAATTGTCGCGCAGGATCTGGAGCAGGCGGAACTGATGGAATATCTGCGGGCGGGCGTTTTTATCTGCGGCGGCGGCGCGCGCATCCCGCACATCGCCGAACTCGCCGCGTCGGTTTTTCAACTGCCCGTGTGTGTCGCCCAAACCAATTCCATCAGCGGTCTGAAGTCGACGCTCAACCAGCCGGAATTTTTCACCGGCATCGGCCTGGTCAAGTACGCCTCGCTGAAAAATCGCAAACGGCCGGCCAACCATTTTCCGCCCGTGCTGCCCGTCCTCAAGGACATGCTGTCCCGCTATCTGCCCATGCTTTAAACCCCCTGAGTTATGAATTCCACCCCTGAAACTCAAGCCTCCGCCCTGGAAGCGACCGGTGTGCCCGCCCTTAAAATCATGGGCGTGGGCAGCGCCGGCGTCAGCCTGTTGGAAACCCTTTCCGGCGGTGATTTCGCCGGGGCCGTCCGCGTGGCCGTCAATACCGACGGCCCCTCGCTGGCCGCGTCCTCCGCCCCGCTGAAAATTCATCTCGAAAACCGGCTCCTGCGCGGGCTCGGCACCGGAGGCGACGCCGAGCGCGGCCACGCCATCGCCGAGGAGCATTACGCCACGCTCAAAACCGCGTGCGCCGAGGCCAATGTCATTCTGCTGGTCGCCGGTTTGGGCGGGGGTGCGGGCAGCGGGGTCGCGCCCGTGCTCGCCCGGGCGGCGCGGGAAACCGGGGCGCTCGTGCTCGCCTTTGTCACCCTCCCGTTTGAATGCGAAGGCAACCGCCGCTGTGAGCAGGCCCGGCAAAGTCTGGAGCAAATCCGGGCCGAGGCCGACGGGGTGATTTGCCTGCCCAACCAAAAGGCCTTCAAGCTGCTTGATGAAAACACCAGCGTGATTGACACCTTCCGCATCACCGGCGGACTGTTGACGGAGGCGGTTCGCGGCGTCTGGAACCTGATGACCCGCCCGGGCCTGATTCAGATTCACCTGGCCGACCTGTGCGCGCTGCTGCGCAACAAGAATTCCGAAGGCGTGTTTGCCTTTGTGGAGGCGGCGGGGCCCACCCGGTCCCGGGAGGTGGTGGACAAACTGCTGGTCCACCCGCTGCTGGATGAGGGCCGGGCCCTGGCGGATTCGGACGCCGTGCTGGTCAGCCTCATGGCCGGCCGCGACCTGACCATGGCGGAGGTAAACCGCGTCATGGAGCAAATCAGCCGCCAGTGTGAACGCGCCCAGATCATCATGGGGGCCGCCGTGGATGAGGCATTGAGGAACCGGCTGACGGTCACGGTGATCGCCGCCCGGCACAGTCATTCCGCCGAAGGCAGCCCGGCCGAGGCCGCCCCGCACCGGTCGGCGCGCGGCACCGCCCGTCCGCCCCAGGGCGGCGCCTTCCTGCAACAGCGGGAACAACTGGTCAAGCAGCACGCCGGCGGCCGCCGCAAACCCGATGCCCGGCTCCGGCAGCAGGTCCTGCCGCTCGCCATCATTTCCAAGGGCCGCTTTGACAAGAGCGAACCGACCCTCCACAAGGGCGAAGACCTGGACATTCCGACCTATTACCGCCGGGGTGTGCCGCTGAATTGATTTTTTTAACGGGTCTTTTGCGTTTTTTAGCGGTTTTTTGCGTTCTCGAACCGCAGATAAGAAAGGCGGGAACGGGCAGCCCGGACGGGCGCGGCGCGGACCGCCGGGTGAACGGAGGCTGACCCGCGCGCACTGCCCGGCCGCGTCCCTGGCGGCGGCCGCTCCGGCCGCCGGTAAAGACAGGATCATCTTCATGCCGCCAGTATGGCAGAGGGGGTGGGACATCCGCAGGGGTACCATGAGAATAATCAAAAAAACTTTGACCGGAGTAAGGGTCCGATACGAAATAACCGTCACGACCTGACTGGTTCTTTTGGCGGCTGGCGGCGTTGCTCGCTCGTCACAGAACCCTTTGGGCATGCTCCTCGCTCGCGCCTGGCCAGCCGCCAAAATCCCGGCGTCATCTTGTAACGGTTGTTTTGTAACGGACCCTGACTGCCTGCACCCCAATGGGATGGGAAGATTTTTACCGCCGGGAACGCAACGCGGCAAGGCCGCAACCCCCAAAGGCTTCCAGCCCGGAGCCGTGCATCCTGAAGTTGTTGCTGAGGCCGGACAAGCATGTTTTTTTGAACTCGACGACGTGTCGTCTCGTCCAAAAGCGGTGACTTGTCGCCGCACTGCAAAATGACCTTCGGCGTGAAAACCGCCCAAAAACACCGGGAGGCACCGAGTGCAGAGTGGTGCATCAGGATGTGCCTCCGCCGTTCTGCCGGCTCCTGCCTGGTTCTGATTGAAAGGGTTAAAAGGTGAGCCCGAGAAAATAGGGGCCGTCAGGGGCCGCTCCGCGACCTGCAAACCAAGACCGCTTTCAGTCATGGAGCAACCGCGACTCCCAGAGGATGTCGCACCTACGGAGCTTTTGATTTTTTTGCCGGGTAACTACAAATATGCCAGCCCTACGGGCTTTGGGGCGGTGCGGCACGGATAGGTTCGGGCGGACGTTGGTCTGGTGATGGAAGGACGCCAGCCTGTGCGGGGATCTGTCACCCTTCCGGGGTGCATTCGGTTTCCGGGCTAGGTCCGGGGGGGGTCGCTGGCGCTCGACCCCCGGCTACTGTCTGGCAACCCTGCGGGTTGACGAAATTGGCCGGTCCCGCCCCCCCGGCCATGATCTGCCGGACCCGCTCCAGCACGGCCTGGGGCGCAATCCCCTTCAGACATTCATTGGGCCGGGAGTAAGTGCAATGGTCGGTCATACAGGGAGAGCAGGGGAGGTGAGGCAGCCGCAACACGTCTTCGGTCTGGCCATAAGGCCCGGTGCGGCGCGGTTCGGTGGGGCCGAACAGGGCGACGATCGGTTTGCCCAGGGCGGCGGCGACATGCATGGGGCCGGTGTCATTGGTGACCATGAGTTCGCAGCGGCGCACCCACTCGATCATTTCCGGCAGGGTGGTTTGCCCGCAGAGGTTCAGGCAATTCCCCGGCGCGGCCAGGGCAATGGACTGGCCGACGGCCTGGTCGTCCCGGCCGCCCAGGATGGCAAAGCGCACTTCCGGGATCTCGCGGGCCAGGGTGCGGACGACTTCGGAAAAAGAGTCGGCGGGCCAGCGTTTGTTGTCCCAGCGCGCGCCGGGTTGGAGGGCGATCCAGCGGGCCGGGGTCAGCGGCCATTTGGCTTGCAGGGCGGCGGCGTGGTCGGGCCGTTCGGGCAGCCAGGTGAATCGGTGGTGGACCGGTACGCCCAGCGGTTTGAGGACGGCCAGATACCAATCCACGGCGTGGGTGTGAAAGGAGGCGCGGCGGACGGCCTGATCGTAGAAGCCGCGCGCACCCTCGCGCACTTCGTCGAGGCCGATGAGGCGCTGGCCGTCGGCCAGCCACGCAAAGGCGGCGCTGCGGGCGAGGCATTGGAGGTCAATGACCCAGTCGAACTGTTGTTGGCGCATCCGGCGGATGCTGCGGATCATTTCGGGCCAGTGTTGCGGATGGCCCCAGCGTTTGCGTTCAAAGAGGAGGAGGCCGGCGAGGTCAGGATCGCCTTCGATGAGGGGGGCGAGGGCGGAATCAATCCACCAGTAAATCTCGCTCTTGGGCAGGTGGAGTTTCAGCAGGCGCAGGACGGGCAGTGCCTGGATGACATCGCCGAGGGAACTGGGCTTGAGGATGAGGATTTTCAAGGCGCGGGCCTTTGGCTGAACCAGGCTTGGGAATTCAGTCCCGGGGGGAGGATTTGGCAGGCTTCTGCACGGACTGGGGATGAAATCCAATCCTTGCGGGAGCAGAATCCGTCCGCCCTCATCCCGGTCTTCTCCCCCGGGAGAGGATTCCCTGAAGCCCACTTTGCGCCTTGAACCCTTGAATCGGGATGTCTCGACCAAGTGGGACAGGCTTCCAGCCTGTCACCAGGGACTGACAGGCTGGAAGCCTGTCCCACTCTCCGTTCGCCTGGGGGTTCATGAAGTCGGGCTCAACGGCCGTAGGCGAGGCGCTCGGCCAGGCGCTCGGGCAGGCCGGCGTCGCGGATTTTTTGCTGGGTCTTGGGAATGTCGTAATCCAGGCGGCGCAGTTCAATGGTGCCGCCGTCCAAGTCATAAACGACGTAGGCGGCCTTGGGATTATTGTCGCGGGGCTGTCCGACGGCGCCGACGTTCACAAAATACTTCTTGGTGGGGTCAATCTTGAATTTGGAATAGGTGCCGCCGCGGACGACGGTGTCGCGCATGAAGGCGACGGGGACATGGGTGTGGCCAAAAAAGCAGACCTGGGTGTTTTGATAGGGGAAACTGGCGGCGGCGGCGAGTTTGTCAAACACATAGCCCCAGCGCTGGGGGACATCGAGGGTGGCGTGGACGATGGTGAAATTGGCGACCATGCGGGAGTATTTCAAATCGCGCAGCCACTGGCGGTCTTCGGTGGAGAGCTGGTTGCGGGTCCAGTGGACGGCCTCGGCGGCGTGGGGATTGAATCCCTCGAGCTGATCCTCGCTGGAGCAGTATTCATCATGGTTGCCCTTGACGCAGGGGAGGTTGAGATCCTGGACGATTTTGAGACATTCCTTGGGGTTGGCGTTGTAGCCCACAACGTCACCCAGACAGACGATTTGCGAGATGTTTTGGGATTTAATGTCGTCCAAAACCGTTTGGAACGCTTCCAAGTTGGCGTGTATATCTGCTATGATGGCGTATTTCATTCCTAATTTATAATTTCAAATCCACGAAATCTATGCCCGGCACTGTCCCATTGCAACCGCTCATTGTCAATAAATCCAGCGAGCCCCGCGTCGCGAATGGCGGCGCGAAAGGCTTCCAATTCCTCGCGCTGTCCCTCGGCGATGAGCTCCACGACGCCGGTGGGGAGGTTGCGAACCGTGCCGGTGATTTCAAAACCCGCGGCCACGGTTTTGGCGGCATAACGAAACCCCACCCCCTGAACCCGTCCGGTGTAAATGACGGTCAGTCGGCAGCGCCCGGCGATGAGCTTTGCTTGAGCCAAGACCTGATGAAGCCAAAATCAGGGCGGGGACGCAATGTTTTTTGGAATGAGATGCGCGGGCGCGGGATGGGCGGAAGGGGCCGCGTGGTGACGGAGGCTTGGGGCTGGCCAGGGGCTTTTCATTTTTTGTCCAGGCTGGGACAAAGGCGGGTGGACGCGTCCGGACGGGTGTGCCACCGCGTGCGGACCGGGATAACCTGGCCGCCAAATATTTGCAAATATCAGATGGTTTCTAATTGACCGGAAGCGGAATTTGCCGTAATCACAACGGTCAGCCGCCGTGGGAATTTGAAAAAGTTTTTTTCTGGCCTGATGGACCGGCAGTAAAGTCAACAGCAATGCTGAATACGAAATCATTTTTGGCGGTGGATTTTGGGGCGGGCAGCCTCAAGGTGGCTGAGTTTGAGACGAATGAAGCCGGCGGATTGCGCCTGCGGAATTTTGCCATCAAGCCGCTGGGGCTGGAGGGTTCGCACGAGGGGACCCGGGAGGCCCTGGTCATCAAAGCGTTGCAGGAAGTGCTGGTGGAAAAGGATTTAAAGTCAAAAAACGTCAACGTCTGCGCCCCGGGTTTCCAGGTTTTTTCCAAGTTTGTCAAGTTGCCGCCGGTGGACGCGGCCAAGGTGACGCAGATCATCCAGTACGAGGCGCAGCAGAATGTTCCGTTTCCGCTGGCGGAGGTGGTGTGGGACTATCAGATTCTGGGTGCGGCGGCGAGTGGCGAGCTGGAGGTGTTGCTGGTGGCGATCAAGTCGGAGGTGGTGGAGGGTTTGTTCCGGGTGGCGGAGAAAGCGAAGCTGAAATTGAATTTGTGTGACGCCTCGCCTGCGGCGCTGTGCAATGCGTTTCGGTTCAATTACGGCGACGTCGAGGATTGCACGATGCTGCTGGACATTGGCGCCAAGACGAGCAACCTGCTGTTTTTTGAAAAGGGGAAGGTTTTTTCGCGGAGCATCAATCTGGGGGCGAATGCGATCACGCAGGATTTTGCCAATGATCAGAAATTGAAGTTTGGGGAGGCGGACAAAATCAAGATTGCCGAGGGTTTTGTGAGTCTGGGCGGCGCGTACGAGGAGCCGGAGAATCCGAATCAGGCGGCGATTTCAAAGATTGCGCGGCAGTTCATGACGAAGCTGCACATTCAGGTCAACCAGACGATTCAATTTTACCGCGGGCAGCAGGGGGGGACGCCTCCGCAGCGTTTGTTTCTTTCCGGGGGAGCGTCGATCATGCCTTACACGGCTCAGTTTTTTGCGGAGAAATTGAATGTTCCGGTGGAGTATTTCAATCCGTTCCGCAATGTGCAGATTGATCCGTCGGTGAATTTGGAGGATCTGTCGCGGGTGGCGCATTCCTTGGGGGAAGTGGTGGGGCTGGGATTGAGAAATCTGGCGCATTGTCCGGTGGAAATGAATTTGATGCCGGACAGCACGCTGCGCTGGCAGGCCTTTAACCGGAAGAAGCCGTATTTCATCGCCACGATTTTCAGTCTGGTGGTGGTGGCCTTCATCACGGGATATTTGTTTTCAAAACTGGCCGATCTCAAAGAGGCGAGGATCAGTGAACTGGAGCCGCAGGTGAGTGTGCTGACGGCGCAGCAGGAGGCTTTTAAGCGGGCGAATGACCGTCTGCAGACCGCCCGGAATCAAACCGAGCAAGTCACCTCGTTGATCGAAGACCGTTATTATTGGGGGGACGTGTTCATGGAATTGCGGCGGGTGTTGATTGTTTCCGAGGAAAACGTGCGGCAGAAGTTGTCGGCGGAGAAGCCGAATGTGGAAGTCGGCATCTGGATTGAGCAGCTCGTGACGGATTCGAGTCTGGGGGGCGTGTCAGGGGTGTCATCGGCGCCGGCACAGGGGCAGGGGTATTCCAGAGGGGGAGCCGGGGGCGGGGATATCAGAGGGGGTCGCGGCGGCGGCGGGCGGGCGGGGCAGATGTCCGCGCCTGTTCCGGTGGTGGCGTCCGGGGCGGTCTCGGGTCAGACCATTCAATTGGTTTGCCGGTCGGTGGATTTGACCTCGGTGGATCCCTCGGCGAAATCGGCCATTGCGTTTGAGGTGGAAAGCCAGTTGAAAAGCAGTCCGTTGTTCGATCCGAAGGGGACGTCGCTTTCACCCACCATCACGGCGGACGAAGCGTCGGGGACGTTTTCCTTCGGCATCACGGTGGCGCTGCAAAATCCGTTGAAAATGTAATATGGCCTGGATCAAGCGAAATTTGTTTTTTGTCATTGGCGGCTTGGTGGCGCTGGGCTTGCTGGGGGCGGCGGGTTTTTACAATTACACGAGCTGGAGCCGCAACGCGGAAAAGCAGGACAAACTGAAGGGGATATACGACGCGTTGACGGGGATCACCAGCGATCCCAAATCATCGCCCGGCAATGCGAAGGTGAACAAAACGCAGCAGGCGAAGGACCAGGAGGCCCAGTTGCTGGCGTGGCTGGATGAAGCCCGGGGTTATTTCCAGCCCATCGCCCCCATCCCCCCCTCGACCCCGAACAATCCGGTCACGGGTGAATCGTTTACGGCGGCTTTGGGCAACACCATTTCGACGCTGCAACACGAGGCGGTGGCGGCCAATGTGGTGCTGCCTCCGGACTACGCCTTTTCCTTCAAGGCGGAAAGTTCGCTGGTGCAGTTTGCCCCCGGCAGCCTGGATTTGCTGGCGGTCCAACTGGGAGAGGTCAAGACGTTGTCGGAAATATTGTTTGCGGCGGGGGTGAATGAGTATGATGGCATCCAGCGGGTTCATGTTTCGGATGATGATGCCAACGGGCCGCAATCGGATTATCTTCCCGACGCGCCGGTGGACAATCAGTTGGCGGTGATCACGCCGTATGTGGTGACGTTCAAAGGTTTTGGCCCGGAAATCGCGCGCGTCTTCAGCGGACTGGCGGCTTCGCCGCACGGTTTTTTGGTGAAGAGCATCAATGTTCAGTCGGTCGCCGGAGTCAGCGGTCTGGGGGGCGGGCAAGCGCCGTCGCCCTATGGGGTGCCGGGACAGGCGGAGATGTCTGCGCCGGTGGGGAAGAACGGTTTGGTGACGGTCTTGAAGGAGCAGTTGCTTCGGGTGACCATGGAAATTGAAATCATCAAACTGCATCCGAAGAATTAAGCATTAAGCTAATGGATTTCATCAAAAAACATTACGAGAAAGTAATCCTGAGCCTGGTTTTGCTGGGGGTGGTCGGGGCGCTGGTGGCGCTGCCGTTTGTCATTGCGAAGGACAAGGAGGAGATGGATGCGATGCAGGATATCATTGCGCCAAAACCCAAGCCGCTGGACCCGCTGGATCTGTCGCGGCAAAACGCGGTGCTGGCGAGGGTGAAGGCGCCTTATGTTTTGGATTTTGAGACCACCAACAAGATTGTGAACCCGGTGCTGTGGAAGAAGAACCCGGCCAGCGGGGAGCTCTTCAAAATCATGACGGGACACGAGATTGACGCGGAGGCGGCGGTGGTGACGAAGATCACTCCGCTTTATTTTATTTTATCGTTGGAGGACATTAAGACGAACACCGGGGTGATTTATGTCATTATGGTGGAACGACAGGCGGCGCGGGCGGGTCAGCAGAAGCATCCACATTTCGCAGCGAAGGGTGAAAAAAACGCGGATTTTACCATCACCGGGGTCAAAGGCGACCCGATGGCGCCGGACGAACTTGAATTAAAATTGGCGGACAGCGGGGAAACGGTGGCGGTGGCTCCGCACCGGCCCTACCGGCGGGCGGACGCCTACACGGCGGATTTAAAGTTTGACCCTGAGAACAAAAAATTTACGGGCCGGCGGGTGGGATCTCATTTGGCATTTGGCAGCGATGAATATAATATCGTTGCCATCAATGAAAATGAGGTTATATTAGCTGCTCAATCAAACCAGAAAAAGACGATTTTGCATTACCAGCGCTAACGCGTAAAAACAAACTCATGACAGAGAGCGATTTGCGACGAAACTGATTAATTACCATGACAAAAGCAGGAATACTACCGCTCGGTTTAATTTTTCTTCTGGCTGGCGCCACCCCGTCAGGGGCGCAGACAAGTCCCGTTGACGATGCCAGCAACCAGGCGGTTTTGCGCCAGTCGTTTCGGGTTTTGTTGCGCCAAAATTTGGAAAAGGCCCGGGCGGCGGTGACGCGCGGCGAATTGGTTGAGGCGGCCAAATTGTATCAGGAATCCGCGGATCTGGCGCAGCAGATTGGTTCCGGTATTGACGCCGAAACCGCCCAGGCGATTTCCGGCCTGGCGAGCACGCGGCTGACTCTTGCGCGTCAGGCGCAGGCACGGCAGGATTTTAACGAGGCGGGGAAGCAGATCGTTCAAGTTTTAAAATATGACCCCAGGAATGCAGAGGCACTGGAGTTGAAGAAAAAGAACGAGCAATTCATTGCGCTCTACAAGGGAAGAATGCCTGATGCGGCCACGGTGGAGCAGATTCCCGTCGTGAAGAATCAGAAAATTGAGGCCGGCACCATGGTTCAGGATGGCAAGCTTCTTTATGAAATGGGGAAGTTGGAAGATGCCCAGGCGAAGTTGCAGCAGGCGATCCGAGTTGACCCGGACAATACGGCGGCCTTTTATTATTTGAATTTGATCCAACAGGCTCAATTAAGCCGTTCGGCCTTCAATCATGTCACAGACACGCAGATCCGCATGCAGCAGGTTGAAAAACAGTGGGTGCTTCCCCGCAACACAATCACCGACCCGAACTCACCGAATCCGTACGCCCAGACCAATTTGGTTTACACCGGGCCCGGACGCCAGGAGATTGTCAGCAAGCTGGATCGAATTCGTTTGGAGTCTGTGAATTATGAGGGGTTGCCGTTGAGCGAAGTTTTGCGTGATTTGTCAAAGCAGGCGGCGGTTCGCGACCCGGATAAGAACGGTATTAATTTCCTGATCAACAATAACGCGAATCAGTCGGATAGTTTGCAGGCGGTGGCTGGTCCCGGGGGCGGGGGCTTTCCCGGCCGGGGTGGGGTGGGTGCCCAGACGCAGATGGACCCGAATACGGGCATGCCGCTTGTGCCTTCAACCGAAGGGGCCGGGGCGGAAGCCGTGGATGTTGGATCCTACATCATCAAGATGAGTCTTTCGAATGTGAAGTTGTCGGATGTGCTGGATGCCATTGTTTTGGTGGCTGATCACCCCATCAAGTATTCCATTCAGGATTTTGCCGTGGTGTTCACCTCAAAATCGCCCCGGTCAGAACCTTTGTTTGAGCGCACCTTCAAAGTGGATGCCAATACTTTCGTTCAGGGCTTGGAAAGCGTCACCTCGACCACGTTTGGTGGAAATCAAAATGGCAGTGGCGGCGGCGGCGGCGGCGGCGGCGGCGGCGGTGGAAATAATAACAGTGTGGGGGCGGTGGTGCCGGTGGTGGACATGTCCCCCGGGGCGAGTCAACTGCGTCAAACCCAGGGTGGCGGCGGCGGCCAGGTTGGTGGCAACGCTGGTGGCGGTGCTGGCGGCGGAGGCGGGGCTGCACCCGGTGGAATCGGCGGAGTGGCTGGCGGGTGGAACATCAATGGTGGTGGTGGTGGCGTGAATTTGGTTACGCTGAAACGCACGACTGATGAAATGAGTATTTTGGTCCGCAATTTTTTCACGGTCATGGGGGTGAATTTGAATTTGCAGGGCAAGGCGGTGTTTTTCAACGATCGTCTTGGGTTGCTGTTTGTCAGGGCCACCCAGGATGATTTGGACACGATTGAGCGTGCGATTGAAACCTTGAACCAAATCCCCCCGATGGTGCATATCAAGGCGCGCTTCATCGAGGTGGATCAAACCGATGACAAGTCCCTCGGCTTTGACTGGTACATGGGGCAGGTGGGCAACACGGTGGCGGTTAGTGGAGGGACGGCACCGTCGTTGAATGTGCCAACGTCTGCGGCCAATCCTCTGGGCACTTTCCCAGGCAGCACGACGGCCAGTCAAGTTGCGGGTGCGAGCACTGATCAGTTGCTTACCAGCGGTTTGAATAATTCTGGTCCGACTGTGGGGACCATCACGGGCATTATGACCGATCCGAATTTCCGGGTGGCGATCCACGCCTTGCAGCAGCGTTCTGGAACAGAAAATCTGGCGGAACCGGAAGTGACCACCATCAGCGGGCGTCAAACGCAAATGCGTGCAACCTCACTCATAACCGTGATCACATCTGAAACCTTTGAGGGCGGGGGGGTGGGGGGCACTGGAACCGGAGCGGTTCCGTAATCATTTACCAGCAGGCGATATATGAAGAAAATTTACCAGTCAAAATTTAAGGCCGGATTGCTTTCCTGTTCGGCGCTCTTGGCGGCGACGCCTGTGATGGCGCAGGTGCTTCAGCAGGCGGTTCAAACCTCGGCTATTGTCCCCACTCTGCAAACGGTGGAAACGGGGCCGATTTTGGATGTGATTCCGGTGGTCTTGACGGACGGCTACACCATTAATTTGACGCTGATCCCGTCACTAACCTCGTTTAATGGTTACGATACGCCGCCGATCATTCCCAACGTAACGGGGAATCTCAACGTGGTTCAAGTGCCGACGGTGCTGCCGGATTTCAGCGTCCGGGAAGTCGTCACCACGGTCAATGTATGGGATAATCAAACGGTGGTTTTGGGCGGCTTGATCTCGTCATCCATTCAGACCACCAAAAACGAGGTTCCTGTGCTGGGTGATTTGCCGCTTTTGGGCCGATTGTTTCAGAGCCAAAGCAAGTCCACCACGAAAAACAACCTGATGATTTTCGTAACGTCCCTGATTGTTGATCCGGCCGGCAACCGGGTGCATTCGGATGATGAACTTCCGTTCGCCCAAACGGGCATTCCGGCGCAGCCGGCGGGAGGCGGTCATATTTCGGAAACCGTGAAAACCGTTCATGCTTTGCCCGGTGCGTCCGCCGATTGACGGTTGCTTGGCGGAGATGTTTTTGTGCGGCGACTGCTGATTATTGACGGTCATGCTTACGCATATCGGGCGTTTTATGCGATTCGTGAGCTGCGCTCCCCGGAAGGGCGGCCGACCAACGCCATTTTCGGATTTGTAAAAATGCTGGAAAAAATGATCTCGGTCCTCCAGCCAGATTATATTGCGGTGGTTTGGGACGGTGGTTTGAACTCGGAACGACTGGCCTTAATGCCGGCTTACAAGGCACAGCGGCCTGAGATGCCCGCTGAGTTAAGAGTTCAATTTGATGAGATCATCGGATATTTGCAGGCGGTGGGAGTGGTTTCGCTGTGCCGGGATGGGGTTGAGGCGGATGATTTTATCGCCAGCCTTGCCCGACAGGCGGAACTGGCGGGAGTTAACGTGGTCATCGCCAGTGCGGACAAAGATTTTATGCAGTTGGTTTCAGATCGGGTCGGTCTATTGAATCCGAACGACAAAACCGAGGCGGTTTGGACACAAGCCCAGGTCCGGGAAAAAACCGGGGTTGAACCGGTACAGGTGGTTGAGTGGTTGAGCCTGATGGGTGACAGTGTGGACAATATACCCGGGGTGCCGGGTGTGGGGCCAAAGACGGCGGCTGGTTTGCTGGGCCAATTTGGCACGCTGGCAAATTTGTTTGCCCGGCTGGCCGAGGTGAAGACGGATCGGTTGCGTCAGGCCCTGTCTGGAGCTGTGGAAGTGGTGCGGCGGAATGTTGAGATGGTGCGGTTACGGAATGATTTGCCCTGCGAATTTTTACCGGGGGATTACCTCGTTAAGCGGCCGGATGTGGAGAAACTGCGGCAGCTTTACCGGCACTGGGGATTTAAGGGCATGCTCGCTGGGCTGGACGCGCCGATTCCGGACCGTCAACAGGTTTTAATTTAAATTTAGAAAATGATTGTGCAAAACGGTGTCAAATTGGTTTGTAACATGTCAAAAAAGCGGACGGGGCAGTTCATTCGCCCGGGTCTGCGATTTGGTGCGCTAATTTTTGGACAAAACACCAAAGATACATTATTGTTTAACATCAATTCGTTTATGTCGTTGTCGAAGCTGGCTGGTGTTGTGGCCATATTTCTTGGTGGAATCGCTTTTCTGGCGTTTCCGAACCGGGGAATCGGGCAGACGAATTATTATGCCGCGTATGGAACGGAATATGCCGTGGCGGGTTCACTGCCGGGGGATCAGGTTTATCCCGATGTGGCGGTGACGCCGACGGGCGGATTTTTGGTCTGGCAGGACAACGTGACGGATGGAAGCGGTTGGGGAATCAGTGCGGAACGGCTGGATAGCACGTTTTCCGGCAGTTTAAGTCCGTTTCGTGTGAATGTGCAGGGAACGAATAATCAGGAAAATGCGCGGGTGGCGATCTTGAAGAATGGCGGGGCCGCCTTTGTCTGGCAGGGGGGAGCGAGGGGAGCCCAGCACATTTTTGCCCGTTTCCTCACGCCCACGAACACTTGGCTGACAACCACGGATTTGGTGGTCAGCACTTTTACCAATACTTTCCAGGTCAATCCGGCTCTGACGGTGCTCAACAACAGCAACGTGGTGATTGTCTGGGCCAGTTATGATGAGGCGTCAGCCGGCAGTCTGCTGGATGTCTATGGCAAAATTCTTTCCCAGACGGGTCAGACGGTCAGCAACCAGTTTTTGATCAATCAGTTCACCAGTTTTAATCAACGTTCCCCGGCGGTGGTGGCATTGAAGGGCGGCGGATTTGTGGTCGCCTGGGTTTCTGAGCAGGAGCGGTCAACCGCCTCGACCAGTACGAGTCAATATTATGCCGCCAATGCCATTGTTACGCCGAGCGTGGATATTTATGCCCGGCTTTACAACAGCAACGGTGCGGCTTTGAGTAATGAGTTTCCGGTTAATACCAACCTTTCTCCGTGTGCCAACCCAAGCCTGGGGGCCGGGTCTGATGGCGGATTCATGGTTGGCTGGTCACAGCATGATCCGATGATCATCACCAATGGATGGGATATTTATGCTCGGCCGTTTAGCAGCGCCGGGGTGGGGGGGACGGAGTTGCGGGTTAATACCCATGTTTATGGTGATCAATACGCCCCAAAAATCAGCGCCGTTGATTTGGATTATTTGATCGTCTGGACCAGCTTGGGACAGGATGGTTCCCGGGAGGGTGTTTTTGGCCAGTTTGTGCATAACAATGGCTCGCCGGTCGGCAACGAGTTCCAAGTGAACACCACTTGGGTGGGCCAGCAAATGCAGCCGGCGGTGGCGTCGGATGGCACCGCCCAGTTTGAGGTGGTCTGGACCAGCTTCACCGGGAGTCCTTATGGTTTTGATTTGTATTCCCAGCGTTATGCGAACGTCTCGGCCATTCTTCAGGCGATGTCCGCGCCGTTTGTTTATGCGCCGTTCAACTTGAACAATGGTGTGTATGTGCCGCAGTTGCAGGTTTCCTGGCCTTTGTTGGCGGGCATTTCCGTGTCCAATTTTGAGGTGTATGTGGATGGGGCAATCATCCCCACGGTGCTGGTGGCCACCAATCAATGGATGATGGGGGCAATCAATGGATTAACGACCAGCAGTACTCATTCATTTCAGGTGGATTATGTGACGGGCGATGACCGCCGTTCGCCGATTTCGCCGGCTGCCAGCGGGGCCACATGGAGCGGGGCCAGTTATCAGGGCGTTCCGGTTGAATGGATGGAGATGTATTACGGCTCAGATGTTTCCACGTGGCCAGTCAATGTGAATTCGCCGCTGACGTCCGGTGGTTTCAGCCTTGAAAAGGTGTTTCTTAGCGGAGGCGATCCATTGGATTCCACCACTTGGCTGACGACCACGCTGACGCCGACTTCCGAAGGATATTTTCTGAGTTGGAACACACAGGCGGGGCAGACTTATCAGGTTCAGGAGTCCACCAACCTGACGACCTGGAACGACTTGGGTTCGCCGCGCTTTGCGGCGGGAGCCAGTGATTCAATCTTCATCGGCCGCACTTCGGTGGGTTTTTACCAGGTGCTGCTATTACGCCAATAATTTTGTATGCAGCAAATGATTAAAAAATATTTGTGGATGTTATTGCTGGCGAGCGGCTTGCAACCTTGTTGGGGCTTTGCCCTGCTGGGGCCGGAGACACTGCCCAACGGCGCGGATGCCTGGCAGACAGCGGTAATTGGGTATGACCTGGCTTATGCTCAGATTACTGATCCCACCATTTTCGGCGACCCGGTGTATCTGGGTGATATTGGAGGGGTTAGAGATATCGGCCAGGGATATCGTCGGAATGTGCCGGTGATTTATTATACTTACGACGCCAATTTTTTGGATTTCTTTGGTTCCAACGGGGTGGCGGCGGTGGACAGCGCGGTGGCCATCATGAACAATCTGACCAATGCCGATCAGTTGGACGTGACGCAGTATCCCATGGATTCGCAAAATGTTAATGGTGTGGCAACGGCGCTCTACCTGACGGATCTGAAATCCGTCACCCTGCACCTGCTGGTGGAGCAGATGGGGTTGGCCGATCCTGAACGGTTCACCTGGACGTTGCATGATCGGGATCTTCTGCCCGGCATGGCGTGTCCATTGGGGGAAATTTATCTGGTGGCCCAGCGAAATCTTGAATACACCAATACTTCGCTTAATACGGTGCAGTATTCCTCGTATGTAAACAATGTCCTCTACAGCTATGAAATTGTTGAGGATTGCACCGGGCCCAACCCGCTGGCGATTGCCCATCCGTTTGCGGTGGATCCGCTGGCGGATCAATATACGGCGGTTGCTGATAATGATTTTGATTCATCTGGCGGATTGCAGATTGGCGGCTATTACAACGGACTGACCCGGGATGACGTGGCGGGGTTGCAATACCTGCTCACCACCAACAGGATTGACCAGGAAATGGTGACGGGCAGTTTGTTGTTTAGTGTGACAACAAATTACACCGTCAACGGTGTGCAGCAGCAACAGGTGCTTTTCCCGGTCAATCCCAACATCCCACCTACATTCCAAAACACCCAAGGCTACGGCACCTTTGATTTGGGAAGCCTCCTTTCGTTCTCCACCACGAACAGTCCGGCGGTGGTGGAGGCTACTTTCCCCGGCGTGGTGGTGGCCAGTTCGCAAAATTATTTTATTCTGGCCACGAATGCGACGGTTGTGGCCTACTACACAAATTATATCGGCTCGCCAATCGGTTCGCCGCCCATTTTGGAGTACGCGACAAATTATTCCTATTATTACCAGGAAAAATATGTGACCACGTTTGCGAACATTGTCACCAACTATTACCTGAACAACACCCCGGCCATACTCCAGACCATCACCACCGGGCCACAGACTGGCGCCCCGGTGGGCAGTCCGGCCGTCAGCACCACCAATTATACGAAAGTCACGCTCACCAACTGGCCCTCGGGCAGTTACTATGTGGAGCCCAGTTTTGGCACGAACATATGTCCCGCGGGCATCCTTTACACTCTCGCGACAAACGTGCTTTACACCACGAATTCATTGACCTCGACGAACGTGGTGACCTCCACCAACGTCGTGACTTCCACCAATGCCACAGTTTCCACTTACTCGCAAAACCTGATCACCTGGTACACAAATTACACCTATGTGACATACACGGTGACCTGTGGTCAAACGGCTAATCCGGTCAGCTTGTATCCGGGTATCGGCAGAGTTCAGTTTATTCGGGAGGACTATGATTCCTTGCTGGGCCAGTTTTTCCAGCCGGTCACATTTGGCTATTCCATGGTGGCTGCGACAAACAGTGAGTACATCACAGAGCATTTTGATCGTACGGTTGCCGGGCCGGAAATCCTGCTGACTGGTGAGGATGACGGTCAGGCAAATACTTTCAATGGCACAGTCACGAGGACCATCGCGTTTGATACTTCCCAAATTCCAACCGGAGCGCTGAAAGATGAGGCCGGTCCGGGTGTGATTAACCCCGCCACTCCGTACACAATCTTTTCCTACAACACCCTTGGAACGGCGTTTCAAAACGGGGACACCGACACCGAGTCTTATGAACCCAATGCCTTCCTGAGCGGTGTTGATGCGATTCCGAACCAGACCACCGGGGTAAATTCGGTGGCATGGGCGTCGTTTGATGACTCCACCAATGTAGTGCTTTATCCGAACGGTGAAAGCATCGCCAACTTGGAGAATCAGGTAATCATTCAAATTTCACCTTCCAGTCTGGCTTCCGGCACCAATGGAGTGTCTTATTCCGTTCAATTTTCCGCCAATCAAACGCGGTTGACCCCGCCGCTGACCTGGGCGGCCACGGGGCTGCCGCCGGGTCTGACCATGTCCGCCACCGGATTGCTTTCCGGAACACCGATTGACCAGACGGGCGGGGCAAACAGTCCGCTGGTCTACGACATCACCATCATTTTGACCGATTCGCTGGCGAATTCCGTACAGTGGTTTTATCCAATTACGATTCAATAAACGGTATGCTCTTTAACTTACATCCTTTGGTTCATGAAATTTCCCGGCTGGGAAGATCATCCCTGTGCGGGTTGCTCGGGTGGTGGCTGGCCCAAGCCGCCATTGAGGCCCAGCCGGAACAGAATTATTCCAACAACGGGAATAATTACTACTATGACAATGTGTCTCCCGGGCTGCCGACGATTCAAGCGACCAATTTTTACAATGACAGCGTGTTTAGTGTTACTTATGCAACCTATAAGACTAAAACGGCGGTCTACTATAAATTTGAGGACACCATCAACTTCACCAATGACATCGGCGGCTACATGGCCGTAAACAGCCCGCTCAGCACCAATGGATTTATCAACACTTACAACGTTGGATTTGAGTTTGATAATTACGAGCCGAACATGAACAACGATTACATGGCCGGAACTTTTTTAAACCGGGGGACGATTCATTGCGACTCGGTTTTGGACGGCAACAATGTTTTGTTTGCAGATGGGTTTCAATTTTACGAAATCACCGCCGCTGGCAATTGTCTGGTTCAGGCCACCAACATCATTAATCCCGGGACCATTGAGGCGAGTGTGGATGGCTCCATAACCATGACGGGACAAAATCTTGATTTGAAGCACAGCGTGTTGAACATTGAAAATATCGTAGAATTGCTGGGGACCGAGGAGATTTTCGGCACGATGATCTACAACAATGTGAATTTCAACAGCGTTGGGGTGGTGGGCTTGGATACGAACAAGGATTTTTGTCCGGCGTGCGATCTGGGGCCGACCTCTGCCCAGAATACGGACATTATCTACCCAACCCCGCCGTATGGCATGTTTATTACCAACTCCGGCGCTTATTTTAAAACCGACGGGCTGGGCACCAGCAACGTCGTGTACCGGGCTGTTTTTGTGGAGAACAGCAGCCCCAACGCCCCCTATAGCGTATATATTGATCCTGCAAACACGGAGGGGATTCTTTCTTTTGAACAGGGGGCGGCCCACGTCGGGTGGGCGGGTTCGTTTACGGATCCCGCCACCGGAATCACCACCACCAACTACCTTTATATGACCGATGATTATGCCTGGGGCGCCTCCACCAACGTGGCGGTTATCGGCGGGGTGCCGGATAATTTCACCTTTGTTTCGTCGTCTGTACCCCTGCTGACCGGTGCGATCCCTGAGGGGTTTGATTTTACGGTTCCATTTGATGACAATTTCATTACCAATCGCTATGCCTATATGAACGGGGAGCTTACCGCCACATCGATCCCGACGAATAACATTGGCGGACTGCCCGTGTCGGCGAGCCGCATAGTGATCACGGCGAACAACCACCTTGACCTGACGGATGCCATTATCGGCGGGGAAAACTATTTGTCGCTAACGGCCACCAACCAGTTTGATGGGAGTGGGGGCGCGCAGATTGCCTCCCCTTATTCGGACCTAAACCTTGGTTCCACCAACGGTTTTATGACTGTTACGAATCTGTTGCAGTCGGGAATCCCCATTTGGAGCGGCAATATTCAGGCTTGGAGCACGCGCTGGGTTGAGGTGGATCCAACCACGGGCATCACCAATGATTTTCGCGTTTTGCTGGTGAACAGCCAGTTGCAGCCCACTCTTTCACCCTGGGTTCATGATCTGACCTTGCACGCCACAAACAGCCTGTACATCAGCGACGTTCTTAATGTCTATGGAAGTTTGTACTTTGATGCCCGAAATCTCACCCTGACCACCAATGCTGTCGGGTTTGGTTCCACTTCTTTTGATGGTGAATTAAATGCTCTCTTTGCTGGGAACATAGGACCTGTCAATTGGCCTAATTTGCTGTACGTGACCAACAATGGGGCCATTCGCTCCCAAAATCAGATTGTTTTCACCAATGCGATGACCTATGGAGCCGTGATTAATAACGGTTTGATCATGGATCAGGGGACGACCATTTACGCCAGTAATTTTGTGAGCGGCGGCATCATTTCCAATGGCGTTGGTAATTTTACCGTCAGATCCCTGACCACGACGCTGACCAATGGCTTCGTCAGCGCGGGAGGAGGCGTATCCGGAGGAAGCATTTCCATCACGGCCAACAATTTGCTGATTAGCAATGTTCCGATGCAGTGTTTGACCCTGACTTTGAATCCCAGTAATTCACTGAGCGATGGCGGGCCGGGAACCAACAATGGAAACATATGGATCGTGGGTGCCACCAACGCCACCAGTGGCGGGTTGTCCCTGCTGAGTAATCCGGCCAATGGTGATTTGCTGGGCACGACCATCACCAACATTTGTCCCGGACCCAACAAGACGATCTCCGATATTTGGGCGGGGCGGGATTTTGGGATTTCGAGCAGTGGCTATTTAAATAACGCGGCACTGGGCCATCTGGTTTTGGATGTGGAAGGTAATTTAGGTGCTGGTCATGGAATTCAGTTTGGCGGTACTGGTGTGAGCAATGCCCTGTATGTGGATGCGTTGGAAGTTCGTGGCCTCCTCACAAATTGCGTCAATGCCGAGCCCAACAATACCCCCAATACCGTGAGTGTTCCCAGTGGCATTAGCTATGATTTTTCACAATACTTGGCCATCAACACAAACTTGGTGATTTATTTTGCCCAGGCTTATTGGAATGGAAATTCCATCGCCGAAAGCATCGAGACCGCCAGTCTGGAGGGCGGAAACGGCGGGATTATTAGGAATGGAGTGGTACAGGCTCCCGGACGGTTGCGGTGGGTGCCCAGCTATGCGGGTTTTTTCAGTTCGACCAATATTGTGGTGGCCGGGATGACCAATGCCGTGAATGCCGCCCTGGCGGAAAGCGGCGACATAGACTCCAATGGCAGTGGCAGCGATGGTTATCCCACCTATAATAACAGTGATCCGGCCACTCATATTTTTGTACCGCAATTGTTGGATTTCATGGTTACGGTGACCAATCAGCCGTCGCGACGGTCGGTCCTGACATGGAACACGATTCCGTTTGCCACCAATTATGTGTCTTACGCCACGAATTTGCTGACACCGGCGGCCGACTGGGCGGTCTACACGAATTTCCCCTCCATCAGTGCGTATGGGTCGTCGTATCCGGTCTCCGTATTTGACACCAATATTACGCACGGAACCCGGTTTTACAAAGTGGTGGTCGAGCCCATGTCGGTGGATTCCTGGCTGTCGCAGTAAAAACGTGATTTTACATGGTGATTGGCCGGCTGAGCAAAGCCGGAAGCATCGGAGAAAAGTTGTGAAAGAGATTATGCAAAAATTCGCAGGCTGGAGCGGCGGTCAACTCCAACGGAAACCCGGATGGCTGAAATATGGCTTGATGCTGGCCCTGACCGGCTTACTGGTTAGTGCCGGCCGCGCCCAAACCGCCGCCCCCGCCAATGATGACTTTGCCAATGCCGAGGTCATCTCCGGGACAACCGGAACGACCAACGTGGACAATGTTGGGGCAACGTTGGAAACGGGCGAGCCGTCCACCATTGTCACCGATGACGATCCCTATGGGGTTCCGGTGGGGGCGTCGGTCTGGTATTCCTGGACGGCAACGGCCAATGGCAATGTGACGCTGAGCACCGTTTCCACCAACGCCACGGCTTTTCAAACGGTTCTGGCCGTTTTTACGGGTAACAATGTTGAAAATTTGACCGTGGTGGCCGCCAATTTTCAGGCGGCGGGCCTGGTGGTGGGCAGTTTGGGCAGTGAAACCAGCTTTTATGCGGTGGCCGGGACCACTTACTTTATTGGTGTGTACGGAGCAGCCAATGTGCAGCCGGTTGCGCAAGGCACCAACACGTTGACATGGAATCAGGCGACCCCTGGCTTTTCCGCCGGGGAGTTCCGCTTTACTTCCACCAGCTATACGGTTAGTGACTTTGAATCCTTCCCGGTCATGGGCCCCAACCCGCCCATGAGTGTCACCCCAGGGGCCCGCATTTCCGTGACCCGGGTGGGCGGGGCGGTCGGCAAAGTTCAAGTCCACTACACGGTGACCAACAGCGTGGTTCCTGAGGTCGAGGTCAGCGAGGTGGATGTGGTGAGCGTTTTTTCTGATACCGTGGATACGAATGACGACCTTTTGTCGGGCTCTCTTCTGAGTGTTACCAATGATGCGAATTATTATGTGGTGCAGGGGTCAACCAATATTTGTGGCATCTTTGGAACCAATGTGATGGTGTTAGAAATCCTGACTCCGGGGGGTGTGGGCACTTTATCGCTCACCAATGATTTTCCATTATATCCGATATCGTACTATTTTCCCACCAATGGAACGACTGTGGTGACAAATTCCGATGGCAGCGTAACCACATCGGGTACAAATATTGTTACTACAATAACGCGATCAATAATCTATGTTCCCGGGGCGATTCCACAGAATGCAGCAGCCCTGAATCAGCCTTGGGATTACCAAGTGGCGCAGGGGTATCTTACTTTCAATGATTATGAGATGACCAAGGATATTTACGTCACACTCAGCACGAACGATTATTATGTCACCACCCCGGTTCAATTCATTGTCACTTTGGATTCCGCGAGCCTGGATACCAACGAACTCCAGAGCATCCCGGCCCCAACGCTGGATCCGGCCCGCAGTTTGACGACCGTGAGTGTGTTAAACGAGTGGCAGGCTCCGTGGGCGGGGTCCACGCTGTGTCCTGGCGAAGCAAGCTACTTTGTGACCAATCTGGTTAATTTTGGGCGCTCCACGGTGCGCGTCAATCGCAACGGCGGTACCGCCAGTATCCCCGTGGTTCGCCACACGGTTGATAATACCCAGGGGTTTACCATGTACTACACCATTGATACTGGTACTGCCGATGCCAATTTAAATACGTTCACCCTGCAGTCGGGTTCAGATTATGCGATACCGAACAACGCCCTGAAATCCGCCCCGGAGGGAGTGGTGGATTTCACGAACGATACGGTTGGGTCCGTTACTTGGGGCGCCAATGATCCTAATGATGTAAAATACATCACGGTCCCAATCGTGAATAATAATCTGACGGAGTTTAACAAGGATTTTCTTGTACAATTTGATTTTCCCAATAACCAACCATGGGCGAACGCTCTGCCCGGTAATATTAGTACTTGTACGGTGACCATCCTGAACGGTACGGAATCGGCCGGGGCGGTGGATGTCACCTACAACCCGGAAAGCAAAGGTTTGCCGAACCCGGGTGTCAACGGCGAGGATGTTTATGCGGTGCTGGTGGACACCAACGGTAATGCGTTGATTGGCGGCCAGTTCAGCGCTTATGACGCAGCCAACTGCTATAATTTGGTCCGGGCACTGCCCAATGGCCAGCCCGATCAGGCTTTTATCAAAAAAACCGGCGAGGGGGTGCAGGGCGGAGTGGACCATGACGGCGAGATTCTGGAAGCTTCGGTGAATGCGCTGGCGCTGGATGCCAACGGGAACATTTACATCGGCGGTTTATTCAGTTCCTTCAACAGCAGTTCGCGCAACAGCATTGCCCGGCTGAATCCCGATGGCTCGCTGGATAACAGCGGATTTCTGCCCCATAATGGCATTCAAACGACTTTTGACGACGGCACCGTTGCGCAGGGCATCGTTCAGACGATTTTGATTCAACCTAACGGCCAAATCCTGGTGGCGGGTAATTTCACCAGTTACAACAGCACGAATCGCAATTGCATTGTCCGGTTGAATCCGGACGGTTCGGTGGATCCCACGTTTGATCCCGGAGTCGGTCCTGCGGAGGCCAATACCAGTGAACCCTTTATTTACAGTTTGGCGTTGGAAACCAACGGTGCGATTGTCATCGGGGGCGATTTTACTTCCGTGGATGGCACCAATCTTAGTGGCCTCGCGCGGCTGAATCCCGACGGCTCGCTGGACACGGGTTTTAATCCCGGTATCGGAGCCCAAAATGGGATGGTGAATGCCGTGGCGGTGGATACGAACGGGTTGATCTTGGTGGGGGGCAACTTCACTCAGTTCGGTGCCTTGGGAACGACTGCGGGCATTACGCGGCTGAATGCCGATGGCTCGATTGACACCACTTTCGGGGTAGGGTCGGGGGTCAATGGCGACGTTAATTGCCTGTCTGTTGATCCGGACGGGACGATTTTGCTGGGTGGACCGTTTGTTTCCGTCAACCAGACCCGGCGCATCGGCATCGCCCGGTTGCTGCCGGATGGAACCTTGGACACGACATTCATGGATACCGCCCACAATCAGTTCGCCGGGGTGATCAATCCTTACTACAATCCCAACATTAATTCGCCGAATCCGGTGAATTCGTTGTCAATGCAGGCGGACGGCAACATCATCATCGGCGGTTCCTTTTACCAGGTGGGCGGTGGATTGACGCGCTCGGAACAGCATGCGCGCAATAATGTGGCCCGGCTGATCGGTGGTGCCACCGCCGGACCGGGAAACATTGAGCTGGCGCAGACGAGTTATTCGGCGGATCCCAGCGCGGGGAGCACGACAAATTCGACGGTTTTGATTGGTATCAACCGCATCAATGGAACTCTGGGGCCGGCTTCGGCGACGCTGGCACCAGTGACCCTGCCGGCGGGGCCGGGGGCGGCGGTTTACGGGCAGGATTTCCTGTATTCGGCCACCACCATTAATTATGGAACCACTTGGTCGGGCACTTGGATGCTGAGTGACGGCGTTGAAGGTGGCAATGGCGGAACGCCGGTGACGGTTTATAATAACAGCAATCCCAACGCGACTTTGGACCTGCAACTGACGGCGCCGGTGGGGCAGGATATTTTCTTCTTGGGAGGCAACAATAAGCCGACCTCATTGGGGATATTTAATGCCAAATACACGGAACAGGATGGGGAAAATATTCCGCTTGGGGTGGCTTTGGGACAGTCGCTCTCGCCGCTGACCATTATTCATAACCAAACCTATCCCGGGGTGTTAAGTTTCTCCAGCACCACCTATGTCACGAATGCGAGTGCGACGGCGACGGCGGCCTTGATCAATGTGGTGCGCACGGGGGGCAGCGAAGGGGCGGTCACGGTGGATTTCAAACTCATTCCCGGCACGGCGACGGCTGGAATTGATTACACGGTCCCCGCCTCCACGCAATTGAAATTTGGCAATGATGTAAACAATGCGGTCATCACCATTCCGCTTATAAAAAGCACTTCGGCGCATCCGGATCGGTTTTTGCAGGTGCAACTCTACACTCCGGGTGGCGGGGCCACGCTTGGGTCAATCACCAATGCCGTGTTGCAGCTTATAGACACCTTTAATTCCCAGGGCACGGTCAGTTTCAGTGGCGGTGTGCCGGTTGAGAATATCGCCACCACCAGCCTCATTACGACCTACGGCACCAATGCAAACACCGGCCCGGTGGTGATCACAGTTACCCGGCAGGGAGGCGGACTGGGGGTTTTGGGGGTTACGGTTGCGTCCAGCGGCGGTACGGCGGTCAATGGGGTTAATTACATTGGCTTCACCAATGTGGTGACTTGGAACAATGGCGTCGTGGGACCCACGAACCTGTATCTGCCCGTGATGGATGCCGGGGTTTACACTCCCAATTTGACCGTCAATTTGTCGTTGTCCAATCCCACCACGAACGGGGTGGCCGCAGCCCTCAGCTACTTGGCGGGGGTCTCGACCAACGCCCTCGTGACCATTACCAACGTGGATTTCCCGGGCAGCATCGAGTTTAGCGCGCCGACCTATGTCTTTAATGAAAACGGCGGGGAGGCAATCATCCCGGTCATCCGTACCGGGGGGTCAGCGGGGACGGTGTCCGCGCAATTTTCGACAGTGGATGGCTCTGCGGTTGCCGGGACGCAGTATGTGGCCACCAACGGCATTCTGATCTTCACCAACGGTCAGGTCGGCGAGAATTTCCGCGTGCCGATCATCAACAACGGAGTGCAGGACATCAACCGGATCCTCACGCTGTTGTTGACAACCAACGCCAACCTGCCCAGCGCCTTGGGCAGTCCAAGCACCGCCACCCTGACGATTATTAACAACGAGACCTACGATTATCCGCCGGGGCAGATCAACCCATCGTATTCGTCATCAGGTTTCAACGGGCCGGTGTACGGGCTGGCGCTGGAGCCTTCGGACGACAAGCTTCTGGTGGGGGGGAGTTTCACCACGGCCGATGGTGTGGGCCGGAACAACATCGCCAGGATGAACCCTGATGGAAGCCTCGATCAATATTTTTCCTCCGCCACGGCGGGTCAGGGAGCCGACGACGTTGTGCGTTCGGTGATTGTTCAATCCAATGGTTGCATTGTCATCGGCGGATTTTTCACAAATTACGATGGTTTTTACTTCAACCACATTGCGCGTCTGGTCTATAACGGTGGGTTGGACAGCACCTTCAATCCAGGTTCCGGCCCGGATAATCCCATCTACACAATGGCCCAGAGTTTCATCAACGGGGCGAGCGTGCTTTATGTGGGTGGCGCGTTCACCACATTTAGCGGCAGTAGCCGGTATGGCATCGTTCGTTTGCAGGACAGCGGCACAGTGGACACGACTTTTTATCCAGGGACGGGTGTCAAAGGGACGGTTTACGCTCTGGCGGTGCAAAGCGATGGCCGGGTGGTGATCGGAGGTCAGTTTACCGAGGTGAATGGAATCGCATTGAATAACATTGCCCGGCTCAACATGGATGGCTCTGTGGATCTGACATTTACCAACGCGCAGACGAACCCCGCCATAGGCGCCAACAACGTCGTGAACGCGCTCGCCATTCAGGAGGACGGTCGCATATTGATCGGCGGTTTGTTCACCAATGTGGACGGTGTGGCCTTAAATCACATTGCCCGATTGAACGCCAACGGCACGGTGGACCCCGGTTTCACTCCCGGCTTGGGGGCCAACGACGATGTTCTGACCATCTCGCTGCAGGCGGACACCCGTATCGTGCTGGGTGGCGACTTCACGCAGTGCAGCGGGGTGACCCGGAATCGCATCACCCGGTTGAATCCTGATGGTACGGTGGATCCCACCATTAATTTTGGCACGGGTTTCGACAGTTTTGTGGCCGCTTCGGTCATGGAACCGGATGGCAACATTGACTTGGGCGGCGGGTTCCAGAGTTATGATGGAACGCCGGAAGCTGGTTTGGTTCAGGTGTACGGCGGTTCGGCGGCCGGCTCCGGGGAGTTGCAATTCTCGTCGGCCAGCTATGAGGTGAATCAGACCAATGGGGTGGCCCTGATCACGGTGCAGCGCTTGGGGGGCACCAGCGGAACGAATGCTGATGGCACGGGGGACATTTATGTGAATTTCCAGACCAGCAATGGCTCCGCGACCAATGGAATCAATTATGTCGGCATAGATACCAATTTGGACTTCCCGGCGGGTGAAGTGCAGGTCACCGTGGCGGTGCCGGTGATAAATGTAGTGGGCATCAACCCCCCCCTGACGGTCAATATGACGCTTTCGAATCCTACGCCGCCAGCCACGATTCCCGGCCAATATGACGCGCAGTTGACCATCATTGACCCGCAGAGTGCGGTTAGCTTGACCTATTCCCAATACAGTGTCGCCAAAAATTATGTCGGCGGGGTGGGCATTATCACGCTCACGCGGCAGGGAAACACGGCTGGAACCTGCTCCGTAAATTTTGCCACTACTTCGGGAGGAACGGCCTTGGTGGGGACTGATTATACCCCTGTCGAGGGAACGGTTACCTTTAGTCCGGGAAATTCCGTTCAGTCTTTTCAAATTCCCATCACCAACAATGACATTCCTGAAGGCAACAAAACGGTGACGTTCACACTGTTTAACCCTCAGGGCACGCTGCTCTACAGTCCTACGAATGGAACGCTGACCATCATTGATACGACGCCGGCCCCCGGTCAATTCGTCTTTACCGCCACCAATTACACCCTCACCGAGGGCGGTGGGGTGGGGGTCAGTGACCTGTTGATTACGGTGTTGCGAACCAATGGTTCATCCGGGGACGTCTCGCTCTCCTTCTCCACCCAGGATGGCACGGCGGTGAGCGGTATAAAATACGTCTCCACCAACGGATTCTTGAGCTTCCCCGATACGGTGACCAGCGCAAGCTTTGTGGTTCAAATCCTGAATACCACCACGGCGGAGGGGCCGGAATATTTCAATCTGTTGTTGTCCAATCCGTCGAGCGGCAGTTTGGGTTATCCTTCCAATGCCACCGTTACCATTCTGAACACCAATACCGGTATCGCCTTTGCGTCAGCCAGCACGGCTTTTACCGAACCTTTTGGGCCGCAGCCCGGTACGGTGACCCTGGAGGTGGTTCGGTTTAACAATACGAACGGGACCACAACCGTCAATTACTCCACCACCAATGGCACGGCGGTGGCTGGAACCAACTTTGTCGGCATTACCAACGCCACCCTGACTTTCTTGCCGGGAATTTCCACCACCAATATCATCATCACTACGCTGTACGATCCGTTGGTGACGGGGGATTTGTCCTTTACCGTGGGGCTGGCCAACCCGGTCGGTGCCCAGCTCACCTCTCCATCCACCACTACCGTCATTGATCATGATGCGAATGCCGGGCTGAGTTTTTACATGCCCGCGACCAGTGTGTTTAAGAACGCTGGAGCCGTGCCCATTATTGTCGTTTGCTCAAATACCAATCAGGAACCAGTGTCGGTCACTTGCACAACCGTAAACGGCACGGCGGTGGCGGGGGTGGACTACACCTACACCAGCATCACGAACACCTTTGCCAACGGCCAATCCTTTAATATTTTCTATGTGCCCATTCGCTTCAACACCCAGGTGCAGAGCAATAAGACTTTTTCGGTGGTGTTATCCAACCCCACGGGCACGGGAGTGCTTGTTTCACCCACCAATGAAGTCGTTACCATTGTCAACACCAACACGCCTTATGGGCTGAGCTTCTCCACCCCCGTGGTAATCAATGGGAGTTGGATCAGCACCAATGTTAACAACACGCAGGGTGCGCCGGAACTCGATGATCCGATCATTGCGGGCAATTCGCCCAACGCTCCGGTCTGGTTCCAGTGGACAGCGCCGGCCGATGGTGAAGTCACCTTGGACACCATTGGCAGCGTGGTTACCAGTGGCACCGATTTCTCCACCTTCCCCTCAACCACCATCACCAACAATCAGAAACTTGACACGGTGCTGGGGGTGTACACCGGAACCAGCTTGAGCTCACTGAATCAGATTGCGGTTAATGATGACATGTATCCGATGCCTGTCTTGGAGGATCCGCTTTTGGGCCAAATTAACGAGGGGGCTCAGAATATTTACAATACCAATGCATACCTACAACAAGTTTCCGGCAGCACCAATATTTTTCAGACGCTGCCCTTCACGACAATCAGTGAAGAATATTTCCAGCCGTTTGGCGGACCCAGTGAGCTTCGGTTTAACGCCAAAGCCGGGGTGACCTACTATATTGCTGCGGATACCAAATTGTATTCATATTATGTCAAAACCTTTCCGTCTCTAAGCGAGAATGTGATTGAAAATGCCCGAGGAAACATTTCCTTGAACCTGGCCTATCATCCATCCGGGGTGTTTCGGTTTGCCACGGAAAGCGTGGATATGACCGGGTTGTATGGTACCAATGGCAACCCCCTGTTGTTGTATCAATGTTCCGAAACCGAAACGTATGGTGATGAAGTGGAAACGGGGCCGTTTAGCGCCAATGAATATGACACCACCCACGGTACCTATTACAGTGCTAATGTTCAGGGATTGCTGGTGACGGTGACGCGGGTGGCCGGTTCCTCCGGTCGGGTGAGCGTGGATTATACCACCGTTGATGGCAACCCGAGTGTCATTACCAATGGGGATAGTCCCGCTCTTGCAGGCACTGATTATAGTCCGGTGAGTGGGACGCTGATCTTTGACGACTTTGAAATGAGCAAAAGCTTGGTGGTCCCGATCATTTATAATGGAGCGATTCCGCAACCGAACCGCGACTTTGCGGTGGTTCTTTCCAATCCCCAGCGTGACCCGCAGGAGTCCAGCGTGGTTTCCGCCCCCCGGGTGGATTCCATTTTCGGCACCGTGCTTTGCCGGATTTTGGATTGTAATATTGATCCCAAGGGACCCAGCACCTCGCAGGTCGTCATAACCAACACCACCGTCATTGCTGGCATCACCAATGTCACCCTTTCAACGAATGTCATGGTCAGTCTGATCCCCACGAATGCCGTCTTCAACTTTACCAAGGCCAACTACCGGGTGCAGCGTGATGAAAACGCATGGTTTAATGGGAATAATACCAATAACGCCGGCATTCCGATCACGGTTTACGTCAACCGCTTCGGCACCAACCAGCAGTCAGTCACCCTGCATTGGCGATTGGACAACGATTTCTTGGACAAGGATTCGCCTGATGACAGTGACTATCTGTTCCCGCTGCAACCAGGTTCGGATTATGCCGTACCCACACCGGCTAACGCCGACGCCATTCATGGGGTTAATTCTGATTTTGCCGGAGTTGGTGGTGACAGTGGCACCATCACCTTCCCGGCGAAAAACAATCAGCTTAATCAGGGACCATCCCAGAAAATTCAATTCACCCTGAACAACAATAACCTCACAGAGTTCAACCGGGATGTGCAGATTTCCATTTATGACACCGACTCGAAGGGCAATCCCATTCAATCCGGGATGAATAACCAGACCACCGTGACCATTTTGTTCGACGATGTATCGGCCCCAGCGGGTTCGGTGGATGAATTATACAATCCGGATTTCGCGGTCGATCTGGCTTTTCCGACCAACACGGGGTACTTGGGGTCCGCCGTGATCAACCCCGGAACCGAACTGTACAGTGAAGTTTACAGCCTGGTGGTGCTTCCCACCAACGCGGTGGTGGCGGGAAACCAATCCCTCATCGCGGGGGCCTTTAGCACCTACTCCGATGGCAATAACACTTACACCGTTAATGGCATTGCCCGCTTGAATTACGACGGTTCGCTGGATGCCACCTTTAACTCGGGTTCGGGGGTGAATGTTTTCCCCGGTGGCGAGTTTATCAGCGTGGCTGAATTGACCACGAACAATCAAATATTAATCGGTGGTGATTTTAACGCTTATAATGGCACTCAGCGCAACTCCCTGGCCCGTTTGAACTACAACGGTTCTCTGGACACCACGTTCAATCCCGGCAGCGGCGTCAATGGTACGGTTTGGGCCATGGCCCAGCAGGCCGATGGCCGGGTTATTATCGGTGGCGATTTCACCACCTATAACAACAACCCGGCGCATTATGTCGCCCGGGTTAACACCGATGGCTCATTGGATACCACGTTTAATGCGGGGACAAATCTCAACGGCGCTGTCTATGCAATCGCCGTGGAAAGTGACAATAATGCCATTGTTTTGGGAGGCACATTCACCTCGGTTGGCGGGGTCCATGGTCAGAATTATATCGTCCGGGTGAATCCAGACGGTTCACTGGACACGGCCTTCAATACCGTCACCGGACCCAATGCTGCGGTGCGTACCCTGGTGATTCAACCAGATGACCGGGTTCTGGCTGGTGGTCAGTTTACCTTGGTGGCCGGTCAAAGCGACAATCACATTGTTCGCTTTAACACGGATGGTTCCCTGGACTCAAACTTCAATGCCGGCAGCGGGGCTGACGGAACGATTTACAGCATTAACTACAATGTTACTTACACCAATTATTTGTTTGCCGTAACCAATGTTGTTTCCGGCACCAATGTCGTCACGACTAATTCGATTGCCCTTCCGGCCACCAATTCCATTTACGTTGGCGGCTCGTTTACTGCCTTCAATGGCACCCACCGGCTTGGGTTTGCCAGGCTGTATCCCGATGGGACGGTGGATACCACCTTCTTGGACACCTCCTACAACCAGTTTGCCGGCCTGCCACGGATTTTCTATAATGATTCGCCCGGAACGGTTTATGCCTCCGGGGTTCAGGATGACGGGAACATCTTGATTGTCGGATCTTTCGAGGAAGTCGGTGGTGGTCAGGCTGATAAGAATGTGCGCAATTATCTCGAAGAAGAACGCGGTCTCACGGGAAGTTTTGCCGATCCCAATCTGTGGGTGTCCGAGGGTGGCTTGGCGATTGAACCCAAGAGTCGTGACGGGGTGCGCAATCGGAATAATGTGGCCCGTTTGATTGGCGGGGCCACGCCTGGGCCAGGTAATATCGGGATGGCTTCATCAAGCTATGCAGTCAATAAAACCCAGGCGCTTGAGCCCATCACTTTGATTCGCACCAACGGCTGCTTGGGCTATGCTTCTGCCAACTTCTCCGTGGTTCCCGGCCTGGCGCAGAGCGGTGCGGACTATGCCTACGACTCAATCTCTCCGCTGTATCCGATTGAATGGGAATATTATGGTGGAACAACCCGCGACCATTTTGATGGGCTGTTCGGTCCAAATGGACAAATGACTGATAGATACGGATATTTGGAAAAATTTGGAGTTTCGGGGCCGGCGTCCGTCAACATCAGTATTTTAGGTGCAACCTCGGCGGCGGGTAATCTCAGCGCGCAGTTGCAACTGGCCAATCCGATTGGAGCCGACCAGTTTTATTTGGGTGGGGAAAACATACCGGTTGGGGTGGCGCTGGGCGAATCCGTTGCCCCGCTCACCTTGCTGGACAACAGCCATCAGGACGGTGCTTTTGGTTTTGCGTCCCCTGCTTATACGGCCGTCAGTTCTCCGTTTAATGTGGGAATCATTCGCAACGACGGTGTTTCCGGGAACGTTACGGTGTATTATCAAACCGTGACCAATGGCAGTACCGCACTTCCCGGGGTTGATTATATTGGCACCAATGGGTCTGTCTCCTTTGGCCCGACGGTGCTTTCCAACTCCTTCCCGGTCGCCATTTACAGTACCAGCTCGAAATCCCCGGTTGAAAAGACGGTTGGCCTTCAATTGTACAACATCCAGGATGCCAGCGGTGGTAACGCCTCCCTGGGCCTGACCAATGCAATTTTGCGGATCATCAACCCCAATTTCCAGGGCTTCCTGAATCTGACGACCAATTACTACACCACTAATTTGAGTGGTGGGGCCATCGCCTTTACCGTGTCCCGGACGGTGGGCAGCCTGGGAACGCTGAAAGTCCAGTATGCCACCGCTGACGGCACGGCCAGCAACAATGTGAATTACATTGGAACGAACAGCTTCCTTACTTGGAATAGTGGTGATGTTTCACCCCAAACCATCTTCATTCCTTTAATCAAAGGCAACCAGGTTGGTGCGGCCTTGCAATTTTCAGTCTCAATTTTCAATGCGAGCTTGAATAACACCCCTTCGACATCCCTGTTGGGAGCCACGACCAATGCAACCTTGAACATTAATAATGACAACAGCTATGGCACCTTCCAGTTCAGTTCCTCGCAGTATCTGGTGAATGAAAATGGTGGTTATGCCACAATTACCGTCACGCGCACGGGTTCGGCCCTCGGGGCGGCGACAACTGTGGTTACCACGGCGGATGGCACCGCCCTGGCCAACACAAATTATATGCCGGCCACTAACACACTGACTTTTACCAACAAGCAGGTCAGTAGCAGTTTCAACATCACCATTCTGCCGCAGGACGCAAGCGAGCTTCCTCCCTCCGGTTTCTTCTTTAACGTCGCTTTGTCGAATCCAACTCCGGCTCCGGGTGCCTCCCTAGGGTCGCCGGCCAATGCGACGGTGAACATTGTAGCCAACGCTGCGTACAATCAGCCGCCAGGGGCACCGGACACCTCATTTGATCCCAGTTTGGATTTCAATGGCAGTGTGCTGGGGTTGGCGCTCCAGTCTGACGGAAAGATTGTTGCATCCGGTCTCTTTACCTCGGTCGATGGTGCCAATTTGAACCATGTGGCGCGCCTGAACACGGATGGAAGCCTCGACGCCAGCTTCCTGCTCGGTCAGTCTGGAGCCAGCGGCTACGTCAATTCGGTGCTCAGTCAAACGGATGATCGCATCCTGATTGGCGGCAGCTTTACCAATGTGGACGGTACGACTGAAAACAACGTGGCGCGTTTGATGACGGACGGCAGTATCGACACCAGTTTTGCCCCGGATTCCGGCGCCGATAGCGCTGTTTATGCCCTGGCGGAGACGTTCATCAACGGCTCGCGTAATTTGTATGTCGGCGGTGCCTTCATCACTTTCAACGGTCTTTCCTTCCCTGGTGTGGTGCGGCTTGACAACTATGGCGATGTGGATTCGACCTTTGCCACCGGCCTTGGGGCGGAAGGCACGGTCTATGCCATCGCCGCATATCCAACCAACGCCGTGTATGACAATGGTGATATCTTGGTGGGTGGCAGCTTTACAAATTTTAACAACACTGTCGTTGGCAATCTGGTTCGTCTGACTCAGAACGGCTCGGTGGACACCAGTTTTAATGCCAACTTGGGCAACGGCACGGTGCGGGCCATCACCATTCAAGCCGATGGCAATATTCTCATTGGTGGCGCTTTCAGTTTCACCAATGATGATGGAGTGGTGGTTAATAATCTGGCCCGGCTTAACCCCGATGGTTCCTTGGATGAGGCGTTTGCCGCCAATCTTCTTACCGGCATCAATGGCACGGTGGATGCCATTGCCGTTCAGCCGGATAATCGGATTGTCGTGGCCGGTCAGTTCAGTCAGGCCAACGGAGTAAATCGGAACAACCTCACCCGGTTGTTGCCCACCGGCGCGGCGGACACCACCATCAACTTTGGCGATGGCGCCAATGGGGCCATTGACGCCTTGCTCATCCAGCCGACGAATAATTTCATCGTCATCGGCGGTGCTTTCACCGAACTGGAAGATCAGCCTCTTCAGTACCTTGCCCGTTTGTATGGTGGTTCCGTGACTGGTGATGGCCAGTTTACTTTCAGCTCGGCCAACTATCGGGTGGATGAAACGAATGGAGTGGCGACGATTACCGTGGTCCGCACCGGTGGCAGCGATGGCACCAACGTGCAGGTCACCTTTGCCACCAGCGACGGCTCTGCCACAAATGGCATTAATTATCTCGGCGTCACCAACAATCTGGTTTTCACCCCCGGGCAGGAGTTCCAGACGGTTACGATTCGAGTGTTGGATAATGGAGTGGTCTATGACAATCCCACCGTGAATCTCACGCTGACGACCAACGGCATCAGTGGTGCGGGCTTGGGCAATCAAGCCACCGCCCAGTTGACCATCATTAATGACAACAGCGGCGTCAGTTTTGCGTCAGCCAATTATTCCGTACCCAAGGATACGGTCATCGGGGTGGCCAACATCGAGATTGTTCGCGTGGGCAGCACCAGTGGCAGTTGCGCGGTGGCTTTCACCACGACCACCAATGGTACGGCGGTTGTCGGCACTGATTACTATCCGACCAATGGCACGGTCACGTTCACCCCGGGAGTTTCACAGAAAATTGTCCAGGTGCCGATCATTAATAATACCATACCCGAAGGCCAGCGGACGGTGAACCTGATTCTGACCAACGCCGTGAGTACGGCGCTGACCAGTCCGACGAATGCCACGCTGACCATCATTGACACGGTTGATGCTCCTGGTGTTCTATCCTTCGCCACCAACAGCTATACTGTGTTGAAAGCCGACACCAATGTCTACCTGACCGTGGTGCGCACCAATGGTTCCTCCGGCAAGGTTTCCGTCGATTATTCCACGGCGGATGGTTCGGCATCCCAAGGTAACAATTACATCGCAACCACTGGCACCCTGACCTTGGATCCCGGAGTGACCAGCGCGCAAATTGCCATTCCCGTGGTGGACAATAACACGGTCCAGGGCACGGTTAATTTTACCGTTAACCTGTCGAATCCCCAGGGCGGTGCCACGCTCATGGCTCCAACCAATGCCGTGGTTAACATTCTGGATCATAACTTTGGCGTGGCCTTCCTGAACGCGACAAATTATACCGTTGAAAACGACGGTTCCGCCACCGTTGTGGTGCAGCGCATTGGCGCCACGGGTAATCCCTTTTCCGTGAGTTATGCCACCACTCCGGGCACGGCGCTTCCCGGGACCAATTATATCTCCAAGACCGGCACCTTGGATTTTGCCGCCGATCAATCCTTGATGAGCATCACCATCCCGGTGTTCTATGACACCAACCAAAACGGTGATTTGTTCTTTAATGTCGGCCTTTATAACCCGACAGGCGATGCCGCCTTGGTGGCGCCCACCAATTCCGTCGTGGTGATCCATGATTCCAACGCCGGGTTGAGCTTCACCAATGCCGCCACCAGCGTGCTTGAGAATGCCGGCAGTATCACCTTTTTCGTGGTTTGCTCCAATCCCTCCATTGAGCCTGTGCCGGTCGCAGGCAATACCAACATCGTGCCTTTGACGGTTCAGTATTTCACCACCAACGGCTCGGCCACCGCCGGCATTGATTACACGGCGGAGAGCGGCACGCTCACGTTTACCAACAACAACGGCACCAATTATTTCACCGTGCCCATCATCATGGGCACGCAGATTGAAACCAACCGCACCTTTGGGGTTGTTCTTGCCAATCCTACGGCCCCCGGAGTGCTCTTTGCCCCGAGCACCGAGACCGTCACCATTATCAGTCTCAATTCTGGCGTGGAATTCTCGCAGCCATCGTATACCGTCCTCAAGAGCGGTGTCGCCGCCACGATCAACGTCAATCGCATCGGTTACACCAATAGCGGGGTGTACGTGAATTTTAGCACCACTGACGGGACGGCCGTCGCCGGTCAAAACTATGTTTCTACGAACGGCACCCTCTTCTTTACCAATGGGGTCACCACCCAGTCCTTCTCCGTGCCCGTGATTGACAGCACGGTTCTGCAGCCGGAATTGACCGTCTATCTCCAACTGTCCGATGCCAAAAATGCCGCCCTGACCTACCCCAGTTTTGCCACCCTGTCCATTGTGGACATGAGCGGCAGCTATGTGGTTCCCGCCGGCGCGACGATGCTGAGTCAATCGCCCGCCAATGTCTACCCCGGTGTGATTTATCCCGGCCAAACCAATACGCTGGCCTTCGCCTTCCGCGATGAATCTGGCACGGATGTGACCAATCTCTTGGCCACCCTGCTGCCCAGTGCCAACATTGTTTCCCCCAGCGGTTCGCAGTATTACGGGTATTTGACGGGTGGGGGACACGCGGTTTCCCGGCCCTTCACCTTCACCGCCAGTGGCACCAACGGTCAGTTGATCACCGCCACCTTTGCGTTGCAAAATGTCAACTCCAACACCGTCCCGCCCACCACCAATAGTGTTGGGAACAGCGGTCTCAACAACTTTACCTTCTATTTGGGCACTTGGACCGCCTCTTACTCCAATACGGCGCCGATTGTCATCAATGCCATGAGTGGCGGCAGTTCGTTACCCGCTGAGGCCAGTCCTGATCCTTCCGGGATCACTGTCAGCAATTTGCCGGGGGTGATCCTCAAAACCACCGTCACCCTCACCAATCTGACGCATTCCGTTCCGAGCGCCATCCAGGCCCTGGTGGTCGCGCCCAACCAGCTCGACACCGTGCTGATGGCCCATGTCGGCGGTTCCCATGGGGTCAATGGAGTCACGCTAACCTTTGACGATGCGGCGTCCACCAACCTGCCGGCCACCGGCCAAATCGTCACGTCCACCAACCGGCCGACGTCCTTCACGCAACCCATTTTCCGTTGATCCTGTGTTATGAGGAATCTTTTAATGAACAAGAGTTTGTCAGTGATGGCTCTGGGCCTGTTTTTGGCCCTGCCGGTGCCAGCCTTGTGGGCGGCGGACGCGACTTTGGTTCAGTTGTCCGGCCATGTGCCGGCCGCTCTCGCCCGGATGCAGTCCAAGGGTTACTTGGCCGCCACCAACCTAAATTTGGCCATCGGCCTGCCTTTGCGGAATCGCGAGGCGCTCACCAATTTGCTCCATCAGATCAGTGATCCCGGCAGCCCCCAGTACCACAAATACCTGACCCCCGCGCAGTTTGCCGACCTGTTTGCCCCCTCCGAACAGGACTACCAGGCCGTGGCCGATTTTGCCCGGCAACATAACTTGAAGATTGTCGGCACCCATTCGAACCGTATGCTGCTGGATGTCAGCGGTCAGTCAACGGACATTGAGAATGCTCTTAACATCAGGTTCAAAACCTACCAGCACCCGTCGGAAGCTCGTGACTTCTTCGCTCCTGACACGGAGCCTTTGGTGCCATCCACTGTGAAAATTCAGGATATCACCGGGCTGAATAATTATGGTCGGCCGTCCCCAAAGGTGGTGTTCAAGCCCGTGAGTGCATTGACCAGTTCGGTGTCCAAGGCCCAACCGAAGGCCGGAACGGGTCCCGGCGGGCTCTACATGGGCAATGACTTCCGAAATGCCTATGTTCCCGGAACCCCCCTCACTGGTTCCCGTCAAAGTGTCGCGCTGGTGGAGTTTGATGGTTATTACCTCAGCGATATTCAAGAGTACGATTCTTTTGCCGGACGCACCAATGTTCCCTTGCAAAACGTCTTGGTGGATGGGTTCAACGGGGCGCCTGGATTTAATAATGGGGAGGTCGCCTTGGACATTGAAATGCTTGTCGCCATGGCTCCCGCTCTGGCCAGCATTTATGTTTATGAGGCACCCAATGATGGTGTTGATCAAAACGATGTCCTCAATCGAATTGCCACGGACGATTCCTCCAGTCAGATTAGCTGTTCTTGGGGATGGCCGGGCGGCCCTTCTGCCACCACGGACCAGATTTTTCAGCAGATGGCGCTTCAGGGTCAGAGCTTTTTCACCGCAGCGGGTGATACCTGTGCCTATCCGGCGGGAACGGTGGACAGTCCTTTCCTTCAGGGAGCTCCTGCCGACAGTCCCTATGTCATCTCCGTTGGCGGGACTACGTTGACGATGAATCCCACTGCCACCGCCTGGGTTTCTGAAACGGTTTGGAATTGGGGGATTGAGTATGGTCTGGATGGGGTTGGCAGCAGCGGCGGCATCAGCTCGTACTACCCCATACCCTACTGGCAAACCAATCTCAGTATGACGGCCTCTCAGGGCTCCCTCGTCAACCGGAATTTTCCGGACGTGGCTCTTGCGGGCGATAACGTCTACGTGCTCTACAAC